>JBKBUP010000339.1:0-1968 GCA_046289795.1 Dietzia sp. | reverse complement strand
GTTGGCGATCCCGTTGGGGGCGAAGATGAACGCCCACAGCTTGGCGGTGACCGCGGTGGGGATGGCCCACGGGACGAGCACCGCCGCCCGCAGGAGGGAGCGCCCCCAGATGCTCTTGCCCATGACCACGGCCATGGCGAAGCCGAGCACGGTCTCGAGCGAGACGGTGGTGACAGTGAAGAACAGCGTGTTGCCCATGGCGGGCCAGAAGTCGACGGCCGAGACACCGGGTGGGCAGGGGATGGTGCCGTCGCCGCCCCGGGCCGGGCACGCCTGGGTGAGCCAGTAGAGGTAATGCTGGAAACCGGCGAACCCACCGTCCGAGAACATCCCGGTGGCGGGATCGAGGCCGCGGTCGGCCTGGAAGGACAGGTACACCGCACGGACGACCGGATAGCCGATCACCACCGCGAGGATCGCGAGCGCGGGGCCCACCATCCACACCGGACGCCAGTCGAACCTCTTCTCGACCAGTGGCGCCGCGGACTTCTCACTCGTCGTCATCGCTGCAGCTCCTCATCGGATCGCACCCGCCCTCACCACGACGGCCGATGGGCCCCGGGAATGTTACCCGGGGCCCATCAGCGCGGTGACGTCATACCTGCTGTTCGGACTCTGGTGTTACTGAGCCGCTTGATCGATCGCGGCGCTCATGTCGGTGAGCGCCTGCTCGACATTCTTCTCGCCACGCAGCGCGGCGAACGTGTTGTCCTGGATGGCCTTGGACACGGCCGGGTAGTACGGGGTGACCGGGCGCGGCTCGGCGTTCTCGAGAGCCGCCTTGAGGGCCGGCATGTACGGGAACTCCTGCTGCAGCGCCTCGTCGTCGTAGATCGAGGACAGCACCGGCGGGAACGACTGCTCGGCGAAGCTCATCTGGACGTCTTCGGAGATGACGAACTCGAGGAACGCCTGGGCCGTGGCCTTGTTCTCGGAGAACACGTTGATGGCGTTGTTGTAGCCGCCGAGCGTGGACCGGCCTGCGCCGTCCTGACCGACGATCGGCGCGACCTCGAACCGGCCCTGGACCTGGGAGGTGGGATCGGACTGGCCCGACTCGTACATGTACGGCCAGTTGTAGGAGTACATGGTCTCACCGGCGAGGAAGGCCTGCGCGGTCTCCTCCTCCGTGAAGGCGTCGGTCTGCGGGGGGATCACGCCGTTCTGGTAGGCGTCGACCAGGGCGGTGAGGCCCGCGCGCGCCTGATCGGTGTCGAGCTCCGGGGTCTGCCCGTCCTCGCCCACGACCTGGCCGCCCCAGCTGTGGATGAACTGGGTGGCGGCGACGGTGAGGCCCTCGTAGAGGCTGAGCTGCGTCTGCAGGCAGTCGACGTCGGCTCCCTCCGCGGCCTCACAGGAGGCGACCAGCGCGTCCCAGTTGGCGGGCGCCTCCGGCTGGAGGTCCGTGCGGTAGTACAGCAGCTGGGCGTTGGTGTTCTGCGGGATGCCGTAGAGCGTGCCGTTGTAGGTCGCGGAGTCCACGGCGGCCTCGATCAGCCCGGAGGTGTCGACCTCGGTGTCTCCCTCGATCGGCTGCAGCCACCCGTTGGCCGCGAAGTACGCGGTGTCCGTCACGTCGAGCGCGAACACGTCGTACTCGCCGCTCTCGGTCTGCAGGGACTGCGTGAGCGTGTCCCGCTGCCCGTCCTGCTCGGCGGGGAGCTCGCGGAGGGTGACCTCCTGGTCGGGGTTCTCCGCGTTCCACTGCTCGATGACGGGACGGAGCTTGTCCGTGTCGTTGCTGCCCATCGCGAAGGTGATCGGGCCGACGCCCGAGGCGCCGGCCTCCGCCTGCTCGTCGGACTCTTCACCGCCACCGTTGGTACAGCCCGCGGATACCACCGCGACGATGGATGCGGCCGCCGCCGCCTTGAGGAACCTGCCGTGAACGGCCATGCGCTCTCTCCTACTGTCGTGTCTCGCCTACCGCCGACGTGTGCCGACGATCGGGTGATCCCGGGCTCACTG
>JBKBUP010000033.1:2494-18055 GCA_046289795.1 Dietzia sp. | reverse complement strand
GGTCTCCGGCCGGGTGCTCGTCCCCCGACGCTACCCGCGCCGGAGCGCCCGGGCCGCCCGTGGTGCGGATCTCCGGACCGCGCGGCCACCGCGTTCCCAGAGTGCCCACATGACCAGTCCCACGGCTATCGACGCGGCGAACGACAGCCACACGTGGCCGGCGTCGCGGATCGGCGGGTAGACGAGGAAGTGGGTGAGGTAGATGAACAGCGAGGCCGCGGCGAGCGGGGTGAGCACCCGGACCACCGGCCGCGGCAGGCGGATCGACGGGATCCAGATGAGGGCCAGCAACCCGGCCGTGATCACGACCTCACGCCCCGGGTCTCCGAACCACCCCGGCACGCACAGCAGCGCGACAGCTGAACACGCGAGGCGGAGCCACACCGCGTGACCGGGAGAGACGGAGCGACCGGGGGCGGCGGATCGCGCGATGGCCCAGCCCAGGCCGAAGAGCCACAGCACGGCCGGTGCCGAGTACCAGACCTGCGGGCCGCCACCGAGGTCGATCAGCCCGAACCTCACGGTGAGCCCGGCGGCGACGAACGCGGCCGGCAGCGCGAGCGGCCACCGACGGTCGAGGCGGCTCACCGCGGGTACGGCCATGAGCGCCGCCACGAGCAGGAGCCCGTAGACCACCGCCTCGATGAACCACATCTGCCACGGGTTCCACCAGCGGTCCTCCCACCACGACCGCGGCCCGAACAGGTTGGTCGCCAGCAGCGGCGAGTACCAGTGGTAGCGGCTGGTCAGCGGGGTGACGATCAGCAGCCAGAGCACCGCCGGCACCGCGATCCGCCCGGCCGTACGCAGGACCCCGCGGGCGCGGTCGCGGGCGTCCGTGGCGTGGAGCCGGAACCTGGCCATCGAGTAGCCGGCGAGAGCCACCAGGACGTGGGCGCCACCGATGATCGCGATGGCCCGCGTGTGGGAACCGACGATCGCGAGGATGAACAGCGCACGCAGCACGATGGAGGTGTCCACCCGCGCCCAGGCCCGCCACGGCGCCCACCACCGGGTCACCGTGGGGACGGAGGCGCGGGCCAAATCGTCGAGCTCCCCGATCGGCCACAGGTGCCAGTCGCGCGGCAGGCCCGGCACCCGGTCCTCGAGCCGCGTGGACAGCACCACGTAGGTCAGCGAGTCGCCGCCGAGGTCGACGAAGGTCGCGGCGGGGTCGAGCTCGCGGGCGTCCAGGCCGAGGGCGTGCGCGATGAGCTCACCGGGCGACCCGGCGGCATCGCCGGTCGCCGCCCGGTCCCGCGCGGCGACGAGTTCGCGCAGCGCCATCTGGTCGATCTTCCCGGCCGGGGTACGCGGCGGTTCGTCGACGACGAGGACCTCGACCGCCGAAGCGGGCAGCCCCGACGAGGATGCTGCTGTCGCCGTCGCGTCCTGGGCCCGATCGGCCTCCCTCGTCACCACCACCAGCCGATCCGGCTCGCCAACGCACCACGCGTCCAGACCGCACTCTGCCAGCGCGGCCTCGACGCGGCCGAGGTCGATCCGGTGGCCGAAGATCTTGGCCTCGCGCCCCATGCGGCCCACGATCTCCACCAGACCGTCCGGGGCGACCCGAGCGAGGTCCCCGGTGCGCAGCTCCGTCAGCTCGGGGCCGCGGGCGAGGTCTTCCGAGTCTCGGGCGTAGCCCATCATCACGTTGGGGCCCGTATAGACCAGCTCACCCGGGGCATCGGAGTCCGTGCCCTGCGGCCGGTCCACGCGGAAGGCGCCGCCGGGGATCGCGACGCCGATCGCCCCGGCCCGGCTGCGCGCGAGGTGCGGTGGGAGGTAGCCCATGCGGGCGGTGGCCTCGGTCTGGCCGTACATCACCACGAGCTCGGCGCCCCTGGACTCGAGCCGTTCGGCGAGCGTGCGCACCTTCTCCGGGGCCAGTCGGCCGCCGGCCTGGGTGAGGTAGCGCAGGCGGGTGAGGTGGTCCAGCCGGTCCAGACCCACCCTTTCGAGCAGTTCCACCGTGTGCGGGACGGCGGCGAAGGTCGTCACGCCGTGTGCGCCGGCGCGCTCCCAGAACTCGGGGGTCGCCACGGAGTCCTCGTTGAGCACCACCGAGGCGCCCACGAGCAGGTGGCTGTGTATCACCGACAGGCCGTAGCAGTAGTGCGGCGGGAGGGTCGTGATCGCGCGGTCGCCGGGCACGATGCGCAGGTACTCGGCGATCGCCGCGGCGTTGGACAGCACGGCCTCCCGCGACTGCCGGACGAGTTTGGGAGACCCGGTCGAACCGGAGGTACTGAGCAGCAGGGCGAGGTCGGGGTGGAGTTCATGGCGAGGCGGGGTGTGGTGCGCTGAGCTCGGGATAGCCTCTCCCGCACCCGCCACGACGTCCGGGGTCCACGAGTCCTCGAGGCTTCGGGTGGCCGCGCTCTCCGGCGGCAGGAGCAGGATCGCGTGACCTGCCTCGTGGGCGGCGAGATAGTCCACTAGGAAGTCACAGGTGTTGCCCGCGACGAGGCCGATCATCCGCCGCCCCGACGCCACCGCCGGGTACTCGGTCGCCCGTCCTGAGACGCGGAGGGCGAGATCGGTGTAGGTGAGCGTGGTGTCGTCGTCGATCACGGCCACGGCCCGACCGCGGGCGGCGAGGGCCCTCGCGAGTCCCCCGACCCGCCCGGTCTGCCCCACCTGCGCGATCGTCACCCGACCACTGTAAAAGGTAAGGCTTACCTAGGACAATTCGACCGTCGCCCAGAAGTGGCAGTCCAGTGGTCGGGGCCCTCAGCGGTCGTCGCGCTGGTGCCGGGGCCGCCACACGACGACCGAGGTCGAGCGCGGCACGTGGACCAGCTCCCCGCCGACCCTGCCCCGCGTCCCCCCGGCGCGGAGCTCCGCGAGCTCGTCGACCAGCTCGCGGACCCGCGACTGCAGCGCGTCGACCTGGTTGGTCAGCTCGATGATGCGTTTGATGCCGGCGAGGTTGACCCCCTCGTCCTGGCTGAGCCGCTGCACCTCACGGAGCAGGGCCACGTCGCGGAGCGAGTAGCGCCGGCCACCGCCGCTGGTGCGTTCGGGCGTGACGATCCCCAGGCGGTCGTAGGTGCGCAGGGTCTGGGCGTGCAGCCCGGACAGCTCAGCGGCCACGGAGATCACCAGGACGCTGTCGTCGGGGCCCAGGTCCCCGACGTCCCGCCGGGGGCTCATGCCGACCCGGCCCAGCCCGACCGTGGATCGAAGCCGGCCGCTCGCAACGCGTCGTCGTAGGCGGCGAGCTCGGCCTCGGCCATCCCGGCGGGGGGCGTGGCCACCCGGAGCGTGACCTTGAGGTCACCGGTCCCGGACTTGCGCGCGATGCCGCGTCCCCGGACCCGCAGGATCTGGCCGTCGCGGGACCCGGCCGGGACCTTGACGGTCACCCGGCCGGTGAGCGTGGGCACCGAGACCTGGGAGCCGCGGACGAGTTCCGGGTAGGAGACCGGCAGGTCCACGAGCAGGTCGGCGCCATCGCGGTCGAACACCGCGTCCTTCGACACGGTGACCGTGACGTACAGGTCGCCGGACGGCGCGCCGCGGAACCCGGCCTCACCCTGGCCCGAGAGCCGGATGCGTTGGCCGTCCTGGACCCCGGCGGGCACCTTGACGTTGATGGTGCGGGCGCGGTCGGTGACGCCGCTGCCGGTGCAGTCCGGGCACGGGTCGTCGATCTTGGACCCGGTGCCGCCGCAGTCCGTGCAGGGTTCGGCGAACCCGAACGCACCCTGGGTGCGCTGGGTGACCCCGGCCCCGTGGCAGGTTCCGCACACCTTGGGGCTGGTCCCCGGTCGGGCGCCACTGCCGTGGCAGGTCAGGCACGGTGAGGCCGACGAGAGCCTGATCTGCACCGTCTCGCCCAGGGCGGCCTCACGGAACGACAGGGTGAGGGCGGTCTCGACGTCCTGCCCGCCCTGCGGCCGCTGGGCCCGTCCGCGCCCCGCCCCGGCACCGCCGCCACGGCCCTGGTTGAACAGGCCTCCGAACAGATCGGAGAACCCTCCGGCACCTCCGGCGCCGCCGGCTCCCGCGGCCCCACCGAAGAGGTCGCCGATGTCGAAGTCGCCACCGGTCGTGGTGTACCTGCCACCGCCGGGGGGTGCGAAGCCACCGAAACCGCCCGAGGAGACCTGCGCCCGGAACTCGTCGTACTCCTTGCGCTTGGCGGGGTCGCCGATGACGCTGTTGGCCTCGCCGACCCGCTTGAACTTCTCCTCGGCGGCCTTGTTGCCCGGGTTCTTGTCCGGGTGGTTGTCGCTCGCGAGCTTGCGGTACGCCTTGCGGATCTCGTCCGCTGTGGCGGACTTGGAGACGCCCAGTTCGGCGTAGTAGTCCTTCTCGACCCATTCGCGCTGACTCACCAGACGCCTCCTTCCTCTATCGGTTCCTACTTACCTGAAGTCTCACTTTTCCACCTCGACCGCCGGTGTGCGGGTGCGCACCGCCAGGGCGTTCGCACCTGCACGGTCGTACCTTCACGGTCACACCCACACACCGGCGGGGCGGATCAGCGGACGGTGACCATCGCCGCCCGCAGGGTCCGCTCGCCGTGGCGGTACCCCTTGCGCAGGACAGTGCCCAGCACCGGCTCGGAGCCCTCGGACTCGTCCTGCACCGCCTCGTGGATCGCCGGGTCGAACGCGTCGCCCTCCTCGCCGAACGACTCGACATTGTGGGACGCGAGGAGCGCATGCACCTTGTCGGCGAAGACCTTGAGCGGTCCCTCCTCGAGGTCCCCGTGGGCGCGGGCCCGCTCGAGGTCGTCGACGATGTGCAGCAACTCGCCCAGGATCGCGGCCTTGGCGCCGTCCGCTTGGGCCTGGCGATCACGCTCGACGCGGCGGCGGTAGTTGGCGAACTCCGCCGACACCCGCTGCAGGTCCGCGGTCCGCTCGTCGAGCTGGGCCCGGAGAGCTGACGTCTGGTCGCCCGACGGCCGGTCGCCTGCGCCGTCAGCGGCGGCAGCGGGGTCGTCCTCGACGATCTCGCCTTCCACCGCCTCCGACGGAGCGGCCCCGGTCTTCTCGTCCACCGCCTGCGCGGCGGCCACGTCCTCGGCGTCACCGCCCGCCCAGGCAGCCTTGTCCGTCTCCGGACCGTCTGCGTGTGGTGTGGTCACTGGAACTCACCTCGGGGGGTCTCGTCGTCGGCGGCGGCCGCCTCGACCTCGTCGGGAGCGACGCCGGTCGCACCCTCGGCCACGATCTCGGCCTCGGGGGCGACGGGGGCGTCCTGGGCGAACTTCTCGCCGATGGCCTCCTCGTCGGTGGCCTCGGGGTCGCCGGGATCAGGGATTCCGGTCGCATCCGTCACTTGTCGTCCCCCTTCGGCTCGTCCTCGTCCACGACCTCGGCGTCGACGACGTCGTCGTCAGCCGAACCCGCCGACGTGGGGTCGCCGGCCTCGGCGCCCTCGGCCGCAGCGGCCTCGTAGATGGCCTGGCCGACGGCCTGGGCCTCGGTGTTGACCTTCTCCACGGCGGCCTTGATGGCGTCGACGTCCGAGCCCTCGAGTGCGGACTTGGCCTCGGCGATCGCGGCCTGGAGGGACTCCTTCTTGTCCGCGGGGACCTTGTCCTCGTTCTCCGAGACGAACTTCTCCGTCTGGTAGATCGTGGACTCGGCCTGGTTGCGGGCGTCGGCCTCCTCGCGGCGCTTGTGGTCCTCCTCCGCGTGGGCCTCGGCGTCCTTGATCATCTGGTCGATCTCCTCCTTGGACAGGCCGGAGCCGTCCTGGATGACGATCGTGTTCTCCTTGCCGGTGCCCTTGTCCTTGGCGGTCACGTGGACGATGCCGTTGGCGTCGATGTCGAAGGTGACCTCGACCTGCGGCACGCCACGCGGCGCGGGGGCGATCCCGGCGAGCTCGAACGAACCGAGCAGCTTGTTCTGCGCCGCCATCTCGCGCTCGCCCTGGAACACCTGGATCTGCACCGACGGCTGGTTGTCGTCGGCCGTGGTGAAGGTCTCGGACCGCTTGGTGGGGATGGTGGTGTTGCGCTCGATGAGCTTGGTCATCACGCCACCCTTGGTCTCGATGCCCAGCGAGAGCGGGGTCACGTCGAGCAGGAGCACGTCCTTGACCTCGCCACGGAGCACGCCGGCCTGCAGCGCGGCACCCACGGCGACGACCTCGTCCGGGTTGACGCCCTTGTTGGGCTCCTTGCCGCCGGTCAGCTCCTTGACCAGGTCGGACACGGCCGGCATGCGGGTCGAGCCACCGACGAGCACCACGTGGTCGATGGTGGAGACGGCGATCCCGGCGTCCTTGATGACGGCCTGGAACGGCTTGCGGCACCGGTCGAGCAGGTCCTGCGTGATCTTCTGGAACTCCGAGCGCGACAGCGTCTCGTCCAGGAAGAGCGGGTTCTTGTCCGCGTCGACCGTGATGTACGGCAGGTTGATCGAGGTGGACTGGCCACTCGACAGCTCGATCTTCGCCTTCTCGGCGGCCTCACGCAGACGCTGGAGCGCCATCTTGTCCTTGGTCAGGTCGATGCCGTTCTGCGCCTTGAACTTCTCGACCAGCCAGTCGACGACCCGCTGGTCCCAGTCGTCGCCACCGAGGTGGTTGTCACCCGAGGTCGCGCGGACCTCCACGACGCCGTCGCCGATGTCGAGCAGGGAGACGTCGAACGTGCCGCCACCGAGGTCGAAGACCAGGATGGTCTGCTCCTTGTCGCCCTTGTCCAGCCCGTAGGCCAGGGCGGCCGCGGTGGGCTCGTTGACGATGCGCAGGACGTTCATCCCGGCGATCTGCCCGGCGTCCTTGGTGGCCTGACGCTGGGCGTCGTTGAAGTAGGCGGGGACGGTGATGACGGCGTCCGTCACGTCCTCACCGAGGTAGGACTCGGCGTCACGCTTGAGCTTCTGCAGCGTGCGCGCGCTGATCTCCTGCGGGGTGTAGTTCTTGTCGTCGATCGAATCCGACTTCCAGTCCGTGCCGATGTGGCGCTTGACCGAGCGGATGGTGCGGTCGACGTTGGTGACCGCCTGGTTCTTGGCGGGCTGGCCCACGAGGACCTCGCCGTTCTTGGCGAACGCGACCACCGACGGGGTCGTGCGGGACCCCTCCGCGTTGGCGATGACGTTGGCCTCGCCGCCCTCGAGGACGGCGACGCAGGAATTGGTGGTGCCGAGGTCGATACCGACTGCACGTCCCATGATGAACTCCTTCTCTCCGCGCTCTTACCGCGCGGACGGGGTGTGGTCCGAAACTCTGTTGTTAAGCAGACCCGGCTCAAGGCTCGGATCAGTGACTCCACCCTGCCTGTCGCCAGGTGGCGCCGTCAACCCAAGTTGAGTCCGGATCGCTGAGGTTTGACGCCCTGTACAACTGGGGACCGGCCGGATCCATTCCCGAAGTGATCCAACTCACAGCCTTTGTTGAGTCGACTCGACTCAACGAGAAGAGCGCCCCACACACCTGCCACTCGGGGCGATGCGCGCGGGACGCTCCTCTCGACGGGAGAATGTGCCTGTACTAGATGACGCCCTGGGCGAGCATCGCGTCCGCGACCCGTCGGAAACCGGCGATGTTGGCACCGGCCGCCAGGTCGCCGGGCATGCCGTACTCCTCGGCGGTGGCGGCCGTGGTGGCGTAGATGTTGGTCATGATGCGGTCGAGCTCGGAGTCGACCCGCTCGAAATCCCACTGCAGCCGGCCGGCGTTCTGGCGCATCTCCAACCCACTGGTGGCCACACCGCCGGCATTGGCGGCCTTGGCGGGGCCGAACAGGATGCCCTTCTCGTGGATCACCTCGACGGCCTCCTCGGTGCACGGCATGTTGGCCCCCTCTGCCACCAGCCGGCAGCCGTTCCCGGCCAGGGTCCGCGCGGCGTCGCCGTCGAGCTCGTTCTGCGTCGCACAGGGCAGGGCGATGTCGCACCTGACCTCCCACACCGAACGCCCCTCGACGAACTCGCAGTCGCCCCGCTCCTGCGCGTAGACGGAGAGCCTCTCGCGTCGGACGTCCTTGACGTCGGCGAGCAGGTCCAGGTCGAGGCCTCGCTCGTCGACCACATACCCGGAGCTGTCCGAACAGGCAACGACGGTGGCGCCGAGCTGCGTGGCCTTCCTGGCCGCGTAGAGGGCCACGTTGCCGGAGCCGGAGACCACCACGCGTGAGCCCTCTAGGCTGAAGTCGGTCTCGCGCAGCATCTCGCGGACGTAGTAGACGAGTCCGTAGCCCGTGGCCTCGGTCCTCGCCCAGGAGCCCCCGTAGCCGATCCCCTTGCCGGTGATCACTCCGGCCTCGTTCCGGCCCGTGACCTTGCGGTACTGGCCGTACATGTAGCCGATCTCGCGGGCGCCCACGCCGATGTCGCCGGCCGGTACGTCGAGGTCCGCCCCGATGTGATGGGCGAGTTCGGCCATGAACGACTGGCAGAAGCGCATGACCTCGCCGTCACTCCTACCGTGGGGGTCGAAGTCGGAACCGCCCTTGCCACCGCCGAGACCGAGGCCGGTGAGCGCGTTCTTGAAGACCTGCTCGAACCCGAGGAACTTCAGGGTGTCCTCGTCGACGGACTTGTGGAAGCGAAGACCGCCCTTGTACGGACCCAGGTCGGAGCTGAACTGGACCCGGAACCCACGCTGGACCTGGATCACTCCCGAGTCGTCGACCCACGGCACGCGGAAGGACACCACGCGTTCGGGTTCGATGATCCGCTTGAGGATCCCGCCCTCCACGTACTCGGGATGCTGCTTGACCACGGGGGCGAGTGACTCGAGCACCTCGTGCACGGCCTGCCGGAAGAGCTTCTGTCCGGGATTGCGGGCCACCACGGTCTCGAGCGCGTCGTGCAGTGCGGCGTCGGCGTCGGACATGGGACCTCCGGTCTAGGGACTACGAGTACACGGGTCACTCGATCTGGGCGACACCTCGGACCGAGGTTCCGGAGGTGGGTGTCACGGCCACAACCACGTCGCCGCCGTGCCGCAGCCTAGCGTCTGTTCAGGTGGATCACCGAGTCAGGCCGCGGCGGACACCGCCGCGAACTCCCCCGCACGAAACCCCCCGTCCAGGCGGATCCGGCCATACGATCAACGGTCACGGGCCCCGCCGGTCCCCTCCACGTGCCGACAGGAACAGTGACCCATGCGACACCTCCCCCGCCCCCGACAGTGGAGCATCGGCGCCCTGATCGCCGTGGTGGTGGTCACGGCTCCGGTCGCCGCCCAGGCCCAGCCACGCGACGGCGCCCCGGTGGTGGACGAGTCCCGCGCGATGAGCGCGATCGAACACGATTCCCTCGACGGCGCGCTCGCGGAGGTCGGGACCACCCGGGGGGGCTTCCGGTCGCAGTCCGTCCTGGCGGACAGTCTGGCCGCCGCCTCGGACGACTACACCGTCCGGTTCCCCGCGGCCTTCGCCGGAGTCCGGATAGTCGGGGCAGCCGGTCAGGTGGCGGTGGTCCGGGGCGCCGACCAGGCCGACCTGCTGATCGCGGACGCGCGATCCCGCGGCTTCACGGTGCACTCCGCTCCCGCCCCGGCCGAGCAACTGGACGAGAGGGCGGAACGGGCGCAGGCCTGGGCGGACTCCCTTCCCCCGGGCCAGCGGGACGGGGTCACCGCGATCGACGTGGACCCCTCCACCGGCGACGTCACCGTGGTCGTGGAGGACTCGGGGGCCGCGCCCGTCCCCCCCGCCGACCTCGGGGCGGGCGTGCGCACAGCGGGCTTCCGCCCCGCCCAGGGTTCGCTCGGGTCGGGCACGGCGACGCTGCCCGACGCCCCACCCACCACCCTGCTACCGAACTCCATGGTGGGCGGGACCCGTATGTATGTCCTCTCCCCCTCTCGCAACGTCGCCAACTGGTGCTCCCTCGGCTTCAACGGGATCCGTGACGGGCGGGTCGTCAACATCACCGCAGCACACTGCAGTTCCTTCACTGACCCCGCCACGGGCCAGCCCGCCTTCCGGCCCGGCACGGTCTCGGAGACCGGTTCCTCCCCGAGGCTCGGGACGTTCACATCCGGCGAGGCAGACGAGGCACTCGACGCGGCGCTGGTCACCGTCGATCCCGAGGACGTTCCACGCTTCAGCAACTCCCACGTTCTCAACGGCAGCGCGCAGCCCGTCGCCCTGTCCGGCACCCAGTCTCCGGTCAGGGGTCAGATCCTGTGCAAATACGGTCAGCGGACCGGGTACACGTGCGGGAGGGTGTCCGGCGTCGACTCCGCGTCGACCGGTGGCGTCAGGAACGTCGCGATCGAACTGTGTGCGATCGCGGGTGACAGCGGCGGCGTGGTGTTCTCCGATACCCGGGCGGTGGCGGTGACGAGCCTGTCCAACGCCTTCGACCAGAACGACCAGCCCTATCCGAGCTGCGAGGTGGCCCGGACCGAACTCGCGATTCGTGGGGCGGTCCCCACGATGGTCGGGGTGACCGTCGGCGCGATCTCGGCCCGCTTCCCGGGACTGCAGGTGGGCGCTTCATGACACACGAATCCCACTAATCACACGTGTCACACTGGACTCAGTAATCACATCTCCGTAATCTTGGCCGCAACTGGTCGACCTGAAGTCGTCCACCGTGCATCACGGAAGGCCAACATGCGCACCACCTCGAAGCTCGCCGCCCTCACCGCCGCCGCGGCCCTGGTCGTCACCGCCGCCCCCGCCGGCGCGGCCCCCTCACCGACTCCCGCCGCACCGGCACCGGCGGTCGCACAGGCGCTGCCCACCCTCGACGACGCCCTCGGATCTCAGCTGACCTCACTGGTCGAGGCCCTGCGCCGGGACCTCGGACTGACCCCCGAGCAGTTCCTGGACCAGGCCGGGATCGGTGAACGTCTGGCCGAGTCCCGCCCCCGCTGGGAGCAGGCCTTCCGCGACTCGTTCGGCGGCGTGTGGCTGGACGAGGAGGGCACGGGCCTGGTGGGCGTGGTGGCCGGTGAAGCCGGCGACCTGCTGCGCACGGAGGCCACCGACGCCGGGTTCACCGTCCAGGACGTGGCACTGACCACGGAGGAGCTCTCCGCCCGCGAGCGGCAGGTGGGCAAGATCGTCGAGGACCTCCCGGAGGACCTGAGAGCACTGGTCACCGGGGTACGGGTCGATCCCACCCGCAACGCCGTGGTCGTCGCGACCCGTGGCGGGGAGGCGGCCCAGCTGGGCAACCTCACCGCACGGCTGAAGGATCTCGCCGAGATCGACATGACCGAGGCCCCCGACCCCGCATGGGACACCGCACCGTTCGGTAGCGAGGGCGGGACCCAGTCCGACGGCGAGCCGACCACGGACGGGCTCGAACCCGCCACCACCCGCGCCGGCACTCAAGGCCAGTCCGGCACCGGCGGCGACTCCGGTTCCCTCGGCAGCCTGGCCCTGCTCAACCAGACCGGCGTGATCCCGGAGGGCCCGATGCGCACGATCGTCGAGCTGCTCTCCGGACTGACCCCCGGCACCGGCTCCATCATCGACGGGATGAGCCAGACGATGTCCGACCCCGTCACCCCGGTCCCCGAGAACCAGACCCGCGCCGCCGGCCCGGCTCCGACCGGACCCATCGCGGGAGGCACCGCCTACTCCGTCGCGGTCCCGGGCGGGATCCTCGAGTGCTCCACGGGGTTCAACGGGGAGCTCGACGGAAAGCCGGTCGTCATCACCGCCGCGCACTGCGCCGGCGCCGACGGCACCCGCGCCGCACTCGCCGACGGCGAGGAGTTCGGCACCATGACCCGGACCGAACGTGACGGGATCGACACGGCGCTCGTGGCCGTCGACCCCGAGTTCACCGACCGCTTCCGCACCAACCTGGTCGGCGCCGGTCCCGACACCACCCAGGCGATCACCGGGACCGCCGACCCGGTCGTCGGCCAGAAGGCCTGTAAGACCGGATTCCGCACCGGTTTCTCCTGTGGCACCGTCTCCGAGGTCGGCGCGCTGATCGACGTGGCCGGTTCCCGCACCATCGCCAACGCGTTCACGGTGGACCTCTGCGCCCTCCCCGGCGACAGCGGCGGCGTGGTGTTCTCGGGCGACAAGGCCCTCGGGATCTCGAGTGCGTCCAACGTCGCCGAGACCGGAACCTGCGCCAACGCGGACGCCGTGGCCAGGGAGAACGGGTACGTCCCGCGCCTGTCGGCGGTCCCGATCTCCGACGTCCTGGCCGCGCATCCCGGACTGACACTGCGCACCAACTGATCCAGTACGACCCGCGGGCCCCGTCCCACGAGTCGAGCGCGCTCCGCTAAGGGCGACCTCAACTCGTGGGACGGGGCCCGTGTGGCTTACCTTTAACGACAAGACCGTCGGCGGGCACCCCAGGGGTCGTCAAGTGCTCGTGCGTCGAGAAGTGCGACGAAAGGCCGCGAACCATGTCAGGCGTGACCATCACTCTCGGGACGATCGGTGTCCTGCTCAGTTTATTTGCTTGGGCCTCTTTCATCGGCGGCGTATCGCGGATGGTGCGGAGCATCCTCCTGGGCCAGAAGGACGGCTTCAACCGATTCGGGCCCGTGTTCGCACGGATGAAGACCACGTTCATCGAGGTGGCCGCCCACACCCGGATGGCCAGGAAGCGATCGGTCGGCTTCTTCCACTGGTTCGTCATGATCGGCTTCATGCTGGGCTCGATCGTCTGGTTCGAGGCCTACATCCAGACGTTCAACCCGCGCGGGGGATGGCCGTGGCTCTCCGATCAGAACTGGTACCACGGCGTCGATGAGTTCCTGGGCGTGGGCACGGTCATCGGCATCACCGTCCTGATCCTGATCCGTCAGCGTAACCAGCGTCGGGGCCTCAACCGCTTCACCGGTTCTGACCGCAGGGCCGCGTACTTCGTCGAGGCGGTCGTCCTCCTCGAGGGCCTGGGCATGATCTTCGTCAAGGCTGGCAAGCTGGCCCTGTACCGCGCGGAAGGCCAGGATTTCCACTGGACAACCGACTGGGTCTCCGGCCCCATCTCGACGATCCTGCCGGCCAACGAGCTCATGGTCTCGATCTTCGCGCTGATCAAGCTGCTCACCGGCATGATCTGGCTGTACGTGGTCGGCCGCAACATCACCTGGGGCGTCGCCTGGCACCGCTTCTCCGCGTTCTTCAACATCTACTTCAAGCGCGAGGCCGACGGTCGCACCGCGCTGGGCGCCCTCAAGCCGATGACCATGAACGGCGAAGCGCTGACCATGGAGAAGATCGAGGAGTACACCGAGGCCGACGAGGACTTCGAGCCGGTCCTGGGCGCGGGCGCGATCGAGGACTTCTCGTGGAAGGGTTGGCTGGACTTCTCCACCTGTACCGAGTGCGGTCGCTGCCAGGAGCAGTGCCCCGCCTGGAACACCGGTAAGCCGCTCAGCCCCAAGCTGATGATCATGGCCCTGCGTGACCACGCCCATGCCAAGGCCCCGTACCTGCTCGCCGGTGGCAAGACCACCATGGGTGAGGAGACCGGGCTGGTCGACGCCGACGGCAACCCGGACGAGAAGCGTCTGGCCAAGATCCCCGAGGCCTCCCGCCTCGAGGCCCAGCGCCCGCTGATCGGCCACACCACCGCCGACGTCTCCGAGGACCCGATGCTCGCCGGCATCATCGACCCCGAGGCCCTGTGGTCCTGCACCACCTGTGGCGCCTGCGTCGAGCAGTGCCCGGTGGACATCGAGCACGTCGACCACTTCATCGACATGCGCCGCTACCAGGTGCTCATCGAGTCGGAGTTCCCCACGGAGCTCGCCGGCCTGTTCAAGAATCTCGAGAACAAGGGCAACCCCTGGGGCCAGAACAACTCGGGCCGCGACGACTGGATGAAGACCCTCGACTTCGACATCCCGGTCATCGGCTCGGACATCGAGGACTTCTCGGACACCGAGTACCTGTTCTGGGTCGGTTGTGCCGGCGCGTTCGAGGACCGGGCCAAGAAGACCACCCAGGCCGTGGCCACCCTGCTCCACACCGCCGGTGTGAAGTTCGCGGTGCTGGGCCAGGGCGAGACCTGTACCGGTGACTCCGCCCGCCGCGCGGGCAACGAGTTCCTGTTCCAGATGCTCGCCGAGCAGAACATCGAGACCATGAACAACGCCTTCGACGGCGTGCCCGCCGGGCAGCGCAAGGTCGTCGTGACCTGTGCCCACTGCCTCAACGCGCTCAAGAACGAGTACGGCGACTTCGGCGGCGACTACCAGGTGGTCCACCACACGCAGCTGCTCAACCGCCTCGTGCGGGAGAAGCGGCTCGTGCCGGTCGCCCCGATCGACGGCGGCGTGACCTACCACGACCCGTGCTACCTCGGCCGCCACAACCAGGTCTACGAGGCGCCGCGCGAGCTCATGGACGGTTCCGGCGTGACCCTCACGGAGATGCCCCGCCACGGCCAGCGCTCCATGTGCTGTGGCGCCGGCGGCGCACGCATGTGGATGGAGGAGACGATCGGCAAGCGCATCAACGTCGACCGTGTCGACGAGGCGCTGTCCACCAAGGCGACGAAGATCGCCACCGGCTGCCCGTTCTGTCGCGTGATGCTCTCCGACGGCGCCACCGCACAGACCGACGGCACCGAGCTCGAGGGTCAGGTCGAGGTCGTGGACGTGGCCCAGCTGCTGCTGGAGTCCGTCACCCGGGACGGTCTGCCCGCGCCCCGCGAGGCCGCGTGGCTCGAGCAGCCGAAGCGTGAGCAGACCGCCGCGGAGAAGGAGGCCGCCGACGCTGCGGAGGCCAAGACCGCGGTCGCCGAGCCCACCGAGTCCGAGTCGACCAAGGTCGAGCAGGCCCCGGACAACCCCGTGATCGACAAGGGCGAGGGCGCCGAGGTGGCCGCCGCCGGCACCGGGGGCACCGTCAGCGCCGCCGAGGCCGGTCCGTCAGCCTCCGACTCGAAGGGCACACCCAAGTCGGGCGGCCTCTCGCTCGGCGGTGGCGGAAAGGCCCCCGGCGGACCCAAGGCACCGGGCGGAGCCAAGGCACCGGGTGGAGCCAAGGCGACCGGCGAATCCAAGACCGAGGCGCAGTCCGCGGTCAAGGAGGCCGAGCGCACCGAGGAGACCCGTGGGTCCGCCGCGGGCACTGCGCCGGCCACGACCGGTGCACCGAAGGCCGGCGGGCTGACGCTCGGCGGCGGCGCAAAGGCCCCGGGTGCCCCCAAGGCCCCGGGCGGAGCCAAGGCCCCCGGAGCCCCGAAGGCGGCGGCCCCGGCTGCTGCCGAGCCCGAGGCGACCGAGACCGCCGCGGCGGAGCCCGCCGGTGACGCGAGCGGCACGACCGAGCCCGCCAAGCCGGCCAAGCCCACCGTCGGACTCGGCCTGAAGGGCGGGGGCAGGGCTCCCGGTGCTCCCAAGGCTCCCGGTGCTCCCAAGGCCCCGGTCGCGCCCAAGGCTCCTTCAGCTGCACCGGCTGAGTCTGCGGAACCGACTGCAGAGCAGCCCGCGGCCGAGACCCCCGCAGAGGTCGAGGCGGACGCCACGGCGGCCGACGCCGAAGCGCCCGCCACCGACGCGCGGGAGACCGACGAGCAGAAGACCGACGCGGCGGCAGCGCCGAAGAAGTCCTCGCCCCTCAAGGCCAAGAAGGCCGGTGGCTACGGCATCACGCTGAGCTAGTCGCCCGAGAGCGGCCGTGCGGCCCGTGATCAGAAC
>JBKBUP010000033.1:0-2484 GCA_046289795.1 Dietzia sp. | reverse complement strand
CCACCCCGGTTCGTTTGGCGCCCGCGCGGGGCGGGGCGGCCGTTCAACACCCCGCTTATCCCGGGCCGCACGTCATTTGTTCGCAGGCGGGTAGGTCAGCAGGGGTGATGCGCCTCCTGGACCCGGTACACCGGGGTCGGGATCCCCTCCATCCGCGCCTTGAGCTGCAGCGCGAGGTACTTCGAGTAGTGACGGGATTGGTGCAGGTTCCCGCCGTGGATCCAGAGGTGATCGACGTTC
Organism: Dietzia sp.; assembly: GCA_046289795.1. Classification (GTDB taxonomy): domain Bacteria; phylum Actinomycetota; class Actinomycetes; order Mycobacteriales; family Mycobacteriaceae; genus Dietzia. Next base: position 2,244 of record JBKBUP010000033.1, on the reverse strand, counting down.
GTCGGCTTCCACATGTTGCGGAGCTCGCCCTCCCATGGGCCCGGGTCCCGCGTGGTGTCCGAGCCGTAGCCCCAGACCTTGCCCACCTTGTCGGCGACCTGCTGTGACACCAGCTCGGTCAGCCACTGGTTCATCGAGCCGTAGCCGGTGGCGTACACGATGATGTCGGCGGGCAGGGTCGTTCCGCCGTCCAGCTCGACCGCGTCGGGCAGGATCCGCGCCACCTGGCCGCGCTCCAGCGCGACCTCGCCGTCGATCACGAGCTGGCTCGCACCGACGTCGATGTAGTACCCCGACCCGCGCCGCAGGTACTTGAGGAACAGGCCGGACCCGTCCTCGCCGAAGTCCAGGTCGAAACCGGCCTCGCGGAGTCGGCCGTAGAACTCCGCGTCTTTCACCGCCATCTGCTCGTACACGGGGATCTGCACGTCGGGCAACAGTCGGTACGGCCACGAGGCGAACAGCATGTCAGCCTTCTCGGTGGTCACGCCGGCGTCCAGCGCGTCCTCGGAGTACAGGGGTCCGAGCGCCAGGGACATCAGGGATTCGCTTCGCGCGATGTGTGTCGAGGAGCGCTGCACCATGGTCACCTCGGCCCCGTGGTCCCAGAGCGCGGCGCAGATGTCGTGGGCGGAGTTGTTGGATCCGATCACCACGGCGCGCTTGCCCTCCACATCCCCCTCCCCCGTGAACTCGGAGGAGTGCCACTGCTCCCCGGTGAAGGTGTCCGTGCCCTCGAAGCGCGGGATGTTCGGGTACCCGGAGACGCCGAGGGCGAAGATCAGTTGGGTAGGTCGGAGCTCGACCCTCTCGCCCTGCCGGTCCACCTCGACCCGCCAGGTCCCGGACTCGTCGTCGAAGTCCGCTTTCACGCACCGGGTCCCGGTCCAGTAGTCGAGCTCCATGATCGCGGTGTAGTGCTCGAGCCAGTCCCCGACCTTGTCCTTCGAGGGGAACACCGGCCAGTCGTCGGGGAACGGCATGTACGGGAGATGGTCGTACCAGACGGGATCGTGGAGGTGCAGTGACTTGTACCGCTTGCGCCACGAGTCTCCGGCCCGTTCGTTCTTCTCGATCACGATGGTCGGCACGCCCAGTCGCTTCAGCCGCGCGGCGAGCCCGATGCCGCCCTGGCCGCCGCCGATGATCACGGCGTAGGGCTGCTCGCTGTAGCCGAGTGTCTCCTGCCGCTCGGCCTTCTGCTCGAGCCAGGTCTTGCGTCCGCGGCGGACCACGTGCTCGACCCCCTTGTCGCGGGTCCTGCGCTTCTTCTCCTCATGGCCCTTCAGCTCCTGCATCGTGGTCAGGAGCGTCCACGCCTTGCCGTCGCGCAGTCGGAGGTGGGCCCACCCGCGACCGGCCGCTGTCTCGAAGGTGACCCACGACTCGACCACGCCGTCGGAGATGGTGGCGGGTTCGTCGAGCGACCAGCCCGAGGGCGAGATCTCCGCGAGCTGGGCCTCCAGCATCCGGTGGATCTCCTCGCGCCCCTCGAGTGTCCGCAGGTTCCAGGTGAAGGCGACGAAGTCGCGCCAGTAACCGTCGGGTTCGAACAGGTCCGCCGCCCGGTCCGGCTGCCCCGCCCGCAGCGCCTCGTCGAAGGCCGCGAGCCACTGCTCGACGGCGGAGTCCGCGTTCACCGGGTCGCCGTCGACGCCCCGGCCGGCATCGTCGTCCCGACCCCGTTCGGTCGGCGCTGCTGTCATCTCTGTCATGTCCACTCCCTCGTGCTCGTGTAGCTTCTGCAATGACGTAGATCACACTTTCTCCCCAAGGGGGTGGCAAGGTCGTTGCACTCGACGCTGCGCTTCTCCAACCCGCGGGTCTTCGCGGCGCGCTCGATCGAGGCCCACGGGGTCGCGTTGGCCGGGGGCACGACCTCCGCCCTGGACTCGAGGGTCCTGCGTGCGTGGCGTCGCAGCGGGGCGGCCGGGATCTCCCCGGATCAGCAGCAACCGACGCGCGTACTCTCCCGCGACCAGATCACCGACGCGCGCGAGATCACACCCCTGCGCCATATCGCTGCGGACGTGGTCTCGTCGGTGTCCGATACCTCAGCAGCGGGCCGGCACCTGGTGGTCCTCACGGACTCGCGGGGCTGCCTGCTGTGGAGGTCGGGTAGCGCCCAGGTACTCCGGCGCGCGGATTCCATCGCGTTCGCCGAGGGTGCGGACTGGTCCGAGAAGGGGATCGGGACGAACGCCATCTCCTTGGCCCTCGAGACGGGCACCCTGACGCACGCCA
>JBKBUP010000338.1:0-1973 GCA_046289795.1 Dietzia sp. | reverse complement strand
AGTTGCTGGGGCAGCCCGGCGAAGGTCTCGGACACCAGTGCGCGGTTGCGCAGGTCGAGCAGAGTGGTGGGTTCGTCGGCCACGATCACGGAGGGCTCGATCACCAGCACGGCCGCCAGCGCGAGCAGCTGCTTCTGCCCGCCCGACAGGAGATGGCAGGGGTGATCGGCGTGATCGGAGAGGTTGTATCTGGCGAGCACCTGGTCGACTCGTCGTCGTCGGTCCTCGCGGTTCAGGCCCGAACGGCGCAGGGAGAAATCCACGTCCTCCGCGACGGTGGGCATGACGATCTGGGTGTCCGGATCGGTGAAGCAGAAGCCCACCCGGCGGCGGATCTGAGCGCCCTTGCGGCGGGTGTCGAGGCCGTCGACGGTCACCGAGCCCGAGGAGGGGACGACCAGTCCGTTGATCATCCGCGCGAGCGTCGACTTGCCGCCGCCGTTGACGCCGACGATCCCGATTCGCCGCTCGGAGAGCACCAGATCGATGTCGGCGAGGACGGTCCGGTCGCCGTAGGCGTGGTTGACGCCGTCGAACCGGATCTCGACGCCCTGTGGGTCGGTCACGTGGGGGTCGTTCGCGCGGGGGTCGGTCACGCCCGGATCGGGCGCTGCCCACGCAGCGGGGCGATCAGACCGGGCCGCGCCTTGTGGACCTGGACGGCGACGACCGCTGTGACGACCGCCTTGACGAGGTCTCCGGGAACGAAGACGCCGTTCGCCGCGATCGCGGCAGTCAGGGTCAACTCGGTGCGGATCAGCATGCCCACCACGCCGAAGGCGTAGATGACCACGATGCCGCCGAGGATGTTGATGAGCAACCCGGGGATCAGCCGGTAGCGGGGCATCAGCAGGGCGGTCAGCGCGCCGATCACGACGACCGCCGGAAGCCAACCGATGAGGAAGCCCGCTGTGGGGCTGGCCAGCGCGGTGAGTGTGGTGCGGCCGCCGGCGAGCACGGGCAGCGCGAGACCGATGACGATCACCGCGAGCACCGACAGCAGACCCTTGCGCCAGCCCAGCAGTGCGCCGGCGAGCATGACGCCGAGCGTCTGCAGCGTGATCGGCACACCTGCGGAGCCGATGCTGATCTGCCCGGGGAGACCGAGGACGACGATGAGGGCGGCGAACACCGCGATCTGGGCGAGATCTCGGGTTGCGCTCCGGGCCGGGGCCTGATCGATGGAGGTGCTCACGTGGACTTCCTTGTCACCGGGAAAGCTGATCGACAATGTACGGGGATCATTGTTGCCCCTGTCACGCCGAACTGCGTCATCGGGGTGGGCGGCTCCGCGTGTCCGGTCGCGAGTCCGGGCGCGTTCGCTTAGGGTGACATAAATCACCTTCAGCGGCTCGGGGGACCAGTGACGGCTCGATCTCAGCGCATCTTCGGCGAGGTCATCGCCGCATTCCTCGTTGCTGTCCTGGCGGTCGTCCACCTACCGGCGGTCGTCGGCGCGCAGCCCTATGCCGTCTATCTGGATGTCGCGGCCGACAACCAGGACGGTGCGCTGGCGGGCGGGTTCTCCACCACCATGACGACCGATCGTGAAGAGCTCGGTGCGGCGCTCGACGTCGTGCGGGCGGCGGGCGTGGCGCCGGAGCGATACGGGACCCTGGCCCGCCAGTACTGGCTGGCAGTCGGCGCTGAGAACGCGGGGATAGACCTGGCGGAGTGGGAGCCGGCGCGAGGGCTGGATGCGAACCTCGACACGGTCGACAAGGTGTACGTGAACTACCTGCGGCTGTACAACTCCCACGACGGGTTCTGGTGGACCGGGATGGCCGGGTTGGCGGGGATGTCGTTCGCCGCCGGGTTCTGGGACCTCGACGAGGTGGGCGGGTTGCTCAGCGTGCCCGGGGTGCACGAGGTAGGAACCGGGGTCGGTGGGGCGATGAACGGCGTTCCGTGGGAGTTGGCTGCCGAGCTGCCGCGCGATGTGCGCCTACTCGCCACGGCGGGGCCGACGCTCA
>JBKBUP010000337.1:0-1974 GCA_046289795.1 Dietzia sp. | reverse complement strand
GGAGTGGCCCGCTAGAGCCGACAGGAAAAACCGTGTACGACGACGTGGGGGCGGGCCCCGGAAGGGGTCGCCTCCTCGTCGTCGTACAGGCGGTCTAGGTCTAGGTCTAGGTCGCGGCGGTGCGCGTCGACGGGGACGTGGTGGCCGCCTCCGACTCCTCGTACTCGGCCGTCTCGTATTCCGACTCCCCGGCCTCGGTGGCGACCACGGCGTCGGTCCCGAGCCCGTCCTGGAAGTAGGCCATCTCGCGGTGGTAGGCCTTGTCGAGGCCCTCCCGCTCGTCCTCCTCGGTGACCCGTAGGCCCATCGTCTTGTCCAGGACGAGCGCGATGAGCAGCGTCACGGTGAAGGAGTAGGCGAGCACCGCGGCGGTGGCCAGGGCCTGGGCCCCGAGCTGCCCGAACCCGCCACCGAACAGCAGTCCGGCCTCACCGACGGGGGAGGCGGGATCGGCGATCACGCCGATGAGCAGGGTGCCGATGATGCCCGCGACCATGTGCAGGCCGACCACGTCGAGGGAGTCGTCGTAACCGAGCCGGTACTTCAGTCCCACCGCGTAGTGGCAGGCCACGCCGCAGATCAGGCCGATCGCGACGGCGCCGAGAGGGCTGACCGCCGCCGCGGCCGGGGTGACGCCCACGAGGCCGGCCACCAGGCCAGAGGCCACGCCCAGGGTGGTGGGGTGCTTGGCCCGGATCTGTTCGACGATCATCCAGGCCAGCGCGCCGCAAAGGCCGCCGACGACGGTGTTGAGTGCGGCCACCCCGGCGATGTTGTCCGCGGCGAGCGCGGAGCCGGCGTTGAACCCGATCCAGCCGGCGAACAGCATGCCGGCGCCGAGGAACGTCAGGGGAACGCTGTGCGGCCTGCTGATCGTGGGGAACCCGGCGCGGCGGCCGAGCACGAGAACCAGGGCGAGCGTCGCGACGCCGGCGTTGATGTGGACAGCGGTACCGCCTGCGAGGTCGATCGCGCCCAGGTTGTTGGCGATCCAGCCACCAGTGACCGAACCGTCGTCGGAGTCGAAGGCGAACACCCAGTGGGCCACGGGGAAGAACACCAGCAGCGGCCACGCGACCGCGAAGACCAACCAGGTGGAGAACTTCATCCGGTCCGCCACACCGCCGGCCACGAGCGCCACGGTGATCCCCGCGAAGAGCAGGAGGAACCCGGCGAACAGGGCGGGCGACAGACCCGGGGTCTCGGGCTCGGCCATGATGCCTCGCAGCCCCAGGTACTCGAGCGGATCGCCGAGCAGTCCGATGCCCCCGATGGTGTTGCCGAAGGTCAGTGAGTAGCCGACCAGGACCCAGAGCACGGCCATCACCGCGACCGCGCCGATCGTCATCATCATCATGTTGAGCGTGCTGCGGATGCTGACCATGCCGCCGTAGAACAGGGCCAGGCCGGGGACCATGAAGGCCACCGCGACCATGGCCGCGAGCACCCAGGCGGTGTCGGCCGCCGCTATGGCTACGTCCATCTTTCTCTCTTCTCTCTGAGGCCACCAGGAGCGGGGCGACGTTGGGACCGTGCGTTTCACAGTGTGATCCCGAGTTGCTTACTGCCAGGTACCGCGACGGTTGCCATTCGGTTACCGCGCCGGAGCCGGATCGTGTCCGAAGCCGGTGGATGTGTGAAAACGGCAGTACACCAGGCATTCTGGCGAGCTCGAACACGTAACACTGCGGTAACCACGGCAGGGTTTAGCAACAGTACATTTTGATCACCACGCAGAAACCCACGGATCAGGAGACGTCATGACAGTCACCGCAGACCCATCCGTCGGGGTCGCCGACCGTGCGAACGGCGCGAGCAGGCGGTCGTCGTTCCCGACACTCGACGCCACCCCGGCCCCCGACTCCGCACCCGGCACCCTCGCCCGGCTGGTCGCGGACTCCGGGACGCGGTTCGTCCTGGCCGTGTTCACCAACCTCCGGGGAAAGCCGTGCGCCAAGCTCGTCCCGGCCTCCG
>JBKBUP010000336.1:0-1981 GCA_046289795.1 Dietzia sp. | reverse complement strand
CCGGGGTGTCCCGATACCCGGCGCGCGTCAAGTGCGCGCTGCTGGGGTGGATGGCATACCGGGACGCTCTCGGCCGACAGACCGAACACCATCAGGAGTGAAGTGACATGACCGATCAGATGACCCCGGCCAACGACCCGACGGTCGACGACGCGAAGTCGGCACCCGAGAACGAGACCGCGGCGGGCACCGTCTACAACGGCGAGTTCCGTCCCGACCCCAACCGTCCCGAGCAGTCGGAGGAGGATCTCGCGCTGGTCGCCGACCTGGAGGAGGCCATGCGCGACGTGGTCGATCCCGAGCTCGGGATCAACGTGGTGGACCTCGGACTGGTCTACGACATCTGGGTCCGCCCGGGCGAGACCGAGGGTTCCACCATCGCACGCGTCGACATGACGCTGACCTCGGCGGCGTGCCCGCTGACCGATGTGATCGAGGATCAGGCGCGCAGCGCGGTGGTGGGTTCCGACCTCGCCAACGACCTCGAGCTGAACTGGGTGTGGATGCCGCCGTGGGGCCCGCAGATGATCACCGATGACGGCCGGGAGCAGCTCCGGGCCATCGGCTTCACGGTCTAGCAGACGTCGGGGACACGCCCCTCGGCCATCCGGCGACCCGTGGATGCCGCCGGAGCACTGCGGCGACCATTCCCGCCTTGCCCCGGACGGGCATGCTCAGCCACATGTCCCACATCGCCAGCGCCAGCTGGTACGAGGGGCTCGCTCCGTCGAGGAACCACTGCTGCCGGCGGCCGTCGATACGACCGAATGCGTTGAACAGCTGCCTCAGGGTCCGGCCATCAGCCCGCAGGAGAACCCGGAGCCCGATCCCGTGCAGTGTGGTGCTCGCGGGGGACCGGGGCTCCGGGATCGGATAGCCGGAGCCGATCGCGTACACCACACCCGGGACCGCCGCCAGCATCGAGGCCACCGAGTACCCCGTCGCCGCGTGGCCGTGCCCGCCGGCGGTCCCGAACGCCTCGATCCGCGGACTTCCCGCCCCACCACTGCGTGGGAGCAGCGGGATCCGTACCCGCTCCACCGCGAGCGGAGCGTCGACGGCCGACCGCGCGACTCCGCGCCGGAGCAACCTCGACCGTAGGCGCGCCGCCAGTACGGCGGGATCCGGTGCGGGCAGACCCGCCAGACACGTCTCCTCCAGGAGAACCCGGTCGGCGCCCAGGGGGATCGCGTACAGGAAGCTGGGGCCCACCTCGTCGTCGTCGTGATCTGTCCGCCAGTCCATGAACAGCGCCGGATCACCGCCGAGGGCGGGGGCCGCGTCGACCGTGTTCAGGACGACCCCGTAGGCCGTCTGCAGGGGTCCGGGGTTGTCGGCGCCGCCCGCGCCGCGACAGTCCACCACCCGGTGCGCGCGGGCGGTCAGCGCGAGCAGGGCGGCGTCGTCGATGGTCGTGGTCTCGACCGTCACCCCCGCTCCCAGCGGGAGGGCCTCGCGCAGGGCGTCGTTGTCGAACACGCAGTAGACCCGGTCCAGAACGGCCCGGTCGGGGGAGTAGTGCACCGGCGCGTGGACGGAGTGCGCCAGGACGTCGACGCCACAGGCGTGCGCGGCCAGCCAGGGCGGCAACTGGTCGGCCCACAGCGAGAGTGTCTGGCGCCACGGCGCGTCCGGCTGCGGATCGATCGCGAGCACCCTCAGACCCGACGCGGCGCAGCGGGACGCGAGCGCGCGGCCGGCCGGTCCCAGACCGACGACAGCGACGTCGTACAGATCGTCCCCCGTAGCATCCATCACGATCGACAGTACCGCCGACGAGAGGGCATCGAAGTGTCGGGAGCGTTCTACCAGCAGGTCGCCGAGGGCCGGTTCGAGTCCTCACCGCTGACGGCGGGACCGTGGTCACCGGACTCGCAGCACGCCGGCCCGCCGAGCGCGCTGCTGGTCCGGGCCATGGAGCGGTTGGACCGGGCTCCCGGGGTGAGACTGTCCCGGGTCTCGGTGGACGTCCTCGGCCCGG
>JBKBUP010000335.1:0-1988 GCA_046289795.1 Dietzia sp. | reverse complement strand
GCTCTAACCGGAAGTTCACGCTGCAACCGGAAAGAGGACACGCCTGATCCGCTCGGCCAGCAGCCAGGGCTGTTCCAGATCAGCCCATCTCCAGTGGACGACCCGGTAGCCGAGAGCCATCAGTTCAGCGTCCCGGTCCTTCTCGCGGGCGAGCCGGCGCCTGGTCTCCGCGGAATCCGCCCCGTCGAAGTACTTGCCGAAGCCGTCGCATTCGCCGATCACCCCGTGTTCACGCCAGAAGAAGTCCACTCTGGCGATTCGGTTGCCATGGGTATCGAAGATGTTCGCCTGCGTCTCCGGGGTGGGCAGGCCGTAATCGCTGAACGTCAGTCGGCTCAGAGTCTCCGCAACGCTCTCGCTCCGGCCGTCGACCATCACCATCGCGGCCCGGGCCTTCCTGATCCCCATCCTTCCCACCGCCTGCTCCAGGGCGCACTCCAGAGCCGGCACGGAGACGAGCCCGCTGTTGACTGCGGCGTCCGCCACCGCAACGGCCGCGTCCCGTCCGGCCGAGGTCGCGAGGTCCACCACCGTCAGTGCCGGCTTCGTGACTCGAAGCCCTTCGACACTGATGACGTCATCGCGTCGGAGCCGCAGGGTGCGGTGCGTGGTCAGATTGGTCGTGCGGGTTCGGCCCTTAGCGCCGTCTTCCGAGACGACGACCCGGCGTAGCGCAAGCCCCCACGACGGGAGTCCGAGGATGACGGCCGCGGACGAGTGGGAGAAGACCGGACAACCGAGTGCCCTGTCCGCGGCCAGAACCGACAGCAGGTGACGCGCGTCGCGGGGGAGCTCACGCGCGACGCCCTCGACGTAGAACCCGGGCCTGATACGAATCAACTCGCGTGCCTCCACGGAACGACTGAGCGCCTGACTGCTCAGGCCCCGGCCTAGAAGTTGTTCCGTGGTGAGGAGACGGGAGCGCAGGCCATTGATGTCGGTCACAGTCAGATCATCGCGACCGCGGAATGCGGGGCCCGGTTCTGAACCCACGTTTCGGATGCAGCTGTGGAGACTCCGGGCCCTGTGGAATGCGTGCAGCGGCCTGGTCCCACGGGGAACTGACCCATCGGAATCCGACTGACCGCTGGGATCCCGTAGGTCAGTCGGATTCAGATAGGTCAGTCGCAGGGACTGAGGACCAGAGTCGGCCAATCCTGGCGGGCGCTGACGGGCGGTGGCGGGCGCTGCCAGTCTTGGCGGGCGCTGGCGGGCGGTGGCGGGCGCGGGCTACCCAGGGCCCCGTGCGAGACTGGCATCACACTTCCGCACGATCTCCTGGAGACACCATGACCGACGCCGCCGCCACGCTCGAGCAGATCCTCGACGACCGCTACAGCTGCCGAGGGTTCACGTCCGAGCCCGTCCCGGAGGAGACGATCGACCGGATTCTGCAGATGGCCCAGCGCACGGCGTCCTGGTGCAACTCGCAGGCGTGGCAGGTCGACCTGGTCACCGGGCAGGCGACCGCAGAGTTCGGCAAGCACCTCACCGAGTACGTGCTGAGCAACGGCATGCGCTCGGACCTGCCGGCGCCCGAGCGCTACGAGGGTGTGTACGGCGAACGTCGGCGGGCCAGCGGTTACGGCCTCTACACCGCTCTGGGCATCGAGCGCTCCGACAAGGATGCGCGGCTGACCCAGATGCTGGAGAACTACCGGTTCTTCGGCGCCCCGCACGTCGCGGTGATCACCTCCGACGCGGGTCTGGGAACCTACGGCGCGGTGGACTGCGGCGGCTACGTGGCGACGTTCCTGGCGGCGGCGTCCTCACTGGGCGTGGCCACCTGCGCGCAGGCCGCGCTCGCGCTCTACTCCGACGGCGTCCGCGAGCAGCTGGGAATCCCTGAGGACCGGCTGATCGTGTGCGGGATCGCCTTCGGCTACGCCGACCCGGAGCATCCGGCCAACACGTTCCGGGCCGAGCGCGCGGACCTCACGGACGTCGTTCGCCGCCACGGCTGATCGGGGACACGCCACGGCCGTGCC
>JBKBUP010000334.1:0-2013 GCA_046289795.1 Dietzia sp. | reverse complement strand
CCGTGCCCGTCGGGGGCCTCGTCACCCTCCCTGACCTCGGCGGCCTCGATCGTGCCGTCCGGGGTGAAGTCGCGGCCGCAGACCAGGTCCACGACGTGCCTGCCCGGCTGGTCCGCACCGGTGATCCACGCCGTCCCCTCGACCACTCTCGGGTCCACCAGGTACCGGACCTCGTTGGCCAGCAGTGCACCGGGACCGATGTACCCCTTGACGAGGAACGGGTTGTCCTTGAAGTCGGCCTCGTCCAGCACTGCCACCTCGGCGGGCTCGAGCGCCGCCTCGACGCGCTTCATGTCGACCTCGCGGTCGCCGGGCAGTCCCACGCCGAGCAGCGCCCATTCCCTGCCGGGCTCACGGACCTTGAAGAGCACGTTCTTGAGGGTGTCAGCGGCGGTCACCTCGCGACCGAGATCCGCGCTGTTGGCCCAGTCGACCAGCTTCCCGATCGTCGGGGTCTCCGGGGTGTCATGGACGACCGGATCCGGGAGACCCTCGAGCGGCCGGGCCCGCGGTGCGGGGGTCACCACCGCCTCGACGTTGGCCGCGTACTCCCCGTCGGTCGACCGGACGAAGGTGTCCTCGCCCGCCGCGGAGATCGCCAGGAACTCCTCGGAGGCCGATCCCCCCATCGCCCCCGACGTGGCGGCACAGATGACGTACTCGATTCCCAGGCGGTCGAAGATGCGCTGGTAGGCCTCTCGGTGCGCCTCGTACGAGCGCTCGAGACCGGCGTCGTCGAGGTCGAAGGAGTACGAGTCCTTCATGGTGAACTCGCGGCCCCGGAGTATTCCGGCACGGGGCCGCTCCTCGTCCCGGTACTTGGACTGGATCTGGTAGAGGGTGACGGGCAGGTCCTTGTACGAGGAGTACTCGCCCTGCACCGTGAGCGTGAACAGCTCCTCGTGGGTGGGGCCGAGCAGCAGGTCGTTGCCCTTGCGGTCCTTTAGACGGAACAGTGCCGATCCGTACTCGGTCCATCGGCCGGTCGTCTCGAAGGGATCGCGGGGCAGGAGCGCGGGCAGGCTGATCTCCTGCGCGCCGGAGGCGTTCATCTCCTCACGCACCACCTGCTCGATCCGCCGTAGGGTGCGCAGGCCGAGCGGCAGCCACGAGTACACGCCGGGCGCGACGCGCCGGACATAACCGGCGCGGACCAGCAATTTGTGGCTCAGGACCTCGGCATCGGCCGGGTCGTCGCGGAGCGTACGCAGGAAAAGGTGGGACAGACGCGTGATCACGGTGGTCAAGCGTAGCCGCCCGGGAACCCGCCATCGGAGCGACGGTAGCCTCAGCCGGGTGCGCATCCTCCTCTCGCCCTCCGAGACCAAGTCCGTCGGCGGTTCGGGCGACCCCCTCGATCTGGCCGCGCTCTCGCTCCCCGCGCTCACCGACACCCGGAGACTGGTAGCCGAATCCCTGGTCGAGATGTGTGGCACCGACCCGGCAGGTGCGCGATCCGTGCTCGGCCTGAGCGACAAGCTCGCCGAGGAGGTGACTCTCGACGCACGACTGTGGACCTCCCCCACCGCGCCAGCCCTGAGTCGGTACACCGGGGTGCTCTACGACGCGTTGGACCAGACCTCCTTCACCCGGGCCTCCCGCTCGCGCGCCGAGTCCCGGTTGTGGATCGGGTCGGCACTGTTCGGACTGCTGGCCGCCGCCGACCCCATCCCGCACTACCGACTCTCCGCGGGGACCCGTCTGCCGGGACTCGGCACGCTCCGCTCGGTGTGGAAGCCGTCGCTCACCGCCGCGACCGCGGAATGGACCGACGAACTCGTGGTGGACCTGCGCTCGGGCGGCTATCACCAGTTGGGACCGGTTCAGGGGGCGCTCACCGTCGACGTCGTCACGCAGTACCCGGACGGCACCCGCAAGGTGGTCTCCCACTTCTCCAAGCACCACAAGGGTCTGCTGGCCCGGTCGCTGGCGACCTCACGGGCGGAGATGGCGGACGTGCAGGCCCTCCTGCGCGTGGCCCGCCGGGCGGGTCACACTCTCGAGTGCACCTCC
>JBKBUP010000333.1:0-2015 GCA_046289795.1 Dietzia sp. | reverse complement strand
GATGTACACGGCACGGAACTCGACATGGACCACGTCGGGCCCGCAGACCTCGGTCCGGTCGTGACCGTGGCCGCCAGAAGAGAAGGGATCGTCCTGCTGTGACCACCGTCGAGGTCCTCGGCTGCAATGCCACCGCCCCGGGCCGGACCGGAGCCGCGTCGAGCTATCTGGTCCGGGACGACGCGACCGCCGTGCTCGTGGACGCCGGCCCCGGATCCCTGCTCAGCTTCGCGCGCACCCACGACCTGTCCGAGCTGAGCGGCATCGTGGTGACCCACCTGCACGCGGACCACAGTCTCGACCTCATGGCCTGGGCGTACCGCTGGACGTTCCCCGATGTGCTCCCGCGGATCCCTCTCTACGTCCCCGCTGAGGAACTGGGCCGTCTCGAGCGGTTCGACGACCTCTTCGGGATACCCACCCTTCCGGCCATGGTCTCCCCGATCCGGACCGCGTTCGACGTGCGCGGACTGGACCTCGATTCACGGACACCGGTAGAGATCGGCAGCTGGACGATCACCCCCCACCGCGCCCTGCACTCGGTGCCGTCCGCCGCGCTGCGGTTCGCGGGACCGGACGGGGTGGTCTGCTTCTCCTCGGACACCGGCCCGTGCCGCGGGGTCGTCGACGCCGCCGCGGGGGCGGACGTGTTCGTGTGCGAGTCCACCGTCCTGGCCGCTGACGACGACGTGATCCACGGCCACGGGCACCTCACCCCGGAACTCGCCGCCGGGATCGCCTCCGAGGCCCGGGTGCGCCATCTCGTCCTCACCCACTTCGCGCGACCGGAGGAGGCGCAGGAGATGGGACGGATCGCGGCGCGTCATTTCGACGGCCCGGTGACGGTGGCACGAGAGGGCGCGACCGTGACCGTGGTCGCGCGATAGGGCGGCAGGCCCTCAGGCGGCAACCGCCCCGACGATCCCGGCGAACACCACCGCGTTGTTGACCCCGTGCAGCACGATCCCGGGCACGATCGACCGGTACCACTGCGCCATCACGCACAGGGAGATCCCCACCACCAACAGGTACGGCAGCGCGGGCGGGATCAGGTGCGCGGCGGCGAAGACCGCTCCCGCGAGCGCGATCCCCGGCACGGCCCGGAACCTCGCACGCACCGCGGGCAGGACGATCCCCCGGAAGACCACCTCCTCGGCCACGGGCACGAGCACCGCGACGGCGAGCAGACCGAGGAGCACGAACGCCGGCCCCCCGGTGGCGAGGTCCTCGAGCCCGTCGTCGGAGTCCCCCGGCCCGGTCCCCAGTGGTATGAGCACGACCATGGAGGCGACGACCCCCGCGAACATCACCGCCGGTATCTGCCACAGCAGATGCATCGGCGACCGCGCCGGGCGGCGAAGGCCCACGTCGGCCCAACCCAACCCGCGTCGGCGTAGCAGGTGGACCCGCACGGCGACCAGCGCCGCCACCGCCGTGCCGCCGAGCACCACGAGGGCGAGCAACGCGGTGTCGGGGCGGGCCGCGCCGACGGTGCTCGCGGCGAGGAGTCCGAGGAGGACGACGACGACGAGGCCGACCACGTACCCCACGACCCACGCCAACGCCGAGAGCGCCGCCCGACCCCGGACCGGTGTGGTCCAGAGTCCGGCGGCGCCGGTGCCGGGTGTCGTGATTACTGCAGTCCTTCGGCCACCCGGTACGGGGCTCCCGTGGCGGCGGCGACCTGCTCGAGGGTCACCCCGTCGACCAGCTCGATCAGGGTCAGCCCGGCCTCGTCGCGGTCGAAGACACCCAGTTCGGTGATGATCCGGTCCACGCAGCCCAGGCCGGTGAGCGGCAGCGAGATGTCGGAGACGATCTTGGACGAGCCGTCCTTGGCCACCTGGTCCATCACCACGACGATGCGGCGGGCGCCCACCACGAGGTCCATCGCCCCGCCCATGCCCTTGACCATGGCGCCGGGCACCATCCAGTTGGCGATGTCGCCGGCCGGGTTGACCTCCATCGCGCCGAGGATGGCCACGTCGATCTTGCCCGAGCGGATCATCCCGAAG
>JBKBUP010000332.1:0-2017 GCA_046289795.1 Dietzia sp. | reverse complement strand
CTCGTCACCGCGGCCACGGGTCGTTCGGTGCATCTCGGCGGGTACAGCCAGGGCGGCATGTTCTGCTACCAGGCCGCGGCATACCGGCGCTCGCGCGACCTCGAGAGCGTCGTGACGTTCGGCTCCCCCGTCGACTGGCGCGGTAGTGCCCCGCTCGGCATACCCGAGGACGTGATCGTGAACGTCGCCCGCTTCGTTGCCGACTACGTCTTCAGCGACCACTCACTCCCCGGGTGGTTGGCCTCGACCGGGTTCCGTCTGCTCGACCCGATCAAGAGCGCCCGCTCACAGGTGGGTTTCCTGCGCCAACTACACGATCGAGAGTCACTGATCGGACACGAGCGGCAGCGCCGCTTCATCGGCGGTGAGGGATTCGTCGCATGGTCCGGACCGGCGATCGTCGACATGATGCAGCAGGTGATCATCCAGAATCGGATGATGCTCGGCGGCTTCGTCGTCGGAGATCACGTCGTCTCTCTGGCCGATATCACCTGTCCCGTCCTCGCCGTGCTCGGGGAGGTCGACGAGATCGGAGTGCCGGCGGGCGTCCGCAAGATCGCGACCGTCGCCCCCGCCGCCGAGGTCTACGAGTTCCCGGTCCGCGCCGGGCACTTCGGACTCGTCGTCGGCTCGACCGCCTCCTCGCTGACATGGCCCGCCGTCGCCGACTGGATCGGGTGGATCGAAGGCACCGGAGGACGTCCGAAGGGCATCGCCGAAGTCGGCCCCGACTCCGCTGGCGACCCGTCCCCGACCACGGCGGTGATGCTCGCGGCGGAAGGGGCGACGCAGGTCGCCGGGGTCGGAGTCGGCGTGGTGCGCGGTGCCGGTCACCTCGCCGTGGGCGCACTGCAGACGACGCGGGCCCTGGGATACGAGGCGCTGCACGCCGCGCCGCGCCTGATGCGGCTGGGGCAGATCCAGACCGGAACTCGCATCTCGTTCGCCAAGATCATCGCCGAGCGTGCGCGGACGCAGCCTGATGACGCGTGCTTCCTGTTCGCAGACCGCGTCCATACGTACTCGGCCGTCGACGCCCGGATCACGAACGTGGTGAGGGGACTCATCGAGGTCGGAGTGCGCCAGGGCGACCACATCGGCGTACTCATGGAGACCCGGCCCTCGGCGCTGGTCGCGATCGCCGCGCTGTCGCGTCTCGGCGCCGTGGCCGTGCTGCTGCCTCCATCCCAGGATCTGTCCGAGCTGCTGCAGCTCAGCGCTGTGACCGAGGTCGTCGTCGACCCGGAGCACGCCACCAAGGTCACCGACGCCGGGGCGCGGGCGCTCGTCCTCGGCGGCGGCGGCGCGGACCGCGACCTACCCGGAGACCTCGGCGAGGGGGTCGTCGACCTCGAGCGCATCGACCCCGATGCGGTCGAGCTACCCCGCTGGTACCGACCGGACCCCGGCCGCGCCGGCGACCTCGCCTTTGTCGTCTTCACTCGCACCACGGGCTCATGGCAGACCAAGCTCGTGACCAACCACCGGTGGGCGCTCTCCGCGTTCGGCACTGCCAGCGCCGCGCGCCTGACCGCCGCGTCGACCGTCTACTGCCTCAGTCCACTCCATCACCCGTCCGGTCTGCTCACCGCCGTCGGCGGGGCCGTGGCCGGTGGGTCCCGGATCGCGCTGTCACGCGGTTTCGACCCGGCGACCTTCGACGAGGAGATCCGCCGCTACGGGGTGACGGTCGTGTCCTACACGTGGGCGATGATGCGCGAGCTGGTCCGCCAGCCGGTGCATCCGCGCGACACCCTCCCGAGGATCACCCTCTTCATGGGATCGGGCATGCCCCGCGGGGTGTGGCGACGGGTCCTGGACCGCTACCCGGGGACCCGGGTCCTCGAGTTCTACGCCGGCACCGAGGTCGATGTCGTTCTTGCCAATCTCTCGACATCCAAGCAAGGTGCTCGCGGCCGTCCGCTGCCCGGCACCGCCGAGGTGCGGCTCGTCGAGGCCGACCCCGACTCAGGCTCGATCATGACCGGCCCCGGCGGCTTCGCCGTGCAAAGCGAGG
>JBKBUP010000331.1:0-2020 GCA_046289795.1 Dietzia sp. | reverse complement strand
CGGGATCCGCTACCGGACGCGGGATCCGCTACCGGACGCGGGATCCGCTACCGGACGCGGGATCCGCTACCGGACGCGGGATCCGCTATCCCGATGCCTGATTCGCTACCCGCGTAGGAGTAGCGGAACCGGCGGGCGGGTAGCGGATTTCGTGGTGGGCGTGGCGGGCATGGCGGGCGTGGTGGGGTCGGCGGGTCAGCGGCGCTGGTCCGGCTGGACCCGCAGGGCGTGCAGGGAGGTGGCCAGCCCGTCGTACTGGGCCACCAACTGCACGAAGCCCACGAGCTCCGGCTCGGTCAGGTGGGCGGCCAACGCCGCCCACGTGTCGTCCGCGATGTCCTTCGTCCGCACCAGCTCGTCGACCGCGCGCAACACGGCCTCGAGCCGATCCGTCCACCCGGCGGTGGCGGGGTCCTCGAGGGTCCGGGCGATCTCGTCGTCGTCGAGCCCCACCCGGGCGCCGATCCGCTCGTGGTGGGCCCGCTCGTACACGCTGCCCCGCAGGTGGGCCACGCGCAGGATCACCAGCTCGGTGGTCCGGCGGTCGAGGACGCCGAACGGCATCATCATCCCGGAGTAGGCCAGCCAGGCCGGGAACAGTCGGCGCGCGTGGCCGAGCGTGGCGAACAGGTGCACGTCGCGGCTGCCGGTGACCCGGGCCCCGAGGCGGTTGACGGCCCAGCCCACCGGTCCGAGTTCACGGAACCCGCCGGGACGGATGCGGGGCAGGGCCGGGCCCCGGGGGTCGCTGTCACTGCTGTGCGGCTGGTTCATGGCCGTCAGGGTAGGGCAGGGGAGGCGGCCGGGGAGTCGGGTTCGTCGAGCAGATAGGGCGAGAGCGCCGAGCGGTGGGCGTCCACCTTGAGCGTCCGGTTCAGCGGCGGGAAGGCACGCTGCGGGCAGGCGGGACGCTCGCACATGCGGCACCCGGACCCGATCTTGGTGGCGGCGTCGGCATCGGCGAGGTCCAGCCCCTGCGCGTAGACGGTGCGGTGGGCGTGGCGGGCCTCGCAGCCCAGGCCGATCGCGAACGTCTTGCGTGGCTGGCCGAACCGCATGGGCCGGGTGGTGACGGTCCGCGAGACCCACAGGTGCAGGCGTCCGTCGGGCAGCTCCGCGACCTGGCGCATGATCTTGCCGGGGAACGAGAAGGTCTCGTAGACGTTCCACAGCGGGCAGGTGCCGCCCGAGGTGGTGAAGTGGACACCGGACGCCGACTGCCGCTTGGACATGTTCCCCGCGCGGTCGACGCGCACGAAGCTGAAGGGCACCCCGGAGGCGCCCGGGCGCTGGAGCGTGGACAGGCGGTGGCACACGGTCTCGTAGCCGGTCGCGTAGAAGGTCATCAGCCGTTCGACGTCGTAGCGGAAGTCCTCCGCGGTGTCGAGGAAGCGCTGGTAGGGCATGAGCACGGCGGCCGCGAAGTAGTTGGCCAGCCCGCGCTGGGCCAGCGCGCTGGCGGCGGGAGAGCTGAAGGTGCCGTCGGCCACGAGCTCGTCGAGCAGTGCGCGGTGCTCGAGGAAGGCCAGCTCCGAGGCCACCCGGAAGGCCTGCTGCCCTCCGGTCAGGTGCGCCGACAGGTCCAGCCGGCGGTCCCGGGCGGAGAAGCGGTGCCACAACCCGTCGGGCAGGTCCACGCGGCGCACCACGCGCACCCCGTGGAGCTCGGCGAGCCGGTTCTCGAGCTCGGCCCGGACGTCACCACGGTTCATGCGGATTCTCTTGGTGAGCTCCTCGGCCGCGGTGTCCAGGGAGTCGATGTAGTTCTGGCGCTGGTAGAAGTAGTCGCGCACCTCCTCGTGCGGCATCGCCAGCGCGAACGTGTCCACCTCGTCGGACAGGGCGTTGCGGCCCTCCGTGAGCGCCGCGAGCAGATCCGCGGAGTTGCGGTAGCGCTGGTTCAACACGGCGAAGGCCCGCGCCAGTGTCGGGTGGGCTCGGACGAGGTCGATCACGTCCCCCGCGGGGATCCCGGCGGACACCTGGGGGTCGGACAGGGCCTCGGTGAGTTCCGCGATCA
>JBKBUP010000330.1:0-2022 GCA_046289795.1 Dietzia sp. | reverse complement strand
GTCCCCGGGTCGGCCGCCGCGCCACCCGGTCGACCGCTCTCGCCGCAGTCGTGGTCCCCGTGCTGCGGGTTGCCGGCGTCAGTGTCGGTGTCGGTGTCGGTGTCGGTGCTCGACTCCGGACCCGGCCCGCCTTCGCCCGGATCTGACCCGGAGCCCACGCCGGAGTCCGGGTGGGGGTCGGAGTGCTCGGCGGATCCGCCGGCGGCGTTGTCCTGCGGGCCGGCCGTGTCGTCGTCGCCGTTGGTTACGTCGTGGCCACGGTTGTCGTCCCGTGGATCGGGATCGGGCTCGTCGTCGTCCCCCAGGAGCCGGTCGAGGAGCTCCTCGTCGAGGCCCGGGGCGTCGAACGGTGCGCGGCGCCGGCGGTGGGGGAGCGCCATGCGCGCCGCGACGCGGATATCGGCGCGGGTGATCCGGACCCGCCCCTGCCAGGCGGCGTGGGCGGCGGCCGTCCGGGCGGTGACGATGTCGGCGCGCATCCCGTCGACGTCGAAACCCGCGCAGACGGTCGCGATCTTGGTCAGCGCCCAGTCGGTGAGCTCGACGCTGTCCACACGCTCCCTGGCGGCGACGATCTGCTCGCGCAGGGCGAGCTCGTCCCCTGAGAAGGCGGCGGAGAAGCCCTCGGGATCGGAGTCGAAGGCGATCCGGCGGCGGATCACCTCCGCGCGCAGCGCCGCCTCGCGCGGAGCGGACACCTCGACGGTGAGGCCGAAGCGGTCGAGGAGCTGGGGCCGGAGCTCGCCCTCCTCGGGGTTCATGGTGCCGATCAGGACGAAGCGGGCGGCGTGCTCCACCGACACCCCGTCCCGCTCGACGGTCACCCGGCCCATGGCGGCGGCGTCGAGGAGCTGGTCCACCACGTGGTCGTGGAGCAGGTTGACCTCGTCCACGTAGAGCAGTCCGCGGTGGGCGCGGGCCAGCAGGCCGGGCTCGAACGCGGTGACCCCCTCGCTGAGGGCCTTCTCCAGGTGAAGGGAACCGGCGATGCGGTCCTCGGTCGCGCCGATCGGCAACTCCACCAGGCGGACCGGCCGACCTTCGGTGGGCGCGTCCAGCGGCAGGGGGCCGTCCGGGGTGTCGGTGCCGCGATCGGCCGGGGCGCTGGAGAACCTGTCGCCGGCGACGACCTCGATCTGCGGCAGGATCCCCACGAGGGCGCGGACCATCGTGGACTTGGCCGTGCCCTTCTCACCGCGGATCAACACACCGCCGACCGATGGTGAGACCGCGTTGAGGAGGAGGGCCAGCGCCATGTCGTCGGAACCGACGACAGCGCTGAAGGGGTAGTGCAGTGGCATGGGGGCTCCCGCTCTCGTCTGCCAGGCTGGTCAGCGCGAGGCCGGTCTCCGGACTTCCCGGCTCATCTCGGGCGTTCGCGCTGGGCGCGATCGCCTGAGAGGCCGGGTTACCGTAGCGGGCCCTGTGCCGGATTCTCACCGGCTTCCCTGATTCTCCCCTCCGCCCCGCCTGGGGCGGGTCGTGGGGCACCTCGTGCTGTTGGGATGAAGTTGTGGTTCCCGGCCGAGGCTACCCAGCGTCCTCGCGGTCCGGGCGGTCGGGTTCGACGGTAGGGTTCCGCGTCATGAACGCACGGGTGGTGGTCGTCGGCATCGGCGGTGACGGCTGGCAGGGCCTCGACGAGGTGCGCCGCCGCGCCGTCCTGGGCGCCGACGTCCTGCTGGGCGGGGAGCGCCATCTGGCGATGGTTCCGGCCGAGGTGACCGCCGAACGGGAGCCGTGGCCGCGGCCGCTGCGGCCCGGGTTGTCCGAGGTTCTCGAGCGGTGTGCCGGGCGCTCGATCGTGGCTCTGGCCTCGGGCGATCCGCTGGTCGCCGGGGTGGCCACCACGTTGATCGACCTGCTCGGCCCCGATTCTGTGGAGGTGCTGCCAGCGGTGTCCTCGGTCGCGTTGGCCCGCGCCCGGATGCGTTGGCCCGCTGAGGCCGTGACCGTGCTGCGCGACCACCGAACCCTGCCCCGCGAACCGGCTCCGGGCCGACGACTGCTGGTGCTCTCGGA
>JBKBUP010000329.1:0-2040 GCA_046289795.1 Dietzia sp. | reverse complement strand
CTCGGCGACCCGGTGGCAGGAGAGGTCCAGGTCAAGCTCGCCGCCTCGGGACTCTGCCACTCGGACGAGCACCTGCTCACCGGCGACCTGCAGTTCGAGACCTACCCGATCATGGGCGGGCACGAGGGCGCCGGAGTGGTGACCAAGATCGGCGAGGGCGTCACGGGCGTCGAGGAGGGCGACCACGTCGTACTGGCCTTCATCCCGGCCTGCGGGACCTGCCCGCCCTGTTCGGAGGGCCTGCAGAACCTCTGTGACAACGGCGCAGGCCTGCTGAGCGGTCGAGCGATCGCAGACGACTCCTACCGGGTCCACACGGCCGACGGCGAACCCGTCGCCACCATGTGCTGCCTCGGGACGTTCTCCCCGTACGTCACCGTCCACCAGTCCTCGGTGGTCAAGATCGAGAAGGACATCCCGCTGGACAAGGCCGCCCTGCTCGGTTGCGGGGTCTGCACGGGATGGGGCTCGGCCACGGAGATCGGACAGGCGAAGGAGGGCGACGTCGTCGTGGTGGTCGGCGTCGGTGGTATCGGCATCAACTCGGTGCAGGGCGCGGCGGCGGCCGGTGCGCGCGTGATCGTGGCCGTGGACCCGGTGGAGTTCAAGCGCGAGAAGGCCGTGGAGTTCGGGGCCACGCACACGTGCGCCTCGATGGATGAGGCCATGGCCCTGGTGGGGGAGCTCAGCTGGGGACGCATGGCCGACCTGGTCCTGCTGACCATGGGTGAGGTCCACGGCGAGCACCTGTTGCCCGGTCTCTCCCTGACGGGCAAGGGGCGGCGTTGCGTGGTGGTCGGGCTCGGGGACATGATGGCCGTCGACGCCCAGATCTCGATCCTCGACCTCGCGATGCAGCAGAAGACCCTGCAGGGCGCCATCTTCGGCGGTGTCGGGCCCCGCAAGCAGATCCCGCACCTGCTGCACCAGTACCGGGCCGGCAACCTCAAACTCGACGAGTTGGTCACCAAGACGTACCGGCTCGACGAGATCAACCAGGGGTACCAGGACATGCGCGACGGCAAGAACATCCGCGGTGTGATCATCTACGACGAGCAGGACTGGTAACAGGAGGAAGAATGACGGCACCCGAGCAACGGGCCCCAAAGCAGGACCGTAGCCGCCTCACGCGGGAACGCCTCCTGGGTGCCTCGATCGACCTCCTCGCCACGCAGGGCTGGGCGGCGACCACCGTGGGAGCGGTGGCCGCCGCCGCCGGCGTCTCACGGGGCGCCGCGCAGCACCATTTCCCGACCCGTGAGGACCTCATCACGGCCGCCCTACTGCACATGATCGAGCAGCGGATCGAGGACGTCCGGAACGTGGGACTGGATCTCCCCGAACCGGGTCCCGAGCGGACGGTGGCCGTGGTCCGTCTGATAGTCCAGCACTACACCTCGGACCTCTTCAAGGCCGCGCTGCACGTGTGGACCGCGGCGGCCAGCGATCCGGCGCTGCGCGACCGCGTGCTCCCGCTCGAGAACCACATGTCCCGCGAGGTCCTGGCGATCGCCGCCGCCTCCCTGGGGCTCGACCCCGGCGACGCACGGGTGCGCAGGCCCCTGCAGGCCACCCTCGACCTGGCCCGCGGGCTCGGTCTCGCGGACGTGCTCTCCGACGACTCCGCGCGACGTGAGAAGGTGATCCGATACTGGGCCGAGACGCTCGATCTGGTGCTCGCACAGATCCCGGAGGCGTCGGCCGAAGGTGTCGCCTCGGCCGCGTTTTGACCGATCCTCACGACGGCGGTTAGGCTTGACCATCGTGCTCGCAGTATGCGAGCTGGAGGATCGTGCCCAGTAGGCCAGCGAGAGCGGCTGACGTGGTCGCCCGTGCGCCCGTCGGGGAGCGCGAGAGTCCGGATACGAGCAACGTCCCAGTGACCGGTGGTCGCCCCCGCGGTGGCCGCCAGCTAGAGAAAGTCGGTTCATGCCAACCATCAACCAGCTGGTCCGCAAGGGCCGCCAGGACAAGAAGTCCTCGTCTGCGACGGCGGCCCTCAAGGGCTCGCCGCAGCGTCGTGGCGTGTGCACCCGTGTG
>JBKBUP010000032.1:0-18109 GCA_046289795.1 Dietzia sp. | reverse complement strand
CCCGGGACCCGTCCACGTGCACGGCCTCACCCCGGCCCTCCTCGCCGGCAAACCGCGCTTCGCCGATGTGGCCGCGGACCTGGCCCGGGTGCTCGACGGCCGCACCGTGGTGGCGCACAACGCCACGTTCGACGCGTCCTTCCTGGCCTCCGAGGCGCGGCGGGCGGGCCTCGAGCCGCCGCTCGAGCGGTTCCTGTGCACGCTGGACTTCGCGGGGCGGCTGCACCTGTCCACCGCCGACCTCAAGCTGGTCACTCTCGCCGCGCACTTCGGGGTCGAGCAGCGGGCCGCGCACGACGCCCACGACGACGCCCTGGTGCTGGCCGGGGTGTTCGCCGGGATGCTGCGGGTGGCCGCGGCCAAGGACGTCACGCCCACCGTGCGCGAGCTCGACGGGATGCTGGCGGACCCGGAGACCGGCTTCCTGGTCTCCCGCGTGTGGGCGGAGGCCCTGGCCGCGCCCCGGCTCTGGCGGCCGGCCGGGAGGCTGCGGCGCGCCGGTGGGCTGGTGCAGGGCATGGAGGTGGTCTTCACGCAGGACGTGGACCGCGACCCGGAGGAGATCGCCGGCCTCGTCGTCGACAAGGGTCTCTACCTGGCCGACCGCATCTCCTCCCGCACGTCGCTGGCGGTGTGCGACGCCCCCGGCGCCGTCCGGGGCCGCGCGGCGTTCGCCCGCAAGAAGGGGCTCGAACTGGTCCCTTTCGCCCGGTTCGAGGAACTGCTGGCCGACGTCACTCCCGGGCGGCCCGTCGCGGGTGCGCAGGCGGTGGACAGCGCGCAGGAGGCGCTCTTCTGACGCGCGCGTTCCGCATCGTGGGGCGCTGATCGGGGACGACGCCGCGGAACTGACATGATGGACGGCGGCCCACGTCGTCGACCACAGGAGTACCGCCCAGTGCCCGCACCCCAGAACGCCGCCGCCCGCGAGGTCTACGAGAAGGAGCGGGCCCACGTCCTGACCCCGTGGTCCGCCTGGGGCGCCAGCGACCCGATGGTCGTCACCGCCGCAGAGGGCTGCCACCTGACCGACGGCGACGGCAACCGCCTGCTCGACTTCACCTCCCAGCTGGTCAACACCAACATCGGCCACCAGCACCCCGTGGTGGTCAAGGCCATCCAGGACCAGGCCGCCGAGCTGTGCACCATCAACCCCGCGCACGCCAACGCCGCCCGCGCCGAGGCCGCCCGGCTGATCGCCGAGGTCGCGCCCGCCGGGATGAACCGGGTGTTCTTCACCAACGCCGGCACCGAGGCCGTCGAGCACGCCGTCCGTATGGCGCGCCGCCACACCGGCCGGCACAAGACCCTCTCGGCGTTCCGCAGCTACCACGGCGCCACCACCACGTCGATGAACCTCACGGGCGACGCCCGCCGCTGGGCCAACGACCACGGCAACACCGGCGCCGTGCACTTCCACGCGCCCTACCTGTACCGCTCGCAGTTCTACGCCGAGAACGAGAAGCAGGAGTGCGACCGCGCGCTCGAGCACCTGGACTCGCTCATCGCGCTCGAGGGCCCCGCCCACTTCGCCGCCCTGATCATCGAGTCGGTGCCGGGCACCGTCGGGATCATGGTGCCGCCGGCCGACTACCTCCGCGGCGTGCGCGAGATCTGCGACAAGTACGGGATCGTCATGATCTGCGACGAGGTCATGTCAGGCTTCGGCCGCACCGGCGCCTGGCTGGCCCTGGACAACTTCCGCTCCGGCGACGACGACTGGACCCCCGACCTCATCACCTTTGCCAAGGGTTCCAACTCCGGCTACGTCCCGCTGGGCGGGGTGATCCTGCACGACCGGATCGCCGCCTCCTTCGAGACCACCCCCTACACCGGCGGTCTGACCTACGCCGGGCACCCGCTGGCCTGCGCCTCCGTGGTGGCCACGATCAACCTGATGCGGGACGAGAAGATCGTCGAGAACGCCCGCACGATCGGGGAGGACGTGATCGGCCCGCGCCTGCGCGAGCTCGCCGAGAAGCACCCGTCGATCGGCGAGGTCCGCGGCCTGGGAGTGTTCTGGGCCGTGGAGATGGTGGCCGACCGCGAGACACGCGAGCCCCTCGCCCCTTACGGTGGGACATCGGAGGCCATGGCCAGGACCTTCGCCGCCGCGAAGTCCGATGGCGTGCTGTTGTTCATGAACTACAACCGATTCCACATCGTGCCGCCCTGCATCATCACGGCCGACGAGGCGAACGCGGGGCTCGACATCGTCGACCGCGCGCTCGATGTGGCCGATTCCTACGTGGGGAGCTGACCGGACATGGCGCTGGTACTGGGCCTGATCGTCAACGCCGTCGCCCTGTGGGTGGCGACCCTGATCGTGCCGGGGATCTCCCTGTACGAGACCGCCGGTGTCGCCGACATCGACGCCGGCGCCATCGACAACGAGGTGAGCGTGCCGACCATCGCGGCGCTGCTCATCGTGGCCGTGGTGTTCACGCTGATCAACGCGGTGATCAAGCCGATCGTGCAGCTGCTGTCGCTTCCGCTGACCATCCTCACGCTGGGGCTGTTCCTGCTGGTGATCAACGCGCTCATGCTCATGCTCACCAGCTGGATCACCACGACGTTCCAGCTGTTCGGGGCCGAGTACCTGGTGAGCGGGTTCTGGGCGGCGTTCTTCGGGGCGATCGTGATCGGCCTGGTCAACTGGCTGCTCGGCATGGTGCTCCCCACGCGCGCCCGCGACTGAGCCCGCCCACAACCGTCGAGAAGAGCGTTCCGAACACATCGCCCGAGAGGGGGTGTTCGGAACGCTCTTCTCGTTGGGGGAGGCGGGTCCGTCAGACGGAGGTCAGGAACCGAAGGCGGCCGAGGAGACCGCGTTCGGGGCCCAGCCGCGCGCGGCGGTGTCGCGGATGAACTGCATCTGCGGGTAGAACGAGTTGCCCGGGCAGGCGGTCCCGCCCCAGTCGCGGTGACCCGAGACGGCCGGCATGTTGCGTGTGGCACCGCCCTGCGGGTTGCGGTAGGTGATGCCGCCGCGCGGGTTGATGCCGGTGGCAGAGCACAGCGCGCGCACGCAGTCGATGGTCGCGCCCACTGCGGCGGCGGTCGGCGGTGCTCCGGTGAAGTCGCCCAGCAGGCTGATGCCGATGTTGCCGTTGTTGACCCCGCCCGTGTGGCCTGCGGTGACCACCGGGGGAGCGATACCGGCGACCGGCGGCACCTGGAAGACCGGGGTCCCGCCGACGGTTCCGCCGCGGCCCTGGTAGATCCGGCCCTCGGGGTCGATGAGCAGGTGGTACCCGACGTCGCCCCAGCCCAGCGTGTTGGCGTGGTAGTTGTAGATCGCGCGCACGCTGGCGGCGCGGTCCGGGCCGACGGGCGAGGCCGTGTGGTGGATCGTGATCGCCTGCGCCGGGTGGAACTGCGACGCCCAGCGGTTCCCCGACACGTCGCCGGCACCCCACGCCGCGCGCGGGATGATCGGCAGGCCGAGCGTTCCGACGCTGCCCAGGCTGTAGTTGCGCGGGGCGCCCCGGCCGTCGTCGAACGCAGTCGCCCGGGCACCTGCGGGTGCGTCTACCTCGTAGCCCACGGAGCCTTCCGGAGCGGAGACGAGTTCAGAGGCGGGCGTGCTCCCGGAGTCCGGGGCGGAGTCCATCGCCTCGAGCGGGAGCCAGTCGCCCACCGAGCCGTCGGGGAACGCGAACCGGATCCGGCCGGCGATGTCCTCGGCGCTGGGGAAGGTCACCCCGACGTAGCCGAGCGGTCCGTTCGGCTGGATCATGCCGCTGCCGGTCGGGACCGACTTGAGCAGATCCTGGGCCATGCCGAGGGAACCGGTGTCGAACGGGTTGGCTCCGGCGATGGGGCCACGGACGGAGGAGGCGACAGCGACGCCCACCCCGACTGACGCGGCGGTGAGAAACCCACGGCGTGAAACGGGCATAAGGGTGCACTCCAGACTTGTACTGCAGAAAACTGACGCCTGGCATATCGGCGCGATCGACCGCCACATTACGCGCTCGACGTAACCAAATCGAGACCTTCGTTACCGGAGTGATACATGTGACAACTGAGGCTCAGGGGGCGCATCTGGAGCTCCCCTTGCCCCGAAACAATGGTCCCGGCTGCCCAACCGGCTGCCCAACCGGCTGCCGAACCGGTCGCCCCAGCCGCACGAGAAGAGCGTTCCGCACACTCGGTTCGGGGGGGTGGTGCGGAACGCTCTTCTGGTCGGGGCTGGGTCTTCGCGGTGGGGGCGGACCCAGGGGTCAGGGAGCCCAGGTGCGGGCGCCCACGACGCTGCCCACGGTCTCGTCGGAGCCCACGGCGTCGTCCGCGTATGCCCGGTTGACCGCCGAGACCACGGCGCGCAGCGAGGCGGTGGTGATGGAACCGGCCCGGCCGACGCCCCAGAAGACCCGGTTGCCGAACTGCACCTCGACGTACGCGGCCGCGGTCGCGTCGTCGCCGGCGGTCATGGCGTGCTCCGAGTAGTCGAGGATGCGCACCTCGTCGTCGAACATCTCGTTCAGGGCGGCGACGAACGCCGCCAGGGGGCCGTTACCGGATCCGGTGAGCTCCTTGGTCTCGCCCTTCCACTTGACCACGGCGTCGATCGAGTCCTCGCCGTCGTCGGTCTCGGCGGGCTCCAGGTGCTGTGACATGCGCTCCATGGGCGAGACGCGGTCCAGGTACTCCAGCGTGAAGATGTCCCACATCTGCTTGGGCGTGACCTCGCCGCCCTCGGAGTCGGTGACGCTCTGCACCAGGCCGGAGAACTCCATCTGCAGGCGCCGCGGCAGCTGCAGGCCGTAGTCGCTCTTCATGATGTAGGCGACGCCGCCCTTGCCGGACTGCGAGTTCACGCGGATCACGGCCTCGTACGACCGGCCCTCGTCCTTGGGGTCCACGGGCAGGTACGGGACCTCCCAGGTGATGTCGGTGACGTCCTCGCCACGTGCGTCGGCCTCGGCCTGCAGGGCGTCGAAGCCCTTGTTGATCGCGTCCTGGTGCGAGCCGGAGAAGGCGGTGAACACCAGGTCGCCGCCGTAGGGGTGGCGCTCGGGTACGCGCAGCTGGTTGGCGTACTCGACCGTCCGCCGGATCTCGTCCATGTCCGAGAAGTTGATCTGCGGGTCGACGCCGCGGGTCAGCAGGTTCATGCCCAGCGTCACCAGGCAGACGTTGCCGGTGCGCTCGCCGTTACCGAACAGGCAACCCTCGATGCGGTCGGCGCCGGCCTGGAAGGCCAGCTCGGCGGCGGCGACGCCGGTGCCGCGGTCGTTGTGCGGGTGCAGCGACAGGATCGTTGAGTCGCGGTGCGCCAGGTTGCGGTGCATCCACTCGATCTGGTCGGCGTACACGTTGGGCGTGGCCATCTCGACCGTCGCCGGCAGGTTGATGATGATCGGGTTACCCGGGGTGGCGCCCACGACCTCGGTGACCGCGTCGCAGACCTCCTTGGAGAACGCCAGCTCGGTTCCGGTGAACGACTCGGGCGAGTACTCCCAGCGCCAGTTGGTGTCCGGGTACTCGCGGGCGATGGAGGTGACCAGCCCAGCGGCGTCGGTGGCGATCTTCCTGATGGCGTCGCGGTCCTTACGGAACACCACCTTGCGCTGCAGGATCGAGGTGGAGTTGTAGAAGTGCACGATCACGTTGGACGCGCCTTCGCAGGCCTCGAACGTGCGGCGGATCAGGTCCTCGCGGCACTGGACCAGCACCTGGATGGTGACGTCCTCGGGGATGGCGTCGTCCTCGATGATCTCACGGACGAAGTCGTAGTCCGTCTGCGACGCCGAGGGGAAGCCGACCTCGATCTCCTTGTAGCCCATGCGCACCAGCAGCTCGAACATGCGGCGCTTGCGGGCCGGGCTCATGGGGTCGATCAGCGCCTGGTTGCCGTCGCGCAGGTCCACGGCGCACCACTGGGGCGCGTGGGTGATGGTCTTGTCCGGCCAGGTGCGGTCGGGCAGCGAGACGTCCTCGACCTCCTCGGCGAAGGTCCGGTACCGGTGGGCCGGCATCGAGGAGCCCTTCTGTCGGTTCCACGACGGCTGGTCGGGGCGTCCGGGCTTGGAGGGGGGAGTGATGGTCGACGACGACGAGACGAATGCGTCAGCGGGATTCATTGCGGGGGCTCTACTTCCGTGGATTCGATCTGTGGGGGGATCGGACCGGCGCGACGAGATCCCGCGACGGGGAGCCGGTCCGCCTCAGCGGGCCCCGCCGCGGCACCCAAGAAGGAGCACGCGCTGCATGGGGGTCACGATACACCGTTTCGGGGGCCTCACGGAATCGGGATGACGAAGGTCGTGGACCCGGTGGTCGTCTCGGGAGGGGTCAGGGGGGAGTCCGGGCCCAGCTCCTGGTCGTGGTGCATCGACCCCCAGAGTCTGCGGCAGCCGGCCTCCTCCGCGATGCCGACGGCTTTGTCCACCAGTTGGTGGGCGATCCCGTGGCCCCGCAACTCCTCCCGCACCCGGATTCCGTAGACGAACAGGTCCGGGCTGGCGCCGAGGTAGCCGGTCTCCACCGCCACCAGCATCCCCACGGGGACCTCGTCCTGGATGGCCAGTAACAGGAGGTTGGACCCGTTGTCGAGGAAGTCCCGGGTCCACTCCGCGGTGGGCGGGTAGCTGAACAGGTCGCCGGCCGACAGCACGAGATCGAGGTCGGCCCGTGAGGCGCGTCGGATCACGAGCTCCGACTGCTCCGGCGAGGTCATCCGTCAAGTGTGACAAAACCTGCGCGGTAAGGCACGGGTCGTCGGGGTCGGCGGGGTCATCGGTTGGCGATCATCCAGTTGATCCAGCCGTTCTGGAACGGGATCGACTCGTACCAGGCCGGATTGGTCCCGTTGGGCTGGCGTCGGCCGTGGTCGGAACCGGAGTGGATGCCCACCAGCAGGTCGCCGTGGAATACCGGCCCCCCGGAGTCCCCGGTCCCGTATCCGCCCTGGGTGGTGTGGGACCGGCCGATCCAGGATCCGGCGCGCGGCTCCATCCGCTCGAGGCGGGTGAGGCCGGTGAGCAGCTCCGCAGACCGCATCCCGCCGGGGGAGGTGGCGCCGAAGCCGTGGAAGCGCAGGGTCGCACCGGGGGCGGGGTCGGCACCCGCGCGCCTGACCGACGGGGACGGCGCCGGGTGGGCCAGCTTGAGCAGCATGAAGTCCCCGGCGGGGGCGTGGTAGGCGGCGACGGGGGTGTGGCGTCCGAAGCTGCCGGTGTCGAGGGAGCCGAACGCCCCGACGATCGACGGGCTGGCCAGCGAGGCGGTCTCCGCGAACCCGCCCGGGACGGTGGCCTGGTTGCCGAAGCCCAGGGTGTACGCGTTCGGATCGGCGGGTCCGCAGTGCTTGGCGGTGGCCACCCAGTACGGGGCCACCACCACTCCGGAGCAGGGCGTGCCCGGAATGCCGCTGAAGGTGGTGATCTGCACGGCCCAGGGCGCCGGGCCGGAGGGGGTTCCGTTGACCACGGCTCCGGCCGTGGGGGCGGCGACGGCCAGCGGGGCGACGAGCGCGGCGACGGCGGCGCCGACCGTTGCGCGGCGGGGGAGGCGAGCGCGGCCGCCACGCATGACGCGGCCGAAACTAAAGGTGCCGCTGGGGCGTGTGAGGCGCATGAGGTTCAGGGTAGGTGATGGAGTGGAATTGCTCAGCCGCTCGGGGTGGGTCCTCATGGCTCTGGAATCGCGGTGGACGGCGCCCGCGTTACCCCCGGGCCGGCTCCGCCCCGCGGTCGACCTCCTTGTTGGCCAACCGCACGGTGGCCACCACCATCAGGACGAGCGTCGCGGCCAGGATCGCGATCTCGGGGCCGTCGACGGTGAACCACTCGCCCAGCACCACCACGCCGAGTCCCAGCGCGACGACCGGTGTGGTGACGGTGGAGGCGGGCACCGCCTGGTGCACGTCCCCCGCCGAGAAGGACATCTGTTGCAGCGTCAGCGCGATGACCGCCGCCGCCACCAGCCCGTACACCTCACCCGAGGTGAACACCTCGAGCAACCCGCCCGAATACCACCGGTCGGCGACGCCCTTGGTGAGCAGCGCGACGTAGGCGAACGCGAGGCCGCCGGCGACGCCCAGGAGCAGCGCCCGGTTGCCGGCGCGGCGGGGTTGACGGGACAGGCGGACCAGCACCGCGATGGCCGCGAGCCCGCCAGCGCACGCGAGCGCCCACTCGTACCAGGGCGGATGGGCGTCACCCCCCGTCGGCCGACCGTAGATCACCAGGACGACCACGCATCCCGCCAGGACGTATCCCCATAACAGCTCGGTCTTGGTGACCCGCCGACCGGTCACCCACGCGCCCAGCGGGAGCGCGAAGGTCAGCGAGAGGACGGTGATGGTCTGCACCAGGATCAGTGAACCGAACGCCAGGGCCAGGCCCTGGAAGGCGAATCCGGCCAGGCTGATGCCCATGCCGGTCCACCAGAACCTGCTGGCGAGGACGCCGAACCGACCCTCGAGCCGACCCTCCGCGCGGCCCTTGGTCCGGTGCCG
This sequence comes from Dietzia sp., assembly GCA_046289795.1. Lineage (GTDB taxonomy): Bacteria > Actinomycetota > Actinomycetes > Mycobacteriales > Mycobacteriaceae > Dietzia. The sequence continues at coordinate 9,642 of JBKBUP010000032.1, read as the reverse complement.
CATCACGGTGCCGAAGGCCTGGCTGAGGGCGGAGGCGAGGGCAAACAACACTGCCGCCCAGGTTTCCGTCATCGATGATGAGTAAACACCTCCCGTAAAGTAGGTCTGCGTTAAGCCGATCAACACCGGAAGGGTGTGACCGCGTGGCACTCGTAGTGCAGAAGTACGGCGGCTCCTCCGTGGAGTCCGCAGAACGAATCCGTCGGGTCGCCGAGAGGATCGTCGAGACCAAGAAGGCCGGGAACGACGTCGTGGTGGTCGCCTCGGCGATGGGGGACACGACCGACGAGCTGCTGGACCTGGCGGATCAGGTCTGCCCGGCGCCCCCGCAGCGCGAGATGGACATGCTGCTGACCTCGGGCGAGAGGATCTCCAACGCGCTGTTGGCGATGGCCATCAGCTCGTTCGGGATGGAGGCGTACTCGTTCACCGGCTCGCAGGCCGGGATCATCACCACCACCAAGCACGGCGACAGCCGGATCATCGACATCACCCCTGGGCGGGTCCGTGACGCCCTCGACCAGGGCAAGATCGCCCTGGTCGCCGGGTTCCAGGGCGTGTCCCGGGAAACCCGCGACGTCACGACCCTCGGCCGTGGCGGTTCGGACACCACCGCGGTGGCCATGGCGGCCGCGCTGGGCGCCGACGTCTGTGAGATCTACTCGGACGTCGACGGCATCTACACCGCCGACCCCCGGATCGTCCCCGACGCACGCAAGCTCGACTCCATCTCGTACGAGGAGATGCTGGAGATGGCGGCCGTCGGCTCGAAGATCCTCAACCTGCGGAGCGTCGAGTTCGCCCGCCGGTACCACGTGCCCCTGCGCGTGCGCTCGTCGTATTCGACCAACCCGGGCACGCTCGTGGCCGGAAAAGTGGAGGACATCCCCGTGGAAGACGCAGTCCTGACCGGAGTCGCGCACGACGCCTCGGAGGCCAAGATCACGGTCGTCGGTATCCCCGACCAGCCGGGGTACGCCGCCAAGATCTTCCGCGTGGTGGCCGACGCCGAGATCAACATCGACATGGTCCTGCAGAACGTCTCCAAGGCGGAGGGCAAGACCGACATCACCTTCACCTGCCCGCGTGAGGTCGGCGCCCGAGCCGTCGAGGTGCTCTCGCACGCCAAGGACGAGCTCGGCATCGACCAGGTCCTCTACGACGACAACGTCGGCAAGGTCTCCCTGGTGGGCGCCGGCATGAAGTCGCACCCGGGCGTCACCGCGACCTTCTGCGAGTCGCTGTCCGAGGCCGGGGTCAACATCGAGCTCATCTCGACCTCCGAGATCCGCATCTCGGCGCTGGTCCGCGAGGAGGAGCTCCCCGAGAGCGTCCGCGCCCTGCACGCCGCGTTCGAGCTCGGCGGCGAGGAGGAGGCCCAGGTCTACGCCGGTACCGGCCGCTGACCTGACCCCCTGCGCCCCCCCACATCGAGAAGACAGTTCCGCACACATCGCCCGAGAGCGAGTGTGCGGAACTGTCTTTTCGTCGGCGCACCGCCGTCAGTCGGCGCACTGCCGTCAGCCGCCGCGCTCGCGGACGCCGGCCCGGATGTCGGCGGCGGTCGCCTGCGCGTCGCGGGTGACCATCGTGGTGGTGAGGGGGTAGACCAGCCATCCCGCGCGACGAAGTCGGTTCCAGCGGGTGAGGTCCTTGGCGTGTCGCGCCGGGTCGCGGTGGTGTTCACCGTCGTACTCGACGCCGACCTTGAGGTCCCGGCGCCCGAGGTCGAGGTGATACGGAAGGCCGGGCACGGGCACCTGCGTCTCGAACCCCGTGAGACCGTGATTCATCAAGAACAGTCGGGTCCGGGTCTCCCACGGCGACGCGGCTCCGGTGTCGCAGAGGTCGAGCGCAGCCAGGACCTGCCGTTTGCCGGGGATCCGTCGGGGGTCCATCGCGAGTGGTCGGACGTCGCGCTCCGGGTCGACGCCGATGGACGGACCCGCATCCAGCGCGCAGACGGCGTCGGTAAGGGTGCCTCGCCGCGCGATGTCGAACAGCGCCCATGCGGGGCTCGCGGCCAGGCCGGCACCCGCGGTTCCGGTCAGGTGGCACACGTGTTCCCGTGGAATCGTGTACTGGCGGCCGATCATCCCGGGCCGACGTACCCGGGTCGAGCCGGCGGCGAACTCGTCGGGGTAGGCGCGCGGCGGAAAGGGGTGGCCGTGGGCGTCTGCGGCCAACCACCCGGTCGCAACGGCTCCCGGGTACAGCGCGGTGATCGCCGTGATCCGGGTGAGCGGGTGGTTGCGGTCGGCGGTGCGCGGGACCCACAGGCCTCGGTGGTGCGGGACGAGGCCGCTGGAGTGCAGGCGCCGCCCGCGTTCGGGGACGAGGTCGCGGGTGCGGCGGGGTGACGGGTCGGGGCGCATGGGGCAAGCGTCGACGACGACGAGCGTGGCATCCCTCGTCCATCCCGCGATTTCGGCATCGGCTGTGGAGGCGGACGGCCCTGTGGAGCATCGGGCCCGCCGGCCCGTCGAGAAGAGCGTTTCGCGCACCTCCCGTTCGGCCGATGTGAGCCGAACAGACTTCTCGTTGGTCGGCGATGGCGGCGAGGGGCGTGGGCTGCGGAGTCGCGGGGGCGGTGTGATGAGAGTCGCTGGAGGGCCTTCGCAAGGCCGGTAGACTGGGTGATCATCGGCCGACCCGAGCGCAGGGTGGAGCTGCCACCCGCGGGCGGCCGTAGCGAGTACACCAGGAGTTGACCTCACCAATGACCACTGTCGCCGTAGTCGGAGCCACGGGCCAGGTGGGGCGCGTGATGCGCGCCCTGCTGGAGGAGCGGAACTTCCCGGCTGACAAGGTGCGGTTCTTCGCCTCCGCACGGTCGGCGGGCACCACTCTGCCGTTCCGCGGCGAGGAGATCGTCGTGGAGGACACGGCCGACACCACCGACGAGGAGCTCAAGGGCATCGACATCGCCCTCTTCTCGGCCGGCGGCACCATGTCCAGGGAGCAGGCGCCAAGGTTCGCGGCGGCCGGCGCCGTCGTCGTCGATAATTCCAGCGCCTGGCGCAAGGACCCCGACGTCCCTCTGGTCGTCTCCGAGGTCAACCCGGAGGCGGCGCAGAATCCGCCCAAGGGCATCATCGCCAACCCCAACTGCACCACCATGGCCGCGATGCCGGTCCTCAAGGTGCTGCACGAGGCGGCCGGCCTCAAGCGGTTGGTGGTGTCGACGTACCAGGCCGTGTCCGGGTCGGGGCTGCAGGGCGTGAGGACGCTCGAGGAGCAGGTGACCTCGAATGTCGGGGTCGGCCACGAGCTCGTGCACGACGGCGCGGCACTCAAGGTGGACGACACGGGGCCGTACGTGGCGCCGATCGCGTTCAACGTGTTGCCGCTGGCGGGCGCGCTGGTCGACGACGGGTCCGAGGAGACCGACGAGGAGCAGAAGCTGCGCAACGAGTCGCGCAAGATCCTCGGTCTGCCCGAGCTGCTCGTGGCCGGCACCTGCGTGCGCGTGCCGGTGTTCACCGGTCACACGCTGAGCATCAACGCCGAGTTCGAGCGGGACATCACCCCGGAGCAGGCGCGCGAGCTGCTGGCCTCCGCGGCCGGTGTGAAGGTCGTGGACGTGCCGACCCCGCTGGACGCGGCGGGCATCGACGAGTCGCTGGTGGGCCGCATCCGCCAGGACCAGTCGATCGAGGGCAACAGGGGCCTCAACCTGATGGTCGCGGGCGACAACCTGCGCAAGGGCGCGGCGCTCAACACCATCCAGATCGCGGAACTGCTGGTCAAGTAGCGCGCCCGCTGCGGGGCTGCGGTTCCCACGCCCGACGCTCGCCCGACGCCCGCGATGACAAGAGCGTTCCGCACACCCGCCTCTCGGGCGTTGTGGGCGCAACGCTCTTGCCGTCGCGGGGCGGGCAGGACGACGACGAGGTCCGCACCGGACACCGGGGCGCCGCCACCCGGTCGAGCAGACCGGGAGGCGGCGGTGGTGGTGGTCAGCGGTTCACTCGGCGCGACGAGATGCCCGCTAACCGAAGATCGCCCAGCGGCACCTTTGCTTAACCGTATTGCCATACTTCATGGCCCCATGGGTCCACGTTGGCAGCGGGCTATAGCCTGCGACGAATCCCCAGAACTGGGGAGTTGCCGCCAGCGAAATCGCGATACCGATGGGGACTCCCACCCCGAATATGCACTGAGTGAAGGCCCATGTCTTGGCTGCGGTCTGGCGCCACGGGTTTCCGTTGTAACCAAGAGCGGGCCCGTGGTCATCGCGGAGGTCGGGCACTACAAGAGCTTCCTCCGGATCCGCGATGGTGTAGGGGGCCTCCAGGGTGGAAGTAGAGGAGGGGTCTAGGAGGGGCTGGGAGGTCGCCGGCGGCGCCGCCAAAGTGAGTCCGGCTGCCGCAAAGAGCGCCATTAACGTAGCGATGGCTGCGCGGACAGTTCTGAAGCGATAGGACAGCGCCGCTGTTGTCGGAATTGTCATGACCACCCTCTCATTCGGTGTCAAGTGGGGTCGGGAGCTATTCCACGTCCCCGGGGACTCATGAGTATCCGCTTATAGGCATGAAGGGTCAGTCCCCCGAACGTACGATTAGCCCTCCGCGTGACAGAACCACGGCGGCAAGTGGGATCGCCGCCCGGTCACACGTGACCGGTGACTTGGCGAACCCTCGCCGTGTTTGGTCAGGCTGACACCCGCGGGCGCGTGCCAGTGTTCGCCGGTCACACGCTGAGCATCACCGCCGAGATCGAGCGGATCATGACTTCCGAGCAGGCGCACGAGGTTCTGCCTCCGCATCCGTCAGGGGCCGACATCCGCGATGACAAGAGCGTTCCGCACACCCGCCTCTCGGGCGATGTGTGCGGAACGCTCTTGCCGTCGGGGGACGGGGAGGACGACGACGAGGTCCGCGCCAGAAGACGGCAGAGCCACCGCCCGGTCGAGCCCACCGGGCGGCGGCTCTCGAACGCTAGGGTGTGTGGTCAGCGATCGGAGGACTGTGTGGGCCTGAACGACGACGCGGTGCGCTCTGACGCCCAGTCGGAGGTGAGCGGCGACGAGCCGATGATCGAGGTCCGCGATCTGCGCAAACAGTACGGTCGCCGTGGTCCGGTCGCGCTCCGGGGCATCGATTTCACTGTCGGTCGTGGTGAGCTCTTCGGACTGCTCGGGCCCAACGGCGCCGGTAAGACGACGACGCTGGGCATTCTGACCACACGCGTGAGACCGACCTCCGGTACTGCGCGGATCGACGGCATAGACGTCGTCGCCGGACCGCAGGCGGTCAAACGGCGGATCGCGGTGATGCCGCAGCAGAGCAACCTGGACCGATCGTTGACGGCCCTGGAGAACCTGACGTTCCACGGCGCCTACTACGGCATGCGTCTGAAGGACAGGAGAGTGCGGTCGCGCGAGCTGTTGGAACAGTTCGGGTTGGCCGACCGCGCCGACGAACAGGTGGAGAACTTCTCCGGCGGTATGGCGCAGCGTCTGCTCATCGCGAGGGCACTGATGCACCGTCCGCCGCTTCTCTTCCTCGACGAACCGACCACAGGGCTGGATCCGCAGTCGCGGTTGTTCCTCTGGGACAGGGTGACCGACCTCCACCGTTCCGGCACCACGATCGTGCTGACCACGCACGATATGGCTGAGGCGGATCGACTGTGTGAGCGGATCGCGATCGTCGACCACGGTGAGCGCATCGCGTTGGACACGCCGGCCGGTCTGCGGGATCTGCTGCCGGGTGGTCGCGGCATCGAACTCGTGGTGGACGCCCCCGACGATCCCGCTCCGCTGCTGGGAGAACTCGGGAAGACGGAGTCAGCCGAGATCGAGCAGGGGCGGTGGCGTGTGCGGTGCTACGGAGACAGTCGCCTGGGCGAGGCGATCGCGGTCGCCGAACAACGGGGAGCCGTGGTCCGGGACGTGCGCCGGCTCGAGGGCAGCCTGGAAGACGTGTTCGTGCACCTGACCGGGCGGGAGCTGCGATGAGTGATGCGACGGGGAACCTGGACCCGATGCTGGCGCGCGCGACCGGGTTCCGGGCCTTCTTGGGCCTGCTGCAGCGAGATGTCTGGAACACCCTCCGTCACGAGCTCGGGGGCTTTCTCGCGCAGTCGCTCATGCAACCGTTGGCGTTCCTCTTCGTCTTTGGCCTCGTCCTGCCGGAGATCGGCGCGGTGGACGAGGCCTACGCGACGCAACTGCTGCCGGGCATCATCGCACTGACGCTCGTGCTGACGGCCCTGCAGAACGTGGCGCTGCCGTTGGTGATCGAGTTCTCGTACACCAAGGAGATCGAGGACCGGCTGTTGGCGCCGATCTCACCGGTGATGGTGGGAGTGGAGAAGCTGGTGTTCGCGACCGGGCGGTCCCTGATCGCCGCGCTGCTGATCCTGCCGCTCGCAGCACTGATCCTGCCGGGCGGGCTGCAGACCGGCGGTGCGAACTGGGGGGTGTTCGCGCTGCTCCTGATCGTCGGCGGCCTCGCCGGGGCCTCCATCGGTTTGGTTCTGGGTACGTCGGTTCCGGCGAGACGCATCAACATGGTGTTCGCGTTGGCCCTGACGCCGCTGATCTTCACCGGTGCCACGTTCTACCCGTGGCAGCTGCTCGACTCCCTCCGGTGGTTCCAGGTGCTGACGTTGTTCAACCCGCTCACCTACGTTTCGGAGGGCATGCGCGCCGCCCTGACCTCGTCGCCTCATCTGGGAGCGGAGTGGATCGCGCTCGGGCTCGGGGTCTCGACGCTGGCCTTCGCGATCGTCGGACTGCGAGGGTTCATCCGCCGCGCAGTGGATTGACGACTCCCGCGGATCGCGACGGGTGCAGGCCGCTGTCGCGAGAGGTGGGCCGTCAGTAGCCGCGGCCGTACTCGACCACCGACAGCAGGTCCTCTCCCGCCACGAACCTGCGCAGGTTCTCCGCGAGGGGCCCCGCCATCTCCTCGGTGAGCCGTCCGGCCGGGTTGGCCACGTGCGGGGTGATCACCACGTTGTCGAGGCCGAACAGCGGGTCGTCCGGCGCGGGCGGCTCCGGATCCGTCACGTCGAGTGCGGCTCCCCCGATCAGTCCCGTGGTGAGCGCGCGGTAGAGGGCCGCATGGTCGATGAGTGGCCCGCGGGCCACGTTGACGATCCAGGAGTGCGGGCGGAGCAGCGCCAGGGTGTGGTCGTTGATCAGGTGACGGGTCTCCGGGGTGTCGGGCGCGGCCAGCACCACGTGGTCGGCCTGCGCGAGCACTTCCTCGGTCCGCTCGGCCGGAGCGGTGAGGGCGGCTCCCTCGACCGGGCGGCCAGACCTGGTGACGGCGAGGGTCCGCGCTCCGCACGCGGTGAGCAGTGGCACGAGCTCCCGTCCGATGCCGCCGGCGCCGATGATCGCGACCGAGGCGCCCCGGAGAGTGCGGACGGCCGGATCGACGGTGTCCATGGCCCAGCGGGTGTGGGCTGATCGGACCACCTGCCGGGTGCCCGCGAGCAGCAGGGTGAGCGCGTGCTCTGCGACTCCTCGGGAGTAGAAGCCGGAGGCGTTGGTCCAGGTCCGGCAGTCGTCGAGCGACACCACCGTGCCGCCCGCGCCCTCCACCGCGGCGACGAGGTGGGGGTCGCGGGTCGGCTCGACGGCCACTCGGAGAGCGGAGGCGTCACCCGGAGTGGGGATCATGACGGCAGGGCCTCCTTCCAGTCTCGGCGATCGTGGACACGGTGAGGAGTCCGACCACGCAGACTCCGATCACCCAGTATGCGGGTGCCATCCCGCTGCCGGCCCAGGCGACGAACTGTGCGGCGAGGTACTGCGCGGTCCCGCCCGCGACGAGGTCAACTACTCTTGACATTAAAAGTCAAGCCTGGTTAACATCGCTCCATGGTTGTCAGAGAGTCCGACGCGGCCGGGTCCAACCCGGTCCGGGAGTGCCGCAGGGAGAAGCGGGTCACCCAGGCCGAGCTCGCCGAATCGGTGGGTGTCAGCAGACAGACGATCATCGCCGTCGAGCGGGGCGACTATTCGCCGTCGGTGTACCTGGCGATTCGGATCGCGCGGACCCTGGAGCGGTCGGTCGAAGAGCTTTTCACTCTGGAAGAGGAGTCCCGATGAATCAGCGCAACAGCGTGTTCGACAGGTTGTCGGACCGGGTCATGGATCTCGACAGCCCTGCGTACGGTGACGAGCGGGAGCGCACCGTGTTCATGGAGGCGAGTTCGTTCGGTCTCACTATCGGTCTGTACGCGGGACTGGCGGGGTCCGTCGTGTCAGCGGCGTTTGGCCTGATCCTCGTGCCGACGGTGCTCCTCGCGCTCACGATCCTGCCCGCGGCAGCGACCCAGTGGTATGCGCGGCGGCGGGGAGTCCACCTCAACACCCTTGCCGAGGAAGGCGGGGCCAAGTCGACGCTGGTCAACATGGTCGCGGTGTGCACGGTCATCGCCCTGACGTTCGCCGCGATGACCTACACCGTCTTCGCGGGGCAGCCGCTCCTGCCCTTCCCCTCGGTCGCAGTGACACCGGGGGAGGGTCTTCTCGGGGGCATGGCACAGGGAGCCGTGGTCGGTGGAATGGTCGGGGCGGTCGCCGGGATCATCGGTTCCTTCGTGAGTTACCGCAAAGCGAACCGCGGGAGGTAGCAGCGGCGCCGGTGGCCCTCATCGCGGCCGGGGTTCGGGGGCGCGCCGGCGCCGGTCTGTCGACCGGTCGTGCCCCATGTTGATCCGGTGGCATAGTGGGAACGGCAAGCCCCATCGTGTCCGGTCCAGTCCGGGTACGTGGCGACACCGCATGAATCCGTGCAGGTCAGCACCTGCACCGACGAGAGGATCGCACATGGCCATCAGTGACGACGACATGACGACCACCGGTAACTCAGGCGAGGGAGTCGCCGACGGCGGCTCCAACCCGGAGGGCCACGACGGCGGCGCCGACGGCTCGGCCAACAAGGGCGAGGGCACCGCTGACGGCGGCTCGAACCCGGAGGGCCACGACGGCGGCGCCGACGGTGCGGCCAGCGCGGGCGAGGGGATCGCTGACGGCGGTTCGAACCCGGACGGTGCCGACGGCGGCGCCGACGGCACGGCCTGAGTAGTAGTGCTCGAGCGGTGCGTCGCGTGCGGGCGGGATGATTTCGCTGCAGACGTCTGGGGTAAGCGACCACTGTTGACCCTGGCGGCCCAGTTGCCGCGGGACTTCTCCGACCTGCTGTCTCCGGAGATGGTCGACGAGATCATCGCCGAACGAGGGGTACGCACACCCTTCGTCCGGATGGCGCGGGAGGGCACGCTCGTCGACCGGGCGTGCTTCACCCGCGCCGGCGGCTTCGGCGCGCAGATGCCCGATCAGATCGACCCCGACGGCGTGCTCACGCAGTTCGCCGCAGGGGCGACGATCGTCCTGCAGGGCCTGCACCGGTTCTGGCCCCCGATCATCGACTTCGTGCGAGTCATTACCTCGGATGTTGGCCACCCGGTGCAGACCAACGCGTACATCACCCCTCCCGCGAACCGCGGGTTCGATCCGCACTACGACGTCCACGACGTCTTTGTGCTCCAGGTGTCCGGCACCAAGCGGTGGCGCGTGCACGAGCCCGTCCACTGTCACCCACTTCCAGACCAGCCCTGGACCGACCACCGCCAGGCGATCGCTGAGCGCGCCAAGGACGAGCCGGTCATCGACGCTGT
>JBKBUP010000328.1:0-2048 GCA_046289795.1 Dietzia sp. | reverse complement strand
CTCGGTCGGGTCGGCGGGCCAGGCGAACGCGGCCACGAACCCGCCCTGTTCGTGCACGCGGCGCGTGATGCCCGGGGTGGCCCAGGTGTGGTCCACGACCAGTCCCGTGTAGCGCGTCTCCGCGGCGATGTCGAGCGTGCGGTTCGCGGTCTTGACGCCCATGTGGTCGATGTTGATCACCATGCCGCGCGCCATCATCCCGCGGACGGCGCGCTCGCCGAGCGGGGTCAGCCCGCGGACGTTGCACAGCGGCGCCTCGGGATACACGGGCAACGCCGCACCCGCCGGGGCGCCCGACGACGCCGCGGCCAGCCCGTCCGCGACCGGGGTGCTGGCGATCGGCTGCTCGTGGTCCGCGTCGGGGCCCGTGCACGGTTCGGTCTCCCAGAAGCGCTGGGTCCCGATCTTGTTGCCGATGTTCACCGCCAGCCCCGCCAGGTCCTCGTCCATGCGGGCGCCCCCGAGGGCGTTGTCGAACTTGTGCACCGGGAACACGGTGGACACGCCCCACGAGGCGAACTCGTCGAGGCCTCGGTCGATGTCCTCGACCGAACACAGCGGCACGTCGTTGACCATCCGGCAGCCGAACGGTTCTGACGCCTCCACGCCCAGCGTCACCGCGAGTTTGCCCTGCGCGGCGATCGCACGGACCTCCCCGGGCGACCGAGCGATCCGGAACCAGCCCCGTCCGGGACCGCCGTTCTCGGCGTCGATGTGGGCCTCCATCCGGTTCATGTAGTCGACCTGCCTGCGCAACTGGTCCATCTCGTCGCACGAGTACGGCGATCCGATCAGCGCCTCGCACAGCACGCGGTTGGCCACCAGGTGGTTGTTGAGCACCCGCAGCCCGCCCCGCCACGCCCGCTCGATGCCGGTGTAATAGGCCTGCTCGTGGAGCTGTGAATCGTGGGCCGGCCACTGCGCGAAGGTGGGGTAGCCCTGCGTGCCGCCGGGGACCGGGGTGCCGCCGAGGATCGACTCGAGCAGCGAGAAGTGTCCGAAATCCGAGTGCGTGGGGCAGTCGGCCAGGGCCTGCGCCACGCCGCCCGGGGCGAACGGCTCACCGCAGCGCAGCGCCCCGCCGAACGCCTGCGAGGCGGCGATGTGGGCGTGGGCGTCCACCATGCCCCTGATCGGGGCGGCGGCGCGGGTCGGTGGGGCGGTCAGGGGAACGGCCAGGGCGACGACGGCGAGGAGCGCGATCGCGGCCCTCGTCCACCTTCCCGGTATCGCCGACCTCGTCGTCGTCGCAGTCTCCGCGCCCATGGCAGTGCCTCCCGTACGGCCCCACCGACCCGCGCGGAGGGTTCGCCGTTGTGAAGAGACACTAATGCGCCCGGGCGCGCCACACTGGTGATTCGGCGCCCCTGGACGGATGTTCAACCCGGACCCAGGGGGAGGGCGCCGGCTCCGGGCCGCAGGGTCAACTAGGCGGTGTCGGCGACCAGCGGCTCGATGGTGAGGTGCTCCATCTCCTTGCTGATGTACTGCAGGCGCCACTTGTCGCCGAACAGCGCCAGCAGCTCGCCGTCGGTGCGCTGGAACACCTCGACCCCGCGCTGGCGGCCGAGTTCGTCGGCGGAGGCCGCGTCGGTGCGGCGGGCGATCGAGTACGGCAGGTTGTCGACCACCACCTCGACGTTGAACTCGGTCTTCATGCGGGCGGTGAGCACCTCGAACTGCATCGGCCCGACCGCCGCCATAACGGGGTTGGCGTCGCCGCGGATGTCGTTGCGCAGGACCTGCACAACGCCCTCGGCGGCCAGCTGGTCGATCGCCTTGCGGAACTGCTTGTACTTTCCCAGCGACTGCGCGCGGACCACGGCGAAGTGCTCGGGCGCGAACTGGGGGATCGGCGGGAACTGGACCTTCTTACCGGTGTAGAGGGTGTCGCCGGGGGCCAGGGCGGTGGCGTTGACCAGGCCCACCACGTCGCCCGGGTAGGCGGTCTCGACGGTGGTGCGGTCGCGGCCGAACACGGTGAGCGCGTACTTGGTGGTGAACGGCTTGGCGGACTGTGCGTGCGTGACCACCATGCCGCGCTCGAA
>JBKBUP010000327.1:0-2071 GCA_046289795.1 Dietzia sp. | reverse complement strand
GGTCGACCGGATCGGCGCGCGACGAATCGCGGGGAGCAGCGATCTTGGCGACGAGGTCCTTCTTGACTGCCTTCAAATCCATGACCTGCGCGAGTGTAGTGGACCCGGGGGGAACGGCACCGTCACCGGCACCGGCCGGGCTCCGACGGCAGCCCCGATCGGTCATTCCTGCGAAACTAATTGCCAAACAAGAAAGTAGTTGCATATGGTCTAGTCATCGCCCAGGTGGAAACCCGCCGGGCCCGCCACGCGAAAGGTGTCGTCATGACCACGGAGAACCCCACCACCGGCCCGGTCGGTCGCGCCGAGGCCGCCCGGCTCCTCGCCGAGGTCGAGGGACGCCCGCCGGTCAGTTCCACCCGCGACGCGGGCGTCTTCGCCTGGTTCGCCGCGGTCATCGCGGTGGTGATGGGTGCCGGGACCATCGCGATCATGTTCTCCACCTGGGCGATGGTCCCCTACGTGGTGCTGCTGTTCGCCGTGATCTTCTGGCAGCGGCGGTCGATCGGCGCCAGCCCCCGCGGATCGAGTCGCACGTACCTCTGGGGAGTCGCGGGATCCGGTGTGATGGTCCTCGTCGTCGTCACCGGCTTGCACGTCATCCGCACCACGATCGGACTCACCCCCTGGTGGTATTTCCTCGGCGCGGTGCTGGTGGCGGTGCCCGGCCTCGTGGCCGCCGCGCGCATCGCGCGACGTGGTGCCGCCCGATGAGCGGCGCGGGGGGCACCGCCCCGGGCGCCGACGATCGGCCGGAGGGGCACGCCCGGCACCGGCTCGACGAGGTGATCCACGCCCCGGTGCGCTTCTCCATAGTCGCGGCGCTGGCAGGGGTGGACGACGCCGGGTTCGCCACGATCCGCGATGCGGTCGAGGTCACCGACTCGACGCTGTCCAAGCAGGTCGCGGTGCTCGAGAAGGCCGGGTACGTCAAGGTGCGAAAGGGATACGTGGGCAAGCGGCCCCGCACCTGGCTCTCGCTCAGCCGCGAGGGGCGCAGGGCCTACGGGTCGCACCTCGAGGCGCTGCGCGCGATCGCCGGCGGCTGACCCCCGCAGCCCCACCCCGGCCCCGATCCCGCCGCAACCCCACCCGGCCCCGATCCCGCCGCAACCCGGGGTGGTGGGAGGCGGCCGAGCCCGCTCAGCCTCGCCAGGGGGCGATCGGGTTGCCCTGCCAGCGGGTCCCCGGGGGGATGCGGTCGCCGCGCATGACCAGTGAGGCCGGTCCCACGGTGGAGCCGTCGCCGATCGAGGACGCCGGGAGGGTCACGCAGTGGCAGCCCAGGGTGGCGCCGTCGGCCAGGTCCACCCGGTCGATCTGCATGATGCGGTCGTGGAACAGGTGGGTCTGCACCACGCAGCCGCGGTTGACGGTGACTCCGTCGCCCAGTGAGATCAGGTCGGCCTCGGGCAGCCAGTAGGACTCACACCACACTCCGCGGCCGATTCGCGACCCGAGCAGCCGCAGCATCACGTTGACGATCGGGGTGCCCGTGGCGGGGCGGGCCACCCAGGGCGCGGCGAGGAGTTCGACGAACGAGTCGGCGACCTCGTTGCGCCATACGAAGGAGGACCACAGCGGCTGTTCGCCCACCCGGATCCTGCCCACGAACAGCCACTTGGCCAGCACGGAGACGAACAGGGCCACCAGACCCGCGTACGCGAGGGTGATCCCGGAGGTCAGTGCCGCGACGAGGAAGCCCCACTCCTGATGGATCTCCTGCATCACCACCAGGACGCTGACCAGCAGGAGGAACGAGAGCCACACGGGGACCAGGCGCAGGGTCTCCCACGCGCCCCGGGCGACCTTGAGGCGCCGGGGTGGCTGGTAGGTGCGTGCGTCGCTGTCGCCGTCGCTCACGGCCCTGGGCAGTTTCTGCGGAGGCGAGCCGAGCCACGAGGTGCCCTTCTTGGCCTTCTGCGGTGCGGAGGACAGGACGGCGACCAGCCCGCGCGCGGGGACCTTGCGGCCGGCGGAGGCGATGCCCGAGTTGCCCAGGAACGCACGTTTACCGATCTGCGCCTGCTCCAACCGCATCCAGCCCGATCCCAGCTCGTACGGCGCCACC
>JBKBUP010000326.1:0-2071 GCA_046289795.1 Dietzia sp. | reverse complement strand
GGCGTCTCCAGCGCGACCGCCGCCAAGGTCTACCGCGAACTCGAGGAGTCGGGGGTGCTGGAGGGGCGTGGTCGATCGGGGACGTTCGTCTCGGCGGCCGACCTGCCCGGCGCGGTGCTGGCCCGGGCCGCGGAGGAGTTCGCCGAACGTGCAGCGGGCTCGGGATTCGACGTCGAGGAGGCCGTGGCCGCGGTCCGCAACGCGTTCCGCCACCTGCGCTGACCGCCTCGGTGGACCCCGGCTCCCCGACCACGGCGTCCGGGCTCCCTCCCCCGCGCGTACCGGCGCCGCGCGGGGGCCCGGGGCTCAGCTGCCGAGCGAACCCAGGTCCAGCGACCCGAACAGGCCGCCGGACTCGTACGCGAAGGCGAAACCGGCGTTGCCGCAGTCCGCGACCGCACCCGCGCGGAAGTCCGACGTGGCGGAGAGGGGCCGGCTCCAGGTCCTGGTCTCGCCGACGAACGCTGTCACGCTGGTGTTCGTGTTCTGACCCAACGCAGCGGCCAACGCGAGCCTCGCCTCAAGCACGGGGTCAACCGTGGCATCCGACCAGGTTCGGGTTGCGTCGGCCGTGAGGAAGGCCTCGATCCCCGACACGACGGACGCCTCCGAGACGTGCACCGTGCAGGTGACCACGGACGCGGAGTTGTTGGTCAGTGCGCCCCTGACGACACTGTCGGACCCCGAGACCGTGAGGGCGACGGGTGCGGAGGTCGACGGCCCGAGGGACGACTGGGCTTGTGCGACGCCGGAGGCGCCGAGGACGACGGCGGCACCGAGGGCCGTGGTGGCCACCGACGCACCGAGCTTGCGGGACAGACGCATGTTGGGTCTCCTCGTGGGCAACTGCGGCCGCATCTCGGCCACATTGAGAAATGTTCACCCAATAATGCGAGTGATATGGACCACTCATCCGGTCAATATCGCATTCTCTTCGCCAACCCTCAGGTGGCGTGCCCCGGCAGAGCGCGCGCCCCTCCCCGCAGGGTCGGTAATGCTCGAGATCCCGCCGACGACAACACGTGCATGACCACTCACCACCCCGGAAAGCTCGCCGCCGCCACTCTCGCGCTCGCGACCGCCACCTCCCTGGCGGCCGCCCCCGCCCACGCCGCCCCCGTCCCGGACGGCCATGTCGCCTACGTCGCGCAGGCGTCGGGATCAGCGGACGGCGGCTCCCTGGACAACCCGATCGTCGGTGCCGGCCTGATCATCCTGGCGGGCATCGGTGTCTCGATCGCTCTGGCTGTCGGTGCCGGCGTTGCCGGAGGCGCGTTCGAACTGCCGCAGCTACCGGGATCCTGACCGCGCCGGCTCAGCCCAGGATGTCGCGCCGCACCACGTTCTCGTCGCGGCCCGGACCCACGCCGATGTACGACATGTGGCAGCCGGCCAGCTCCTCGAGCCGCAGCACGTAGTCACGGGCCTCGGGCGGCAGGTCACCGAAGGCGCGGGCCCCGCGGATGTTGTCCTCCCAGCCGGGCATGGTCTCGTAGATCGGCGTGGCGTGGTGGAAGTCGGTCTGCGTCATGGGCATCTCGTCGTGCCGCACGCCGTCGACGTCGTAGGCCACGCAGATGGGGATCTCCCCGATCCCGGTGAGCACGTCGAGCTTGGTCAGGAAGTAGTCCGTGAAGCCGTTGACCCGGGCGGCGTAGCGGGCGATCACGGCGTCGTACCAGCCGCAGCGCCGGGTCCGGCCGGTATTGACGCCCACCTCGCCGCCCGTGACCTGCAGGTACTCGCCCCACTTGTCGAACAGCTCCGTGGGGAACGGCCCGGCGCCCACACGGGTGGTGTACGCCTTGACGATGCCCAGCGAGTGGGTGATCTTGGTGGGCCCGATCCCCGAGCCCACGCAGGCGCCGCCGGCGGTGGGGTTGGACGAGGTGACGAACGGGTAGGTGCCGTGGTCCACGTCCAGCATGGTGGCCTGGCCGCCCTCCATCAGCACGGACTCGCCGCGCTCGAGGGCCTGGTTGAGCATGAGGGTGGTGTCGCTGACCATGGGCCGGAGCCGGTCGGCGTATCCGCGGAAGTACTCGACCATCTCCTCGACCTCGACCGCCCG
>JBKBUP010000325.1:0-2077 GCA_046289795.1 Dietzia sp. | reverse complement strand
CTGGCCTCGCGGTGCTGGGCGTGTTCGGCTGGCGTTACGCCGAAGCGCGGTCCGCACACGAGGTCGCGACCGAGCGCGAGGCCGTCTCCGAGGTGGCCTCGCAGGTGATCATCAACGCCTTCAGCTTCGATCACCGCAGCGTGGACGATTCGCTGCAGCAGCTCGCCGATGCCTCGACGGGTGACTTCCTCGTGGAGCAGGAGCAGTGGGCGGACGACGTCCGCACCCGCGTCGTGGAGCAGAAGGCGGTCACCACGGCGACCGTCTCCCACGCCGCCGTGGAGGTCCTGGACCTCGAGGCGGGCGATGCCGCAGTGCTGGTGGTCTTCACCGCCCACTCCGAGCGGGAGGGCGAGGACGACATCACGGGCCGGCAGGCCATGCGTGTGGATCTCACCCGTGAGGACGGCACGTGGAAGGCCAATGCGGTCAACCAGGTGGGCGTGACGGTGCCGGTCGGGAGCTCGAGCCAGTCCGTCCAGGAGCTCGAGGTGCCCGAGACGGAGGACGACACCGCCGACGCCGAGACGCAGGAGGAGTCGACCACCGCGCCGACCACCGCGCCGACCACCTCCGCCGGCCGATGAGTAAGGACACCGAATAACTGATGCCACCCATCAAGAGGACACCGAAGCCCGTCGGCCAGCCCGCTCGCCGACGCCTGGCCGGTCACGCCGGATCGACCCGGCCCGAGGCCGGTTCCCGGGCGGACGAGACCCGTGACCACGAGATCGCCGATGCAGGCGCCGGGGTCACCACCGATCCCGGGACCGCCGACGGGGCGGAGAAGACGTCGGGCCCCGGGCTCCCCCGGGGTCGGACGCTGGCGTACGCGGCACTGGCGGTGGGTCTGGTGGCGGGAGCCACCGGTGCGTTCCTGGCCACCGGGCCCGGCGTGGACGTGGACAACCAGGCGTTCGTCGACCAGGCCGTCACCGACGAGGTCCTGACGGCGGCGAGCACGAACGTCCAACGACTGGTCGCTATCGACCACGAGACGCTCGACGAGTACCACGACTCGCTGGGGGAGTTCCTCACCCCGGCACTCGTGACCGAACTGGACGAGAACTGGCCCGCGCTCCGCGACAGCTACGAGCAGTCGGCCACCGCCGTCGAGGCGCAGGTCCGTGAGGCGGGCCTGTCCTACCTCGACGGGGACAAGGCCGAAGTGCTACTCGTGCAGGACGTGTCGATGACCCGGGACGGCGTCGCGGCCGGCAGTACCAGCGGCACCTACCTGGTCGGCCTGGACAGGATCGACGGCGTCTGGAAGCTGTCCCGGATCCCCGACCTGCCCTCCTGACGGGTCCCCGGAGGGTCGATCCCGTGTCGGACCGCGCCGGATCCTTGACGAACGGCCTCTGACCCGTCACCCTTTAGGGGCATCGGGCGATCAGAACGCCCGCCGGTGCGACGTCCCGACCGGGAGCCGATGAGGCGAGAGCCACGAGGGCAACCAGCGCAGGGACGGACGACGCACCCGCCCGCGAACAGCCTCCGGGATCACTCCCGTGGACGGCTGGACTTCCGCGCCGCTATCCGCTAGATTAGGTCGTTGCGCTGGCTGCTATTTGCACTCTCGTCCGTCCGTGACGGCTCGTCCCCGGTCTCACCGGGTGCTCTCCGAGTCCTCGATCGGTTCGGACCAGGGTGGATACCCGTCGGCGGACCGCTCGCAGATACATCTGTGGTCACCGCCCGTGGTGATCACGTGAGGTGCTGGAAGGACCCATCTTGGCAGTCTCCCGCCAGACCAAGTCAGTTTCCACCGTTCCCGGTGCGCCCCGGAGAGTCTCGTTCGCGAAACTCTCCGAGCCGTTGCCGGTCCCGGGACTGCTCGACCTCCAGACGGAGTCGTTCGAGTGGTTCATCGGGTCGGAGGAGTGGCAGAAGAGGGCCGCATCACGCGGCGTCACGAACCTCGAGGGAGGCCTGGAGTCGATCCTCAGGGAGATCTCCCCGATCGAGGATTTCTCCGGATCCATGTCGCTCTCGTTCTCGGATTCGTACTTCGAAGAGGTCAAGGCCTCCATGGAGGACTGCCGCGAGAAGGACCGTACGTACGAGGCGCCCCTGT
>JBKBUP010000324.1:0-2101 GCA_046289795.1 Dietzia sp. | reverse complement strand
GCAGGAGGCAGAAGATGCTCGCCGCCTATCGGGAACTCCGCCGAGAGCCCGCCGACGACGGCCCCGGACCCGACGGTGCATCCGACAGCACCGGGGAGACGGCAGAGGCGGCACGACCGCGGCGGTAGGGTTGGGCGCATGCGCCTCGTCGTCACCGGGGGAGCCGGGTTCATCGGCGCCAACTTCGTCCACACCGTGGTCCGTGAGCACCCGCACGCCCACGTCACCGTGCTGGACGCCATGACCTACGCCGCCAACCGGGCGAGCCTGGCAGGTCTCCCGTCAGAACGGGTCGAGCTGGTGGAGGCCGACTGCGCCGATCCCACGGTCACTGACGCGCTCGTCGCGCAGCTCACCGGTCCGCAGGACGCCGTGGTCCACTTCGCGGCCGAGAGCCACAACGACAACTCGCTGGCCACCCCGTGGCCCTTCGTGCACTCCAACATCGTGGGCACCTACGCCGTGCTCGAGGCCTGCCGCCGTCACGACGTGCGCCTGCACCACGTCTCGACCGACGAGGTCTACGGCGACCTGCAGCTGGACGATCCGGCCAAGTTCACCCCGGCCACCGCCTACAACCCGTCGAGCCCGTACTCGGCCACCAAGGCGGGCGCGGACATGCTGGTGCGCGCGTGGGTCCGCAGCTTCGGTGTCCGCGCCACCATCAGCAACTGCTCCAACAACTACGGCCCGTACCAGCACATCGAGAAGTTCATCCCCCGGCAGATCACCAACCTGCTGACCGGCCAGCGCCCCCGCCTCTACGGAAGTGGTGCCAACGTCCGGGACTGGATCCACGTCGACGACCACAACTCGGCGGTCCTGCGGATCCTGGCCGATGGCGGGCTCGGGCGGACCTACCTGATCGGCGCGGACGGCGAGCACTCGAACCTCGAGGTGATGCAGATGATCTGCGAGCTCATGGGCGCCACCAGCACGGACGGTGACCCGGGTTTCGACCACGTCACCGACCGCCCCGGCCACGACCTGCGCTACGCCATCGACGCCTCCGCCACCCGCGAGGAGCTGGGGTGGCAGCCGCACCACACCGATCTGCGCGAGGGGCTGAGCGCGACCATCGAGTGGTACCGCGACAACCGCGACTGGTGGGAACCGGTCAAGGAGCGCGTCGAGGCCAGGTACGCACAGACGGAGAAGGTGCTGTGAAGGGCATCGTCCTGGCCGGCGGCAGCGGTACGCGTCTGCGCCCGCTCACGTTGGCCACGAGCAAGCAGCTCATGCCGGTGTACGACAAGCCGATGATCTACTACCCGCTGTCCACGCTCATGCTGGCGGGCATCCACGACATCCTGCTCATCACCACGCCCGAGGACGCGCCGCAGTTCCGTCGGCTCCTGGGCGACGGCAGTCAGTTCGGCATCACCCTGAGCTACGTCGAGCAGGCCGCGCCCGAGGGGCTGGCGCAGGCGTTCGTGCTGGGTGCGGACCACATCGGTCACGATTCGGTGGCGCTGATCCTGGGCGACAACATCTTCTACGGCCCCGGGATGGGTACACACCTGCGGCGGTTCGCCGACCCCGACGGCGGCGCAGTGTTCGCCTACCGCGTCGCCAACCCGAGCGACTACGGGGTGATCGACTTCGACGCAGACGGCCGCGCGGTCAGCCTCGAGGAGAAGCCCGAGAACCCGTCCTCCGACTTCGCCGTCCCGGGCCTCTACTTCTACAGTGCCGATGTGGTGGAGGTGGCGCGGAACCTCGAGAAGTCACCGCGCGGCGAGTACGAGATCACCGACGTCAACCGCCACTATCTCCGCGAGGGGCGCCTGCAGGTGGAGGTGCTCCCGCGCGGCACCGCCTGGCTGGACACCGGCACCCACGACTCGCTGCTCGACGCGGGCAACTACGTCCGGACCATCGAGGACCGGCAGGGCCTGAAGATCGGTTGCCCGGAGGAGGTGGCGTGGCGGATGGGGTATCTCGACGACGACGAGCTCACCGACCGCGGCCACGCCCTCAGGAAATCGGGGTACGGGGCGTACCTCCTCGACTTACTCCGCCGCGAGAAGGGCCGGCACCTGTGAGCGACCGCGATCCCCACGCCCGGCCCGCGCACCCGCTCCCCTCGATGCACTCCCGC
>JBKBUP010000323.1:0-2121 GCA_046289795.1 Dietzia sp. | reverse complement strand
TGAACTACCAGCTCGCCCGCACCGTCGCGTTGCAGGCCCTCGGCCGCACGCCGGTCGTCAGCGAGGCCTCCGGCACCGCCGCCCAGGAGTCCGTCCGACTGGCGGAGCTGTGGCTGGACGAGACCACCGTGTTCCCCTCCGGCGTGCACCGGACCGAGGTGTGGACCCCCCAGCAGTGGGTCGAGCAATCGCTCCCCACGTGGGAGAAGATCTGCACCCCGGTCGCCGAACAGATGAACTCGGCCACCAAGGGGGCGATGCCGGAGGAGGCGCGCCAGCTCGCCGGGCCGCTGCTGGGCATGCTCGACCAGATGGGCGGCATGGGCTTCGGTATGCAGCTCGGTCAGGGACTGGGCAAGCTCGCACCGGCCGTGCTGTTCTCCTCCGAGGTGGGGCTCCCGTTCGGGGACGACGGGGTGGCCGCCCTGTGCCCGACCGCGATCGACGCGTTCGCCGACGAGCTCGAACTTCCGCGGCAGGAGGTCGTGGTGTTCCTCGCCGCGCGCGAGGCCGCGCACGTCCGGTTGTTCGCCGGCGCGCCGTGGCTGCGGGCGCGGGTGCTGGCCACAGTCGACGAGTACGCCCGCGGGATCCGGGTGGACACCTCGGGCCTGGACGACCTCGCCGCGGGGCTCGACCCCTCCATCCTCCAGGACCCCACCAAGCTCCAGGAGCTGCTGTCCGGGGGCGCCGGCGCCATCGGGCCGAAGGTGACGAACGTGAACGAGGCCGCACTCGGCCGCCTCGAGACGCTGCTCGCGCTGGTCGAGGGCTGGGTCGACGCGGTCGTCACCGCCGCGGTCGGCGACCGCCTGCCCAGCGCCGACAAGCTGCGCGAGATGTGGCTGCGACGCCGTGCCACCGGTGGAGCGGCCGAGCAGGCCTTCTCCAGTCTCGTCGGCCTCGAATTGCGCCCGCGGAAGGCGCGCGAGGCCTCGGAGCTGTGGCGGCGGGTCGGAGAGGCGGTCGGTACGGATCGTCGCGACGGCCTGTGGAGCCATCCCGACCTGCTCCCCGTGGGCGAGGACCTCGAGAACCCGGCCGCCGTGATCGACCGGCTACTCGACGAGTCGACCGGCGACCAGTCAGGGGTGGACGAGATCGAGAAGTTCCTCCGCGAGTCCGGTGCCGGCGACGGTGACGGTGGCGGCGACGGTGCCGGAGACGCCGACACAGGCGGGCCCGAGCGGGACGCCTGACAGGCGGACCGATCGTCGGGCGGGTCGGTCAGCTGACGGCGGTCTCGTCGTCGGCCTGCACCAGGTCCCCCACACCCTCGCCGCCGCCACCAGCGGCGCCGTCCGCTCCCGGCCCGAGCGTCCTCGCGTACGCCTCGAGGTAGCCCATGGCGCGCTCGGTACGGGGATAGCGACGCACCACCTCCCAGAACTGCGGTGGATGCCCGCCCGGGACCACGAGGTGGGCGAGTTCGTGGACGACGACGTAGTCCAGCACGTACGAGGGGACCTCACGCAGCGCCTCGCTGACCCTGATCTCCCCCGACCCGGGTGAACACGATGCCCACCGCGTGGTCATGGCGGGGACCCACCGGACCGATGCCGGCTGCGGGCCTCCGTCCATCCACCTGGCCGACAACGCGGTCGCTCGTCGCATCAGCTCCTCGTCGGACGCCTTCGCCCCGGCCCGCCGCCCGGAACGCCGCAAGCGCGCCAGCATGTCGACGACGAGCCGGCGCTCCTCGGACCTGGGCAACCCCGCCGGCATGAGCACCACCACGGTCCGACCCTCCACGCGCGCCGAGACCGTCCGCTTGCGTCTGCGCGATCGCCGCACCTCGATCCGGGGATCATCCGGGCTGGTGGGCAGCCCGTCCTCGAGTCGGGGGTCCGAACCGACATCGGCGTCTGGGCGGGGCGTGGGCGACACGCCGACCACCGTAGACGACCCGGGACCACATGGTTCTCCACAGACCACACCGCACTCACCGGGCCTGTGGACAGCCCCCTGACGAGACCCCCGCGGCGAGCTCACGCGTGCCACGATGTGCCCGTGACACCAGCGACCGGCTACGTCGGCCACCCACCCCCCGCCCCCGCCCCTGCCCTCGCGCCCGCCTCCCGGGAGCCCGTCCGGGCCGCCCTGCGGCCGGGGACCGTCGTG
>JBKBUP010000322.1:0-2133 GCA_046289795.1 Dietzia sp. | reverse complement strand
GGACCGGGCTCCCCGGAGTGGGTCCAGTCGTTGCGCGAGGTCGACTCCTTCGTCGCCGATCTGGCGACGGATCTGCCACCCGACTGCGGGATGCTCGTGACCGCCGATCACGGGATGGTCGCCGCGGAGACCGTCCTCGACATCGATGACACCCCGTCGCTCCTCGCGGACGTCGAGGCCGTCGCCGGCGAGGCCCGGGTGCGGCACGCCTACGCGCGGGCCGGGTCCGAGCCGGCGGTGCTGGCCGCGTGGAGTGCGGAGTTGGCGGGCCACGCCCGGGTGCTGAGCCGGGAACAGGCACTCGACGAGCAGTTGTTCGGTCCGGGCCGCGAGCACGCTGACCGCCTCGGTGACGTCATCGCTATCGCCACCGGCGGCGTCATCCTCGCCCGCACCCGCCACGAGCAGATGGAGTCGACCCTCCTCGGCCACCACGGCGCCAACACCGCGGCAGAGCAGCACATCCCACTCATATTGCGGTGATCCGCGGGGGCGTGCTCAGCAGGTGACCAGCACCGACGGATCGCTGGTGGTGTCCAGCCAGCGGCCGTAGGCAGGCGGCCCCACGGCCCGCACGTCTGCGCACAGCTCCTGCCGGGAGTACCCGGAGGGGCGGTAGACCGCGTAGATGACGTTGCCGTTCTCGTCCCGCGCGCGCAGCGAGGGGCACGCCATGTCGGTGCGCAGATAGGACGCGCCGGGGTTCTGTGCCAGCGCAGTCGAGATCTCCTGCGCGTACGCCCCCGGGGTGACGGCGGAGTACAGGACCACGATCCCCCGGCCGTCACACGCGGGGCGGGACATGGGGATACCCAGTCCCAGATCGCCGGTCGACGCGGCCGAGGACGAGCAGTCGTCCAGGACCGCCGCGATCTCGGCGGGCATACCGTCGGCCTCCGCCTCCTGACGGCAGGTGGTCGACGGGATCCCGGTGTAGCGGGTCCAGCTCCCGCCGACACGGCTCACTATGTACTGCGTGTCGCCGGCGGGTTCGCCCGGCGGCACGAACACGTGCGCCAGCGCCCACGCGCCGGCGCACCGGTCCACGTTGACGTTCCGGCGGGCGATGCCCGCCTCGCTCGCGATCTCGTCCGGGTCGCATCCGGAGGACCGGGCGGGTGGTGCACCGGTACCCGCCGGCGTCGCCACGGGACGGGGGGACCCCGTGCCCGGTTCCGCCGAGGTTGTCGCGGGCACTGGTACCGCACTCGGCTCCCCGCCGTCCGACGCGAGGAGGTAGCCGGCCACGCCGGCGAGGGCGACGAGCAGCACCACGATGAGCACACCCATCGCCCACACGAGGCCGTTGCGGGAGGGAGCCGGCGGAGTCGTCCCGTAGGCCGCCTGCCCCCAACCCCCGTCGCTCCGGCCGGAACCGTCCCAGCTGGAGCCATCCCAACCGGAACCACCTGACGAATTGCTCATGGTCACCACCATCGACAGGGCCGACGGAACGGCCTACGTCCGGAGAATGACGATCACCTTATCCACCTCACGGCCGGCAGCGCACCGCATTCTCAGGACCTGAGCAGGACCTCGTCGAAGTCCCGAACATCCGGCTGGTCGAGCATCTCCTCCATCCGCTTCCGGTTGAAGGGCCACAGATCGATCTCACCGCCGGCGGTCTGGTACCAGGACGTGCACCCGGTGTTCCACACCGTCGGCCCCATCGCCGCACCCACCGCACGGGCGAACTCGTCGGTCGCCCGCTCCGTCACCTCGACCGCGTCGAACCGACCGCGCCGCCACCGCTCGATCCACTGTGCGATGTATCGGGAGGTGAGCTCCGCCGAGAACTGCAGTGAGATCGACCCGGTCGGAGAGTTGGGGCCGAGGACGGTGAAGAGATTGGGGAACCCCGGGATCGCGGTCATCCGGTACGCGCGCGGACCGCCCGCCCAGGCCTCGTCGAGACTCCGTCCGTCCCGGCCGGTGATCCGCATGGGGCGCATGTACTCGTGTGTGCGGAAACCCGTGGCCAGCACGATCACGTCGACCTCGTGGTGGGTGCCGTCGCCGGTACGGATTCCGGTGGGCGTCACCTCGGCTATCGGCCCCGTGACCAGCTGGGCATTGGGGGCGGTGATGGCCCGGTAGTAGGTTCCCGAGACGACCTGCCGCTTGCACAGTGGT
>JBKBUP010000321.1:0-2147 GCA_046289795.1 Dietzia sp. | reverse complement strand
GGGCCAACTGGGTGGCCACCTCGGGCAACGCGAGGTCGGTCCGGCAGAAGGACCGTGCCAGCATCGTCACCGGTCCGGTCACCATCCCCTTGACCGGTCGGTCGGTGAGCGTCTGTGCGTACCCAGTCCACTCGACCGTCATCGGCGCGGGCCGGGCGACGTCCCCGTAGAGGATCGGCGGTCGCACGCAGCGGGACCCGTAGGACTGCACCCACCCGTACCGGGTCGCGGCGAACCCGTCGAGCAGTTCCGCGAAGTACTGCACCATGTCGTTGCGCTCGACCTCGCCGTGCACCAGCACGTCCAGGCCGATGTCCTCCTGCAGACGGATCAGCGAGGCGATCTCCTCCCGCAGGTACTCGCGGTAGCGCTCGTAGTCGATCCGGCCGTCGGCCAGGTCCCGGCGGGCTCTCCGGATCTGCACGGTCTGCGGGAACGAGCCGAGGGTCGCGGTGGGAAGGATCGGCAGACCCAGCCGCCCTGCCTGCAGAGGGGCCCGCTGCGCATAGGGCATGCGGACCCTGTCGTCGTCGTCCACCCGCGACGTCCTGGACCGGACGTCCTCCCGACGCGCACTGGGCCGCACCGGCAACGGGCGCCAGCGCGGCGTGGGTCCGTCGACCAGGGCGTCGGCCAGCGACACCACCTCCGCGACCTTCTGTTCGGCGAAGGCCAGCGAGTCCTCGAGTTCCGCCGGCAGGTCCACCTCGGCCCGGACGTCGTAGGGGACGTGGAGCAGCGTGCAGGAGGTCGACACCACCAGGTCCGCGAACGTGGCCTTGAGTTCCCTCAGATAGTCCAGGACCGCGAACTTGTCGGTCCGCCAGACGTTCTGACCGTCGACCACCCCGGCATAGAGCCGCTTGCCGGCCAGTCCCGGGATCGCCGCGAGCTCATCGGCGGGCCGGTACCCGTGCACCAGATCCAGACCGAGCGCCTCGATCCCCGTGGACGCGAGCGCGGGCAGCGCCTCACCCAGGTCCCCGTACTGCCCCGTCACCAGGATCCGCGGACGCGTGGGGACCGCGGACAGCCGGTCGTAGGCATGGCGCAACCGATCGAGTTCGTGAGGGGTGCGCTCCATGGTCATGCACGGCTCGTCGAACTGCACGCAGGTCACGCCCGCCTCCGCCAGCGCCCCCAACAGCGCCTCGTACTGGTCGAGCACCCGGTCGAGCAGCGCGATCGGCCTGAAGTCGGGAGCGGCGGTGGGTGCGGGCTTGCTCAGCAGCAGCAGCGACACCGGGCCGGTGATCACGGGCCGGATGTCGATCCCCAGCTCGTGTGCTCGGGCGACCTCGGCCAGCAGTTCTCCCGGCCGCAGGCCCAGGACGGAGGAGTCCTCGAACTCGGTCTGGCGGTAGTGATACGGGGTTCCCTGCAGCGCGACCAGCTCCAGTGGCGCCATGTCCGCGCCGCCGCGGGCCAGTGCGAACTGGGTGTCCAGCGGGGACAGGCCCTCGACCAGGTCGCGGAACCGGTGCGGTACGGCGCCCACGAGCAGGGCGTCGTCCAGGACGTGGTCGTAGAAGGAGAAGGTGTTGCCCGGGATCTGCGTGAGCCCCTTGTCCCGGAGCTCCTGCCAGGTCGACTCCCGGATCCGGCGCCCCACGGCCAGGAGTTCGGACCGGGTGCCGTCGCCGTGCCAGTACCGTTCGAGCGCGCGTTTGAGCTCGCGGCGCGGGCCGATCCTGGGGTAGCCCAGCACGCTGGACGCGCGGCTGAGCGCGAGGTGCGAGCGTTCGAGCTCCGCGGGCCCGGGACGCGAGCGTCCGCCATCTCGCCGCGACACGCGATCCGGCGGGGCCACGGCGGTCAGCGGGCGGGTCGGGTAGCCGCGCGGGGGACGTCGTAGCGGTAGAAGCCGTGGCCGCTCTTCTTGCCCAACCGCCCGGCCTCGACCATGCGCAACAGCAGGGGCGGCGGGGCGTACAGCGGCTCCCTGAACTCTGTGTACATCGAGTCGGCGATCGCCTTGACGGTGTCCAGGCCCACGAGGTCGGCCAGGGAGAGCGGGCCCATGGGGTGGGCGCACCCCAGCACCATGGCCTTGTCGATGTCCTCCGGGGTGGCGAAGCCGGACTCGGCCATCCGGACGGCCGAGAGCAGGTACGGCACGAGCAGCGCGTTGACCACCGCTCCCGAAC
>JBKBUP010000320.1:0-2178 GCA_046289795.1 Dietzia sp. | reverse complement strand
CGAGGTGGGGGCGACCCTGCTGGGCCTACGCGACCCGCGTGACGGGCCGGACGGGGACGACGAGGAGGAGTTCCTCTTCGCCGGAGACCGCGATCTCGAGGCCGGAGCGCGGGCGCTGGTCGCCCAGCAGATCCGTACCGCCGCGGAGCGGGTCACCCTCGACGCCGAGACCATGACGAGGCTCCGGCGGGTCGGCGACCTCCTGGGCCCGGACCTCGCCGACGGGCTCGAGGCCACCGGGTCGGCGCTCGCCGGTGAGGTCCTGGTGCCGGGGACCCGGGTGTGCTTCACCGGCAGCGCTCTCGATCCCTCGGGGAACCTGCTCTCCCGCGGCGAGATGGAGTCCTTGGCCGTGGCCCGCGGGTTGGTCCCGGTCGGAAACGTGACCAGGACCCGCTGCGACGCCCTCGTCGTGGCCGAGATCGCCAGTCAGTCGAGTAAGGCGCGCAACGCTCGGAAGTGGGACAAGCCCGTCATCTCGGTGACCGAGTTCCTCGAGTGGGCCGCTGCTCCACCGGTCACGAGCTGACCGGTCAGGGGTTCACCGGGATCGGCTGCCCGGCCATGTCGGCGACGGCTCGGAACGCCATCGTCATTCCCGATCCCAGTGGAACCCCGGGACCCGGATAGGCCTCACCGGATACCGAAGCCGACGAATTCCCGGCGGCGTACAGGCCCGGGATCGGTGCACCGTCGGTCCCGACGACGGACCCGTTCGGGTCGATCACGGCGCCGCCCTTGGTGCCCAGGTCCCCCAGGACCAGCCGGACGGCGTGGAGCCGCTCGCCACCCAGTGGCCGCAGGCACTCCTCGGGGGTTGAGGCGCCGAGGAAGAAGCGCCCGTACGGGTCCTCGCCTCTCCCGAAGTCGTCGTCCCTGCCCTGATCGGCGAAGCCGTTGAAGCGCGCGACGCTCTCACCGAGGGCGTCCGGATCGATACCGATAGCGTCCGCGAGTTCACCGATCGACCCCGCGGTGTGCCAGAGTCCGGCCTCGCGCAACTGCTCGGAATCCGGGGCGGGGACGCAGATCGCCGGGTATCCACCCGCCTCGGCGTCGTCGAAGACGAACCAGAACTCCTCGCCCGCCCCGTCGTCCATCCGGGCATGCATTCTCCGGCCCATCTGGTCGTACGGCAGGAGTTCGTTGCCGAAGCGTCGGCCGGTGCCGTCGACGATGATCCCGGAGCGGAAACCGAGTGTGAACGCCGCGTGCCCGTTGGGGAACAGGGTCGCCGGGCACCACCACGACTGGTCCAACAGATCGAGCCGGGCACCGACCTCCTCGAACATGCGGACCGCGTCGCCGGAACCGGTATCCGGGTGGGAGGCCGACCAGTCGGCGGTCGGCATCCGCTGCCAGCGGTCGCGCAACTCCGACGACCGCTCGAAGCCGCCGGCGGCCACGAGTACACCACGCCGCGCGCCGATCAGCCGCACACCCGAGTCATCACGCACCTCGACCCCCACGACCCGTCCGTCGTCGTCCCGGATGAGTGCCTCCGCCGCAGTGGACAACCTCAGTTCGGCGGTCTGCATCGCGTCCAACGCCAGTACGAGCCGGGCGACCCAGGCACGGCCACCCTCCAGCTTCGTGGTGTCCTCGGGGGCACCGAACTGGTCTGACGGGACGGAGGAACGGATGTCACCGGTGCGCTCCCCCACCTCTTCGCCCCTGATCGGCTTGGGGTAGATGCTGCGTCCCGCTTCCTGCCGGCCGGGTGCGTCGAAGTAGTCGGGGAACGCCTGGAACCGTGTGGGGATACCCAACTCGTCCTGCAGGAAGTCGACGACCATCGGACCGGTGTTCAGGTAGGCGTCCTGGAGGTCGTGGTCGGTCCGGTCACCCACCACGGCCCGGAAGTAGGTGCGGCCCGTCTCGACGGAGTCCTCGAGCCCGTCGCGGGCGAGGACGGCGTTGCCGGGCAGCCACACCGCACCGCCGGAGTACGCGGAGGTGCCACCGAAACGGCCCGTCTTCTCGATGAGGCAGGTGGTGAGGCCTCGCGATGCCGCCGCGGCCGCACCGAAGAGCGCCGCGACGCCCGATCCCACGACAACCACATCGAACTCTGCGTCGAACGTGCTGCTCTGAGCCGTCACGGACACTCCTCGTCTCGTCATCACCGGTGCACCCGGCCCGGACACCGGCCGACGGCCGATGCACATTAGAACACGT
>JBKBUP010000319.1:0-2181 GCA_046289795.1 Dietzia sp. | reverse complement strand
CGCGCGGAGGGAATCGAACCCCCGACCGCTGGTGTGTAAGACCAGAGCTCTAACCGCTGAGCTACGCGCGCGAGAACACCGGCGCTTCCGGCGCGCCGGTGTTCGTCAGATAACGCACCCTCGGTGATGCTCGACCGCCGGGCGGACGGGCATCCCCGGGGCGGCGGTCACTTCCGCGGGATGCTGTTCTTACGCAGCGCCAGGCGGCTTCCCGCCCAGTCCCCGAGGGCCGCTGTGCGGGTCTGGAGCATCCCGGCGGTCTGGGCCGACTCGGCGATGACCGAGGGTTCCACGTGTCCGTCGTTCCCCGTCTTGGGGGTGAGGACCCATACGGAACCCTCCTCCGCCAACGGGGTCACGACGTCCATGAGCCTGTCCACCAGGTCGCCGTCACCGGAGCGCCACCAGAGCAGGACTGCGTCGACGACCTCGTCGGTATCCTCCTCCAGCAGTTCCGACCCGACGGCATCCTCGACGGCCTCACTGATCGCCTCGTCACAGTCGGAATCCCATCCGACCTCCTGAACGAGCATGTCCTTCGTCAGTTCGAGCTGACCAGCAATCTGATCCGCCCCGTCCTGCTGGTTCGCCGCGGCGACCACCGTGGTGTTCCTCCCTCGTATCCGACTTTATTCGTCTTGGTCTTTCGCTGACCAGGAACACTACCCGCGCACCCTTCCACGGGAAACGACTACCGCCTATTTAGGCGGTCCGGCCACAGCCCCGTGTCGCGCATCACGCTTTGGGGCACAATCAGAAGCAGTCATGGGCCGACGACGGCCCGTGGCCGGTCGACCTCGCGATCCGCCCCACACCCGCGGCGCGTGCGGTCGGCCGGACACTGCACCCCGACATGTGTGGTGACCCCACCGGGTCGCCGCTATACGTATCGCAGAAGTGAGGACGAGACGCATGACCGAGACCGTAGGTACCAGGGATGGTTCCGCGCCCACCAACGTGCCGGTCCTCCGGGAGGGGGTCGCGTCCTACCTCGCGGATTCGGACCCCGAGGAGACGCAGGAGTGGATGGACTCGCTCGACGGCCTGCTCGCCGAGGCAGGCCCAGAGCGGGCGCGCTACCTCATGCTCAGGCTGCTCGAACGCGCCTCCAAGCAGCGCGTTCCCCTGCCCGCACTCACCTCGACGGACTACGTCAACACGATCCCCACCAGTCTCGAACCCGATTTCCCGGGAGACGAGTCGGTCGAGCGCACCTACCGGCGCTGGATCCGCTGGAACGCGGCCATCATGGTGCACCGCGCCCAGCGTCCCGGCATCGGCGTGGGCGGCCACATCTCCACCTACGCGGGTGCGGCCCCGCTCTACGAGGTCGGCTACAACCACTTCTTCCGCGGCAAGGACCATCCCGGGGGCGGCGACCACATCTTCTTCCAGGGGCACGCCTCACCCGGCATGTACGCCCGCGCCTACCTCGAGGGTCGCCTCCGCGAGCACGACCTCGACGGATTCCGGCAGGAGAAGAGCCACCCGGGCCGGTCCCTCCCCTCCTACCCCCACCCCCGCTCGCTACCCGAGTTCTGGGAGTTCCCCACCGTCTCGATGGGCCTCGGCCCGTTGAACGCCATCTACCAGGCGCGGTTCAACCGCTACCTGGACAACCGCGGGATCAAGGACACCTCGCAGCAGCACGTGTGGGCGTTCCTCGGCGACGGCGAGATGGACGAGGTCGAGTCGCGGGGCGCCCTCCAGGTGGCCGCGAACGACGCCCTGGACAACCTGACCTTCGTCATCAACTGCAACCTGCAGCGCCTCGACGGACCGGTCCGCGGCAACGGGCAGATCATCCAGGAGCTGGAGTCGTACTTCAGCGGCGCCGGATGGAACGTCATCAAGGTGGTGTGGGGACGCGAGTGGGACGCGCTGTTCGACAAGGACACCGAGGGCGCGCTCGTCTCGCTCATGAACTCCGTCTCCGACGGCGACTACCAGACGTTCCGCGCCAACGACGGCGCCTGGATCCGCGAGCACTTCTTCGGTCGTGACCCGCGCACCGCCAAGCTGGTCGAGGACCTGTCCGACGAGGACATCTGGGCACTGCGCCGCGGAGGCCACGACTACCGCAAGATCCACGCCGCGTACAAGGCGGCACTCGAGCACACCGGCCGACCCACGGTGATCCTCGCGCACACCATCAAGGGATTCGGTCTGGGCCAGAACTTC
>JBKBUP010000031.1:0-18338 GCA_046289795.1 Dietzia sp. | reverse complement strand
ACCGCACGTGGTCGCGGTTGGCTTCACCATCGACCCCGAGTCTGGCTTGGCACGCGTGATCACCCGTCGGGGTTCGCAGAAGGCGCGCAACGCCGCGCGCGGCGGGCGGGCGGCGGTCTCCCACGTCGACCGGGGCCGCTGGCTGACCTTCGAGGGGTCGGCGCGGCTGCTCACCGATGAGGCCTCGATCCGCGAGGGCGAGCGCCGCTACGGGCTGCGCTACCGCGAACCGAAGCCGAATCCCGAGCGGGTGGTCGTGGCGATCGAGGTGGACCGCGTGCTGGGCTCCGCCCAGATGTTCACCGGGTCCGGCGTCGGCTAGCGGACCCGCGGTCCGACTGAGCCTGGCGCTGATCACCGCCTCCACCCCTCCCCCCGAATCCGCCACCGCGACTCCACATCCGCTACCCGGAATCGGATAGCGGATCACGCAGCCGGGTAGCGGATTTCGCGGCGGGTGGACCAGGGTGGACCCGGGCAGGAGGTCAGAGGACCCGCAGTCCCCTCTCACCGGTGTTCAGGTCGCGCCGGCCGTCCGCGGTCACCGCGACGATGTCCTCGAGACGGGCACCCCACCCGCCCGCCGTGTAGATCCCGGGCTCGACGGAGAACGTCATGCCCTCCGCCAACACGGTGTCGGCTCCGGGGGCGACGAACGGCGGCTCGTGCAGGCCCAGACCGATCCCGTGTCCGGTGCGGTGGATGAAGAGTTCGCCGAGCCCCGCGGCCGCGAGGTGACCGCGGGCCGCGGCGTCGACCTCGCCGATCGCGACGCCGGGTCGCACGGCCTCCCGGGCCAGCCGCTGCGCCTCCTCCAGCACCGAGTACGCCTCAGCCACCCCCGGGTCAGGCGTGCCCATCGAGTAGGTACGGGTGCAGTCCGAGTGATAGCCGCTCTCGAGCGGTCCCCCGATGTCCACCACGACGATGTCCCCCTGTTCGATCACCCGGTCGGAGACCCCGTGATGGGGGTCGGCGCCGTTGGGTCCGGAACCGACGATCACGAACTCGGCGTGGGTGAGCCCCTCCTGCTCGATGGCAACGGTGATGAGTTCACCCACCTGTGCCTCGGTGCGACCGACGCGGAGGAACTCCCCCATCCGCGCGTGGACCGCGTCGATGCGACGGGCGGCCTCCGCGAGTTCGTCGACCTCGTGCGGTGTCTTGACGGCCCGCACGTGGTCGATCACCTCCGAGGCCAGGATCACCTCGCCGTCGACGCCCATCTGGAGCGGGACGAGATGGAGGGCGGGCAGCGCGGTCGAGACGGCGATCCGGCCTGACACCGTGCCCGCCACGAGCGGGACCGCGTCCGTCCCGTCCGCCCACGGGTGGATCTCGGCGCCCACCCGGTCGGCGGCCCGGCGGGTGACGCCGGTGAGCTCGAGGGCCGGGAGCACGAGGAGGGGCGTTCCGTCGCCGACGGGCACGACCAGCGCCGTGAGCCGCTCGTGGGAGTCCATGCGCTCGCCGGTGAGGTAGGACATGTCCTCACCCGAGTACACCACCACGTGGTCGACGCCGAGCTCACGCGCGCGATCACGCACCGCCGTCAGTCGTCGGGCGTGGATGTCCGAGGGTCCTGTGCTCATCCCCTCACACTAGGTCGTCGGGGATCGAGGTCGTCCCGGTCGTGCCGCCGCCCCGCCGCCCGCTGTCGCCTCGCCCGCCCACGGGGAGGACTATTCTGACGCCAGGTCGATCCACGGCCCACACTCGACCCGAGGAGGCGCGGTGTCCCAGGGCCCGCTCATGGTTCTCGACAGCGCCGGGCTGTGGTTCCGCGCGTTCCACTCGGTACCGGAGAAGATCACCGGACCCGACGGCGCCCCGACCAACGCCGTGCGGGGGTTCTGCGACATGGTGTCGGTGCTGGTCGAGGAGTACTCGCCGACCGGTCTGGTGGCGGCCCTGGACCGTGAGTGGCGCCCCGACTGGCGCGTGGAGTTGTTGCCGTCGTACAAGGCCCACCGCGTCGGTGACGACGGCGGGGAGGACGCGCCCGCCTCACTCCACCCGCAGGTCGGCGCGATACGGGAGATCCTCGCCGCGGCGGGCATCACGCAGGCGTCGGCAGCCGACGCCGAGGCCGATGACGTGCTGGCCGAGCTGGCGGACCGCAATCGCGAGGTGCTGGTGGTGACCGGTGACCGCGATCTGTTCCAGTTGGCGTCGGCGAGCACCACGGTCGTGTACGTGGGGGCCGGGATGCGTAAACGTGTGGCGTACACCCCCGAGTCGGTCGCTGAGCGGTTCGACCTCCCCGTGGGCGAGGACGCGGGCGTGTACGCGGACTACGCGGCGCTCGTGGGGGACGCCTCCGACGGGCTGCCGGGGGTGGCGGGGATCGGCGCGAAGACCGCCGCGACCCTGCTCCGGGAATACGGGGACCTCGACGGGATCATGGCGGCGGCCGCGGACGAGGGGTCGGGACTCAGCGCTCGGCAGCGCAAGGCGGTGCTCGAGTCCGCCGACTATCTGACCGCCGCACGTGGCGTGGTTCGGCTGCGTGGGCGAGGGTTCGAGCTGGAGTTCGAGGGTGACGTCGACGGCCGGCGCGGGCCGGTGGACCGCGAGCGGTTAGACGCTCTGGGTGAGACCACGGGACAGTCCCGGGCGATCAGCAGGCTGGTCGAGGCGACCTCGGTGCTCGTCACCGACTGACGTTCCGTCGAATCCCCGCGCGGGGCGCACCTGCTCAAGAGGTGAGGTCGGACCACACCATGCTCGCCCCGGTGTGACCGGCGTCGATGGTGAGGTACACGACGACCACCGCGGTGATCACGGCGACGACCGCACCGACGATCCCGACCCACGGCGCCTCCAGGAGCCGGATGCGGTCGCGCAGGCGAGCCGCCGGGGCGCCGTGGACCAGGTACAGCGCGAGTGCCACCAGGACGAGCGCCGCCGCGGCGAGGACAGTCTGCTCGCCGAGTTCGGCGTGCGCGTTCATCGCCGCCTGGTCGGCGTCAGGGAGCTTCTCGACGAGGCGCTCCAGCGACTCCCCGGCATCCTCTGCCAATTTGGCGGCCACGGCGGCGATCAG
Source organism: Dietzia sp. (assembly GCA_046289795.1). Taxonomy (GTDB): domain Bacteria; phylum Actinomycetota; class Actinomycetes; order Mycobacteriales; family Mycobacteriaceae; genus Dietzia. The sequence continues at coordinate 15,292 of JBKBUP010000031.1, read as the reverse complement.
TGCGAGGGCCGGGGCGACGACGCCGATCCGGGCGCGGGCCGCGGGCCAGACGGCGTAGGCGACCACGACGAGCGCGGCGAGCGGGAGCAGGACGACGGCTCCGTGGACGAGGAGAGGATGGGCGGGCAATCCGGCGATCGTGTTCACGCCTGAGAACCTAGCCCGGCGCGCTGAAACCGAGCTGTGACAGGTTTGGCTCATCTAACCCGATAAGGCCTGGTCGACGGGCCGTCGGGCGGGCTCAGGCCATGTGGTCGAGCACGACCCCGCGGCGCAGGGAACCCACGGCCGAGCGTGCGGTCCGCGCGAGTTCTGGCTCGGCGACCTGCCCGACCTGGGCCAGGACGTCCACCACGAGCCGGGCCGAGCGCACGAAGTCTCCGGCGGTGAGTTCGACGCCCTCCTGCCACGAGGCGGCGAGGATCGACGAGAGCGCGCCACCCGACACCCAGTGGTGAAGGACGGGTGCGAGCCCGGCGTCGAGGTCCGGGGTCGACGGCAACTGATGGTCCTTCTCGATCGCGGCGACGTCGGCTGCGACGTGTTCGGTCTCGGCGAGGGCGGCGCGCAGGCTCTCGTCGGAGGGTTCGCTGACCGCCGAGTCACTCCGGGGGTGAGCCACGACGGTGGCGATCACCGCCGCGAGACCGGCGGGGTCGAGCCCGACCCACACGCGGCGTCGGAGGCACTCGGCCACGAACAGGTCCTGCTCGGTGTGTACGCCGGCGAGTAGACGGCCGGCCTCGGTGGCGCGGATCGCACCGTCTCGTTCCTCGAGGTAGCCCAGGTGCTCGAGCAGTCCGACGATCCTCCGGAAGCGACGAGCCAGTGAATCGGAGTCGGACTCCACCTCCGCGGTGAGTGCGGCGACGTCCGACGCCGCGCGGGCCCAGCGTTCGTGGAGCCGTGCCAGCTTTTCGATTCGCGGGTCCTCGTGCAGCGGGTGCTGGCGGACGGCACGTCGGGCCGAGGCGATACGGGGGTCCTTGCGGACGGGCTTGCCGCCGGCGTTCTTCATCCGACCCCGGGCCTTACCCCGGAGCCCCTCCATGCGCTGGACCAGTGCCCGCTTGGCGCGTCCGTCGAGTTTTCGTCGGCCCCGGGGCAGGTCCACCCTCCCGACCGGAACGGGGGGCGCCGCGAAGTCCTGCTGCCGCAGCCAGCCGGTCCAGCCGGTGTCGGTCAGGCACAGCAGCGCCGGGTCGGCGGGGATGTCGGTGCGCACCTGCAACACGGTGGCGACCATGCCGAATCGTTTGCGGCCCACGGTGATGACCGAACCCGCGGTCTGCTTGAGCATCGCCGCACGCACGGACTCCAGCCGGTCATCACGGGTCGCCTTCTCGGTGGACCGCTCCAGTCGGCTGAGGTCCGCACGGAGCGACATGTACTCGTCGAGATGCGAATCCCCGCCGGCGTCCTCCAGGTCCGCCCGCATCCGGTCCCGTTCGTCCACCCTGCGCTCCACGGCCCGCGACCGGGACACCAGCGTGCGGTCGGTCTGGAACTGCGCGAACGACCGGCCGATCAGAGAGGTGGCCTCCGCCACGCCGAGTTGCTCCACGAGGTTGACGGCCATGGAGTAGTCGGGGGTGAACGCACTGCGCAAGGGGAATCGCGGGGTGTCCACCAACGCCGACAGCGCGTCCAGGTCGAGTTCCGGCTGGTCCAGCACCACCGCGGTGCCCTTGGTGTCGATCCCGCGCCGGCCGGCGCGGCCGGTGATCTGCGAGTACTCCGCAGAGGTGAGCATGGCGTGGGTGTCGCCGTTGAACTTGGTCGTCTTCTCCAGCACGACCGCCCTCGCCGGCATGTGGATGCCCAGGGCGAGGGTCTCGGTGGCGAACACGATCTTGATCAGACCGGCCGAGAACAATTCCTCCACGATGGTCCGGAACAGCGGCAGCATCCCTGCGTGATGGGCGGCGATGCCACTGACCAGTCCGGACCGGAAGGCACTGAAGTCGAGTGCGTCGAGGTCGTGCCGGGGAACCTGCGCGCATGCGGCGTCGACGTGGGAGGCGATCCGCCGGGACTCCTCCCCCGTCGTCAACCGCAAGCGGGCCCGCAGCATCTGCGACACCGCCCCGTCGCACCCCGCCCGGGAGAAGACGAAGTAGATCGCGGGAAGCAGACGTTCGTCGTCGAGCTTCTCGATGACGTCCTGGCGCCGCGCCCACTGGGCCCGGGGCCGGGCCGCGACCCGCTCGTCGTGGTATCCCCCGCGGTTACGTCGGCGTTGATCGGCTGCCGCGCGGATCGGGACCAGGTCACCGTCCGTGTAGAGCATGTGCGCGAGCGGAACGGGTCGGTGATCGGAGAGCACCACGGCGGTGTCCCCCCGGATCTCGCTGATCCAGTCCCCGAGCTCCTCGGTGTTGCTCAGCGTCGCCGACAGTCCCACCAGTCGAACCGCCGGATCGAGGGTGAGGATGATCTCCTCCCACACCACACCTCGCGACCGGTCCCCGAGGTAGTGGATCTCGTCCATGACCACGCAGTCCAGATCGTGGAGGGCGGAGGACCCGGAATAGATCATGTTCCGCAGGACCTCGGTGGTCATCACCACCACCGGGGCGTCGGCGTCGATGGAGTGGTCCCCGGTGAGAAGCCCCACGTTCTCGGGTCCGAACCGATGGCGGAACTGCCGGAACTTCTGATTGCTCAGCGCCTTGACGGGCGTGGTGTAGAAGCACCGGCCGCCGCCGGCCATCGCCCGGTGGGCCGCGTACTCGCCGATGAGAGTCTTGCCCGACCCGGTGGGGGCGGAGACGAGGAGGTTGCGACCCGCGTCGAGCGCGGTGAACGACTCGAGTTGGAAGGGGTCCGGGTCGAAACCCTCCGCGTGGAGGAACGACTCGAGCAGGGTGCCCGAGTCGTGCGGGTCAGAGCGTGTCGTCATACATCGCCCCACCCGACGGCGCCTGGAGGGGCCGTGAACCAGCGAGTGGCTCGGGTGTGGACAGGGGGCCCGTGGACCGGACCGCACCGGAGCCGTCGAGCCGATCGGAGGGACCCAGCGGTGACGCGGACTCGTCGTCGACCTCGAGCCAGTCCTCGCGCTTCTTGCTCTTGCGCTTGTCGTGGATGCGGGCGAACTGGATGGACAACTCCACCAATACGCACACCGCCCCGGCGAGCGCCAGCATCGAGAACGGGTCCTGCCCGGGCGACGCGACAGCGGCAAAGACGAAGATGCCCATGATGATCCCGCGACGGGACCTGGCGAGGACCTCGTACTTCAGCACGCCGGCGACGTTGAGCATCGCGATGAGCAACGGGATCTCGAAACTCACCCCGAAGATCAGGATCAACTGGATGAGGAAGGTGAAGTACTGCGTACCGGACAGCGCCGTGGTCTGGACGTTGTCGCCGATCGACAGCAGGAACTCGAGGGCGAAGACGATCACGATGTAGGCCAGCACGGCGCCGCCGATGAACAGCACGGCGGCGAGGAACGTGAAGGCGATCCCGTACCGCTTCTCGTTCTTGTGCAGACCGGGCGTGATGAATGCCCAGAGCTGGTAGAGCCAGACCGGACTGGCGAGGACGATCCCGGCGGTCGCGGCCACCTTGAGACGGAGCATGAACTGCTCGAAGGGGCCGGTGGCGAGGAGTCTGCACTGGTCCCCCGAGTCGCCCAGCTGGAGCCGGGCACCGGGTGGGATGTCGCAGTACGGGCCGGTGAGGATCTCGCCGAGCGAGGGGATCCCGAGGAACCCGCTGCCGTACCACCAGAAACCGAAGCCCAGCGTCACCACGATCGCCGCGATGGCGATGAGCAGCCTCGTGCGGAGCTCGTAGATGTGCTCGATGAGCGGCATCGTGCCGTCGGGGTTCCGGGGCCGGCGCTTGCGCTTGGACAGCAACCGACCGGCGCCTCCCCCGGGGGTGGCGCCGGTCTTCTCCGGTCCGGTCTGCGTCATCGGTGAGGTGGCCTACTACCGCTGCGGGCCGGTGCCGCCGTCGTACGGAGCGGTGGGGTCGAAGTGCTGCTGGGGCTGACCCGGCTGCTGCGGCTGCTGACCCTGGGGCTGTTGGTACGGCTGCTGGGGCTGACCCGGCTGCTGCGGCTGCTGACCCTGGGGCTGTTGGTACGGCTGCTGCGGGGCCTGGGGCTGCTGGTACGGCTGCTGCGGGGCCTGCGGGTACCCCTGCGCCTGCGGCTGGGCCTGCTGGGGATGCGCCTGCGGCTGGACGTACTGCGCGGCGTTCGGCTGGCCGGCCTGGGTGAGCGCCTCCGGCTCGACCGGCTTGTCGTCGTTCTGCATCTCCTTGATCTCCGACTTGAAGATCCGCATCGACCGTCCGAGCCCGCGGGCCGCGTCGGGGAGCTTCTTGGAGCCGAAGAGAATCAGCACCACCGCCAGGACGATGAGCCAGTGCCAGATGCTCAACGCACCCATGTCAACCTCCGTTTGTGGGACAACACGCCCATGCTAACGCACCCCGGGCGACATGCGTTGCCGCGGTCCCTGGGTGAATACGTGGTGACCAGCGGGTTCACCGCGATTTCACGTCGACGATGTCGAGTCGTCGCCTGCCGAGTAGAGCGAGAGGCCCGCAGTGGCACGGGCGGCGATCTCGGCGGCCATTCCCGGGTCCGAGGGGGTGACCACGTCGGCGTGCCCGAGCAGGAACCTCAGCAGCCACGCGCGGTCGTGGTAGGCGATCGAGACATCCAGGTCACCGTCCGGTCGCCGGACGACGTCGTGGAATCCGAACTCGTCGAGGAACCACGCCGCGGCCGCGGGGACGACGGCCCGCTCCAGGAGGACGCCACCCTCGCCGTCGTCCTGGGGTTCCGGTCCGAGCGCCCGGCGCGGACCGACCTCCTCGACCCCGCTCATCCGGTCGGTGCGGAACGTCCGCCACTGGCCCGCCCCGCGGTCCACGCCGTGGACGTAGGAGTGGCCGTCGGCCACGGAGAGGCGCGCGGGGTCGACCACGCGGGTGGTGGAGGTGTCCGAGCTGGCCGAGTGGTAGACGAACCGCAGTGCGAGTCCGTGGTGGACCGCGGTGCGGACGACATCGGCATCCGGAGTGGTGGTGTCCGGGCGGGCGTCATCCTCCGCCCTCGCCTCGACACCGGCCGCGGTGCGGAGGGTCTGCAGGAGATCGCGCAGGGCGGTCTGGTCGACCACCTCGGGATGATCGAGGAAGATCGCGAGTCCGGTCTCGAGGGTGACCGCCTCTGCGGCGGTGAGCCGGACGGGCCGGTCGATCCCCGCGGTGAACGTCACCTCGACCAACTCGGCGTCGTCGAGATCCTCGGAGGAGAAGGCGAGGTCGATGAGGTCACCCGGTCCGTAACCGGGAAGTCCGCAGGACCACAGCTGCCAGAGCGCGTCCCGCAGTTGCTTCTCCGTCATGCCGAGGTCCCGGGCGGCTTCGGCCACCGGCACAGCGCCCCGGGTGTGGAAGTACGGGACCACGCTGAGCAGCGTCGCCAGTGGAACGGCACGGGGGCTCATCGGACGGCCTCCTCAGCGGCGGTGAGGATGGTCACCACGCGGACGCGCAGTTCGGCGGGGCGGAGGGCGACGGCGTCAGCGCCCTGTGAGGCGACCATCGACGAGAGCTCACCCAGGGGGGCACTCACCTCCAGGTCGGCACCGGTGCGTCCGAACCGGTCCGCCGGCCCGGCGCCGCGGGCCATCGCCCGGAGTTCGGCGGCGTGGCCGTCCGCCGCCCACACCGTGGCGTCCACCACCGGGTTCAGGCGGGCGATGGCGTCGTCGAGGAGTGCCAACACCTCGGTGGTCCGCGGGACCGGGACCGTCCGTCGGGCCTGGCCCACCCGGACGTCCGAGACGCGCACCAGGCGGAAAGTACGGGGTTCGCCGCGGTCGAGGTCGTGTCCGACCACGTACCAGTTGCCGTGCCGGGAACCGGTCCACCACGGCTCGATTCTCCGCGCGCTAGGCTCGGTGGCTCCGGCCGGGGTGTGGGAGAACGTGAGGAGGCGGCTCTCCGCTACCGCCTCCGCGACGATCGCGGCCGCCGCGAGTTCGGCCGGGTCCTCCACCGACACGGTCGCGCCGGCGTCGTGCACCGGGTCGATCCCCGCGGCGGTGAGCTTGGCCAGCGCCCCGTCGGCTCGCGCCGCCCGCTCCCCCTCGCGCCAGACCTCGGAGGCCACGGCCAACACGCCGGCCTGTTCGGGGGTGAGGGTGATCTCCGGGAGTTCGTAACCCTGGGCGGGGATCCGGTACCCGGCGGGAGATCCCGGCGCGAGCGAGGCCCCCTGTTCGAGTGGGACGCCCACGTCGCGGAGTTCCCGCTTGTCCCGCTCGAACATCCTCAGGTAGGCCGCCTCGTTCTCGCAGTCGTCGTACCCCTGGACCATCCTGCGGATCTCGCCCGCGGACAGGTAGGCACTGGTCGACCGCAGGCAGATGACGAGGTTGACCAGTCGTTGCGACTTCGAGGTGGACACGGGCAGGACGCTATCGCCCGAGCGCGGCGATCAGGTCGTCGACACGCGGGTCCTCCGCCGCGAACGGGTCCGTGAGGGCGACCGTGGGCAGAGTGCCGTCGGCGACCTTCAGGTGCACCCAGTCCACGGTGTAGTCCCGATCGGCTCCGGTGGCGGCGGAGATGAACCGACCGCGCAGCGCCGCGCGGGTGGTCTCCGGCGCTGTGTGCCGGGCCCGCTCGATCTCGGGATCGCCCACCACCCGGGAGACCAGGCCGCGGCGCTCGAGCACCGAGTGCAGCCCACGTCCCGGTCGGATGTCGTGGTAGGTCAGGTCGATCTGGGCGAGTCTGGGATGGTCGAGGTCTGCTCCGGACCTGGCCTGGACCTGTCGGATCAGACGAAGCTTGGCGGCCCAGTCGATGTCTCCGGCGATCGAGTCGTGGTCACCGGATTCGACCGCGTCGAGGACCCGCTCCCACAGGGCCACGCATTTCTCCACGTCGGGGCGGTCGTCCCGCTCCCACCCACCGCGCCCGAGGTGGCGGTGGACGGCGGCGAGGAACTCCCGCTGGATCTCCAGCGCGGTCATCGTGGTGCCGTCGGTGAGCCCGACCGGCCGGGTACCGGTGAGGTCGCGGCTGATCTCCCTGATCGCCCGGACCGGATGGGCGATCGCCATCGGCCGCAGTTCGACCCCTGCCTCGAGCAACTCCAGCACCAGGCGGGTGCTGGCCACCTTGAGCAGCGTGGTGGTCTCGATCATGTTGGAGTCGCCCACGATCACGTGCATGCGCCGGAACCGGGTCGAGTCCGCGTGCGGCTCGTCACGGGTGTTGATGAGCGGTCGCGAACGGGTGGTGGCGGAGGAGACGCCGTCCCACATGTGTTCGGCCCGCTGCGAGAAGCAGAAGGCCGGCCCCTCGTCCTCGGAGATGCCCACACCGGCCGGGGTCCCGGGCAGGATCTTGCCGGCGCCGCAGATCAGCTGCCGACTCACCAGGAACGGCAGCAGCGTGGTGGCCATGCTCCTGACCTGGGTCGAGCGATCCAGCAGATAGTTCTCGTGGGATCCGTACGAGTTACCGACGGTGTCGGTGTTGTTCTTGAACAGATAGACCTTGGCGTCGATCCCCTCGGCCGCGAGGGACTGTTCGGCGTGGACAGCGAGGTCGTCGATGATCCGCTCCCCCGCCCTGTCGTGGGCCACGATCTGCCGTAGGCCGTCGCACTCGGCGGTCGCGTACTCGGGATGGGAACCCACGTCCAGGTAGAGGCGGGACCCGTTCTCCAGGAACACGTTGGAACTGCGCCACCGTTCGACGACGGGCCGGAAGAAGTACCGGGCGATCTCGTCCGGCCCGAGCGAGCGCGAACCCTCGCCCCCGACGCTGGTGATCCCGAACTCCGTCTCGATCCCGACGATGCGACGGATCATGGCTTCCTACTGCCCGCCCTTCTGGACGTAGGACTTGACGAACTCCTCGGCGTTGGTCTCGAGGATGTCGTCGATCTCGTCGAGGAGGGAGTCGGCGGACGACGTCTGGGCGGGCTTGGCGACCTGCCCGGCCTCGTCGTCGGACTCGCCTGCACCGCCGGCGTTCTTCTGGATCTGTGACATGGTGTGGAACTCCTGTGGGTGGGATGGGCGGGTTGGACGGGATGCTCAGCGAAACGGCGGGCCGTCCGGGCTGAGGAAGTCCGGTTCGGCGTCGCAGTCTTCGCGGGTCCCCGTGTACGGGTCGGCCAGGTCCACGTGACGGTGGTCGCCGCGGGAATCGACGACGACGACGTGATCCCATCCCGCAGCGTGGACGCGGTCGCCGAGTTCGGCCAGGAAGCGCCCCCTCGCCCAGGCCCGCGTGGACTCGGGAGGGGTCGTGACCGCGGCCTCCACCTGGGTCTCGGTGACCATCCTGCGCATGGCGCCCTTGGCCACCAGGCGGTTGTAGAGTCCGCGGTCCGGGTCGATGTCGTGGTACTGGACGTCGATCAGGGCGAGTCGCGCGTGGTCCCAGCCCAGGGAGTCCCGCGTCCGGAACCCCTCCAGCAGTCGGAGCTTGGCCGGCCAGTCGAGCCGGTCGGCGCACGCCATGGGGTTCTGCTCGAGCGCGTCGAGGATCTCCCGCCACTCGGCCAGCACCTCGACGGCCCACGCCGGACGCCCCGCGCCGTCCCCGATCAGCGCCGAGACGCGCGCGAGGATCTCCCGCTGGAGGGCGGTCCCCGTGAGCGCCCGGCCGTCGGGCAGTTCGACGGTGGCGGTGAGGGTCGGATCGTGGCTGATGGTGTGGACGGCCTCGACGGGGTCGACCGGGACGAGGTCGGCGAAGTCGATCCCCGCCTCGATCGCGTCCAGCACGAGGCAGGTGGTGCCGATCTTGAGATAGGTGGCCAGCTCCGACATGTTGGCGTCGCCGATGATCACGTGGAGACGACGCCACGTCTCATCCGGGGCGTGCGGCTCGTCGCGGGTGTTGATGATCCCGCGGCGAAGGGTGGTCTCGAGGCCGGTGAGGACCTCGATGTAGTCGGCACGTTGCGAGATCTGGAACCCGGTCTCCTCGCCGTACTGCCCGATGCCGACGCGGCCGGCCCCGCAGTACACCTGGCGGGAGAGCAGATGCGGCGCCAGGCTCATCGTCAGGGCGTCGAAGTCGACGTCGCGACGCACGAGGTAGTTCTCGTGGGCGCCGTACGACGCGCCCTTGCCGTCGACGTTGTTCTTGTAGAGCTTGAGCTCGGCGTTCCCCTCGACGGCGGACGACTCGCGGCCGGCCCGGTGCATGACCGTCTCCCCCGCCTTGTCCCAGATCACCGCGTCGATCGGGGAGTCGACCTCGGGTCCCGAGTACTCGGGGTGCGCGTGGTCGACGTAGAAGCGTGCGCCGTTGGTCAGCACCCGGTTGGTCACCCCGAACTCGCTCGGGTCGTAGGCGCGGGCGGATCCGAGGTCGAAGCCACGGGCATCGCGGAGTGGCGATTCGGACTCGTAGTCCCAGCGGGTCCCGTCGGTCGTCCCTCCGCCCTCGCCCGGGTCGGTGTAGGCCTTGACCACCTGGGTCGAGGTGACCACCGAGCTGAGCAGTGGCCGGCCCACCGCGACTATGCCGAACTCGATCTCGGTTCCGATCACCCGGCCGCGGGGGGTCACCGGTCGTCCTTCCGATGCGGGACGATGACCTCGACCACGCGTTCGCCGCGCACGCCCGTCAGCCGCGCCCACTCCTGCGGGTTGGAGGTGTTGGGCAGGTCGGTGTTCTCCGCGAACTCGGCGTCCACCGCGTCGAGGAAGTCGTCGGTGGTGAGGCCCTGCCCGGTGCCGTGGACGATGTCCTTGATCGCGAGCTTCTTGGCCCGGTCCACGATGTTGCGCAGCATCGCTCCGGAGGTCAGGTCCGCGAGGTACAGGGACGACCGGCGGCCCGACGCGTAGACCAGATGCACGTAGGTCGTGGACTCGTCCCGGGTGTAGAGCCGGTCGACGATCCGGGAGACGAGCCCCCGGACGTGGTCCTCACCATCCATCGAGCCGACCTCGTCCGGGTCGAAGCGCAGGTCGGGGGTGATGTACTTGGCGAGGATGTCGGCCGCGGCGTCGGCGTCCGGTCGGTCGATGCGGATCTTGAGATCGAGACGGCCGGGGCGCAGGATCGCCGGGTCGATCATGTCCTCCCGGTTGGAGGCGCCGATCACGATGACGTTGCGCAGGTCCTCCACACCATCGATCTCGGCGAGGAGTTGCGGGACGATCGTGGTCTCCATGTCGGAGGAGATGCCCGACCCGCGGGTGCGGAAGATGGAGTCCATCTCGTCGAAGAAGACGATGACCGGGTTGCCCTCGGTCGCCTTCTCCCGCGCCCGCTCGAAGATCGACCTGATGTGCCGCTCGGTCTCGCCGACGAACTTGTTGAGCAGTTCCGGACCCTTGATGGACAGGAAGTACGAGTTGGGGTGGCGACCCTCCGTGATGTCCTCACCCCGGAACCTCGCGGCCGCGTCGGCGAGGGAGTGCGCGACCGCCTTGGCGATCAGTGTCTTGCCGCATCCGGGTGGGCCGTAGAGCAGTACCCCCTTGGGCGGGGACAGGTGGAACTCCCGGTACAGGTCGTGGTGGATGAAGGGCAGTTCGATGGCGTCGCGGATCTGCTCGATCTGGGGGCCGAGACCGCCGATGTCGGAGTACTCGACCATCGGGATCTCCTCGAGCAGGAGCTCGTCGACCTCGGCCTTGGGCACGACCTCGAACGCCACGGCGGCCTTGGGGTCCACCAGCACCGCGTCCCCCGGGCGCACCGGTGCCGGGTGGTCGGCGGTCCGCCCCCCACGCAGGCCGTCCGCCAGGTGGACGACGTGCTCCTCGTCGTTGCCCATCACCACGCGGGCCCGCATCCCGTCGGCCAGGACGTCCCGGAAGACCGCGGTGACGCCGGTGACGGGGAGTCCGGAACAGGCCTCGATGACGGTCATGGCCTCGTTCAGCCGGACGGTGACGCCCGCCGAGAGGACGGAGGCGTCGACCCCCGGTGCGAGTGTGAGCCGCATCCGTCGACCGGCGGCCATGACCTCCGCGGTGTCGGCGTCCGTCGGTTCCCGCAACACGACCCCGTAGGTACTGGGCGGCGTGCCGAGACGCTCGACCTCACCCTTGAGGGCCTGCAGCTGATCGCGGGAGTCCTTGAGGAGCTCGGCGAGCCTGACGTTGCGGGCCCCGAGTGCGTCGATCTTGACCGACTTCTCGCGGTCCGACCGTGCCCCCTCGTCGACGGCCCTGCGCAGCCGCGCGAGTTCGACCCGGTCCAGCGTCACGCCGTCGCCGCCCCGCTCTTCCGGGGAACGTCCCTCGGTCACCGCCATCACCTGCCCTCCGACTCGCCGACGACACCCTCGTCGTCGTCACCTCCACCCTATCGCCGGGGTGCGGGGGCGGGTGAGTGCGCGTCCTCGGGTCGGGCTCAGTGCTTGCCGGCCCGGCGCCTGGGCTTGAGCGCGGTCACGCCCTCCGCCAGTCGACGTGCTGTGATCAGGAACGCGGTGTGGCCCTGGATGCGGTGCTCGGGGCGGACGGCCAGGCCCACGACGTGCCAGCCGCGGTTGATCGACTCCCACGCCCGCGGCTCCGTCCAGCACTCCTGGCGCCGGAGGGCCTCCACGACGTCCGACATCTGGGTGGTGGTGGCCACGTACACCACCAGGACCCCACCGGGGACGAGGACCTCGCTCACCGTGGGCAGGCACTCCCACGGGGCGAGCATGTCCAACACCACGCGGTCGACCTGTCCGCCCAACGCCTCCACCGACGTCTCGGCCAGGTCAGCGATGCGCAGGTCCCAGTTGTCCGGGTGCTCACCGTAGAAGGTGCGGACATTGCGCTCGGCGTGCTCGGCGTGGTCCTCGCGGATCTCGTACGACAGCACCCGACCCCCGGGGCCAACCGCGCGCAGCAGCGAACAGGTCAGGGCGCCGCTGCCGGCGCCGGCCTCGAGCACGCGTGCGCCGGGGAACACGTCGCCCTCGTGGACGATCTGTGCGGCGTCCTTGGGGTAGATCACCTGGGCGCCTCGCGGCATGGACAGGACGTAGTCGGTGAGCAACGGACGCAGTGCCAGGTAGTCGGCATCCCCGGACGACCTGACGATCGACCCCTCCGGGGTACCGATCAGGTCGTCGTGCCGGACGGCACCGTGGTGGGTGAAGAACTCGGCTCCCTCGACCAGGACGACGGTGTACTTGCGTCCCTTGGTGTCGGTGAGCTGGACGCGGTCGCCGATGACGAACGGGCCGGATCGCTGCACAGTGGACCTCCAGGGGACGGCGGCCGGTTGTCCGACCGGTTGTCTACCCTGCCAGGTGTGACGGATCCCCTGGAAATCGGCGGCAGTGGTACCCCGGCCTCCCCTGACGCTCCGGAGGGCGTACCCCCGCCGGAACGCAAGCCCCTGGCGTTGTCGGCCTCGCGCGCGGCGGACTTCAGGCAGTGCCCACTGCTCTACCGGCTCAAGGCGATCGACAGGATCCCGGAACCGAAGACGCGCGCCCAGGTACTGGGCACCGTCGTCCACTCGGTGCTCGAGGACCTGTACGCACTGGAGCAGTCTGAACGCGCCCCGGAGCGTGCCGTGAAACTGGTCCCCGCGGCGGTGGAGCACTTCTACGCGGTCGGCGGCGGTGCCGAGGTGGTGCCCCTCGTCGACCGCGCGGAGTTCGAGGCGGAGGTCGCCGCGTTGGTGTCCGCGCTCTACGGGATCGAGGATCCCCGGCGCTTCTCCCCCGCGGCGTGTGAGCAGTACCTCCTCACCTCCACCGCGTCCGGCACCCCGCTCCACGGGTACCTGGACCGGGTGGACGTGGCGCCGACCGGTGAGGTCAGGGTGGTCGACTACAAGACCGGTAAGCCACCCCATCCGCGCTACCAGGATCAGGCGATGTTCCAGATGCGGTTCTACGCCCTGATGTACCAGCGGATCCACGGGGTGATGCCGGCGCAGCTCAAACTGATCTATCTCAGGAACGGCAGCTGGCTCACCCTCTCCCCCGATCTCGCCACACTCCTGGAGACCGAGACCCAGCTCGACTCCCTGTGGTCGGAGATAGAGCGTGCCGGTGAGATCGGGATCTTCCCCCCGCGTACATCCCGGTTGTGTGACTGGTGCAACCACCAGGCGCTGTGTCCGGCGTTCGGGGGTACCCCGCCCGAGTACCCGGGATGGCCGGGGCGCCGCGTGATACCTCTCGAGCCCGAGACGCCCGAGACGCCCGAGCCGCCCGAGGCGGGACACGCAGGACCGAGGAGCACTTGATGACGGAGGCCTACTTCGAGCCGTTGGGCACGGATGACGGCTGGGAGGTCTTCCGGGCGACCTCTCACACGGTGAGCGCCTGGGGTCCCGATCTGCAGCACGGGTCGCCGCCCTCGGCCGTCCTCACCCGTGCCATGGATCGCCACGAGCGGTCCGAGAGGACGCGGATCGCCCGCGTGACAGTGGACCTGCTCGGCCCGGTGCCGCTGGGTGAGGTCCGCACCCGGGCCCGCGTCGTCCGCCCCGGTCGCCGGATCCAGCTGCTCGAATCGGAACTCGAGGCAGGGGGCCGGATCGTCGCCCGGGCGAGCGCCTGGCGGATGGCCGTCGGGGACACCGCCGAGGTCGAACAATCCGCTGACCGTCCGCGCGAGCTCCCGGACGTGGGCCAGAACAGCGACTTCTTCGACCGCTGGACCAGTGGCTACATCGACTCGTTGGAGATCCGCGGTTCGGACGACGGGGTGGTGTGGGCCCGCGCCACCCTTCCCCTGGTCGAAGGGGAGGAGATGACGCCGGCCGAGCGGGTGATGTCAGTGGCCGACATCGCGAACGGCGTCGGGGCCGTTCTCGAACCCGATGAGTGGCGGTTCCTCAATACTGATCTGGTCACTCACCTGCACCGGCGGCCCGTCGGTGAGTGGATCGGGGTCACCGCGGACGCCTCGATCGGCCCCGACGGCGTCGGGGCCACCTCCGGCACCCTGTACGACGAGATGGGCGCCATCGGGCACACACTCCAGGCTCTGTTGGTCGAGCGGGCCTGAGCCGGGAGGGAGCCGAGGTCTGACGAGGAACACCTCAGCGCCCTGCTCGGCCTGTGTGCGTCAACCCATGCGGCAGGAACGGATGTCCGTGGCGATGACCGCCTTGGCGCCGGCCGCGACGAGCTCGTCCATGATCGAGTTGACCCTCTTGCGCGGCACCATCGACCGGACCGCCACCCATGCCGGGTCGGCCATCGGGGCGACGGTGGGTGACTCGATGCCAGGGGTGATGGCCGAGACCGACTCCAACAGCTCCTTGGGGCAGTCGTAGTCCAGCATCATGTACTGCTGGGCGAACACCACGCCCTGGAGACGGGCCCTCATCTGGGCCATCGCCGGGGTCGTCTCGGCGCCCGCGCGCGCGACCAGGACACCCATCGAGTCACACAGGACGTCTCCGAACGCCTCCAACCCGTGCACCTTGAGCGTGCGACCCGAGCCCACCACGTCGGCGATGCAGTCGGCCACCCCGAGCTGGATGGAGATCTCCACCGCGCCGTCCAGCCGGATGACCTCAGCCTCGATCCCCCGCTGCTCGAGGTCGCGGCGCACGATGTTGGGGTACGACGTGGCGATGCGGGCTCCCGCGAGACGGTCCGTGGTCCACCCGGAACCGGACGGCCCGGCGTAGCGGAAGGTGGAGTGTCCGAACCCCAGGTCGAGGAGCTCGTCCACCTCTGCCATGGAGTCCATACTCAGGTCCCGTCCGGTGATCCCCAGCTCGAGACGTCCCGAGCCCACGTAGACGGCGATGTCCTTGGGCCGTAGGAAGAAGAACTCGACGTCGTTCTCACGGTCGATCAGCGTGAGGTCCTTGCTCCCCTCGGTCCGTCGGCGGTACCCCGCCTCGGACAGCATCTCGGAGGCGGACTCGGACAGGGCGCCCTTGTTGGGCACTGCGACACGCAGCATGATGGCGGCTCCAGGATTCGGTGCGGGAGGGGTGGTCGGTGTGGCCTCTAGAGATGCCGGTAGACGTCGTCGAGACCGAGACCGCGCTTGAGCATCATGACCTGGGTCCAGTAGAGGAGCTGCGAGATCTCCTCGGCCAGCTCCTCATCCGACTGGTACTCGGCGGCGATCCACACCTCGCCCGCCTCTTCGTTGACCTTCTTGCCCAGATGGTGCACGCCCTTGTCGAAGGCGGCGACGGTGCCGGATCCCTCGGGACGCGCGGCTACGCGCTCGGACAGCTCGGCGAACAGGGAATCGAAGGTCTTCACGCGCCCGATTGTCCCACAGCCGCTCCCACGGGCGCCCCCGAGGTGAGGGCGACGAGACCGGATGCGTTCACGCCTGTGAGGCTC
>JBKBUP010000318.1:0-2191 GCA_046289795.1 Dietzia sp. | reverse complement strand
CGTGAGGATGGAGACGAACGAGAACCCGGCGGCGAACGACGCGAACGTGCCGAGGCTCCGGTGGAGTTGTTGGTCGTAGCCGAGGTCGGCGAGGTCATCGTGATCACCCCGACGTTCGGGAACCGGGGTGGTGAGACCGGAGGGGTCGCTCATGTCCGGCACTCCTCTCGGGGCGGGGGTCGGTGGACCCGGGTTGCTGCAGGAGCATTTCCTGTCTGTCGATAGTTTTCCCAACTCGTGTGACCCGCGAGTTGCACGATGTTTCGATCCGATTAACAGGCCCTCACGGCGTTACTCCCCCATCCCGGGCGTCCCGACCACGTGATCGAATGCCCTCATGGCACCCCCCCGTTATCCACACGACGAGCGCGCACTCGCCTGGTCCGACGGGTTGCGGCGTGAGCTGGCCTCGCGACTCGGCCCGGCGGCGGCGCACGCGGTGTGGGTGGCCGGCTCGGTGGGCCGGGGGGAGGCGGTCCCGGGCAGCGACCTGGAATCCCTCGCCGTCGTCGACGACCACGGTGTCCCCGGTGAACCCGACGACCGTGCGGTGCGCCGCGCCGTCGCCTCCACCGACCTCTCGCGCGCGCCGTGGTTCGCCGAGACCTCCCCGGCCTCGGCTGCCGATCCCCGCCTGATCCGGACCACCGACGGATGGTCGACCGCCGCCGACGACTGGGCCGACGCCCCCGCCCGGGACCTCGGTGTCGTCCACCTGGGGCTCCTCGCCGACGCCCGACCCCTGACCGACGGCCACAGCGACCCGGAACTCCTGCCCCGCCTCGCCGCACGATCCGTGCGCACCCACCCGGCGATCCTCACCGACATCCTCGCCGACGCGCTCTCGACCCGGGCCTCCGTTCCGTCCCGGCTGACCCGCACCCTCCGTTCGGACCCGGTCGTCGACCTCAAGGCGACGGTTCTCACCCCGGTCGTCAAACTCGCCCGGTGGTCCGCTCTGCGCGTCGGGGTCACGTCCACCGCCACCGATGCACGCCTCGAGCTCGCCGCCGACCCGCGGGTCCTTCCGGCGGACCGGTGGGAGTCCCTGCGAGCGGCCGCCCGCTTCACCGCACGCCTGCGGTGGGAGGTCCGACTCCGGGCCGGGTCCGACGGCCCCGGAACCGACCGGTTCCCGCTCTCCCGTCTCACCACGGCCGAGCGTGCCGGGCTCCGGTCCGCCGCACGCGAGATCGCCGGCGCGCAGCGCACCCTCGACTACCTCCGGTCCTCCGGCGAGCTACGGGAGCCGGGGTGACCCGCCACCCGGCCACCGCCGCGATGCTCGCCGTCTCGGCGTTGGAGGGATGGCGACCGGAGGATGACGACGACGAGGTCCTCGATCTCGTCGACCGGGCCGCACCCGGGCGGCTGATCCGCCTCCACGTCCAGAAAACGCTCCCCTCGGAGGCCACACGGCGCCCCCGGTCCGGGATACTGACCCGCCGCACGCCGTACCTGATCCGCGGGACGCGTGTCCTGGAGAACTCCCTCGGCATCACCTCGGCGAGTGCCCTCGTCCGCGCGGAGGCCCTCCTGGTCGTCGCCGGAGGGGCACGACTCCTCCGCGATCCCGCCCACGCCCCGGCGACGGTGTCCGGTGTCCACGCGGCCCTGTTCGGCGAGGTGTACGCCTGGGCCGGCCTGCCACGGATCGTCGGCCTCACCAAACAGGGGTCCGCGTTCGCGCCCGCCGCCCGCGTCCCCATGATGGCCGCACCGCTCGAGAACCCCACCGAACTCGTCGCCGACGCCCTCGCCTCGGCATCCGGCCCCACCTCCCGCGCGACGACCGTGGCCGTCACCCTGGCCAACTGGTACGCGCGGTTCAACTACGTGCACCCCTTCCGCGAGGGGAACGGCCGCGCCGCCGCCGTGGCCGCACTCCTCGCCGCGCGCGCCCACGGGGTGGATCTCGACTTCACCCGGACCGATCGCGAGACGTGGGTGCAGGCCGCCGTCTCCTCCATGCCGACGCCCCCGCGTCGAACCGTCGATCCGACGGCGCACTGGTTCGAATTCCTCCGTGTCACGATGGACCGGTGCGCCACCACGCACGACGCCTGACCACCCGGCACGACCGGCCTCGCAGGGCCGCCACCCGAAGGGAGCACCGTGTCCTCACCCGGACGACCCCGCCTCGTGGACCGGCGGCGTCCCGGGGCCACCCCGGCGGACGAGATCCTCGATG
>JBKBUP010000317.1:0-2197 GCA_046289795.1 Dietzia sp. | reverse complement strand
CGTGGTGCGGCTGGTCACCGGTGACCCCATGACCACCGACGCCACCGTCACCGAGATCGCGGCCGTCGGACGCACCGTGGTGCCGTTCGAGGTCGTGCCGGGTGTCGCCGAGGCCACCGCCGTGCCCGCGTTCGCCGGCATCGCACTGGGTTCCGGGTACGTCTTCGCCGACGGCCGGGGCAAGGTCGACTGGGCCTCCCTGGTCAACTCGCCCGGCCCGATCGTCCTGCGCACCACCGGCCGGCACCTCGCCGAGGCCGCCTCCGGGCTGGCCGAGCAGGGCCTGGCGGCCGGCACCCCGGTCACCGTCACCTGCGCCGGTTCGCTCTGTGCCCAGAAGTCCGCCGACGGTACCCTGGCCACCATGGCCGAGGTCGGGCGCGAGATGGACGGTGACCTCGTGGTGACCATCGGCAAGTCCGCCGGCGAGCGCCACCGTCACCAGTGGTGGGAGTCGCGCGCCATGTTCGGCTGGAACGTGCTCGTGCCCCGCACCAAGGCCCAGTCCGCCGAGATGAGCGAGCGGATCGCCGAGCACGGCGCCGTGCCGGTGGAGGTCCCCACCATCGCCGTCGAGCCGCCGCGCAGCCCCGCCCAGATGGAGCGGGCCGTCAAGGGTCTGGTCGACGGCCGCTACCAGTGGGTCGTGTTCACCTCCTCCAACGCGGTCCGCGCGGTGTGGGAGAAGTTCTGCGAGTTCGGTCTGGACGCGCGCGCGTTCTCCGGCGTCAAGATCGCCTGCGTCGGCGAGGGCACCGCGGAACGCGTCCGTGAGCTGGGCATCCAGCCCGAGCTGCTGCCCTCCGGCGAGCAGTCCAGCCAGGGTCTGCTCGAGGTCTTCCCGCCGTACGACGACGTGCTGGACCCCGTCAACCGGGTCCTGCTGCCGCGCGCCGACATCGCCACCGAGACCCTCGCCGAGGGCCTGACCGGCCGTGGCTGGGAGATCGAGGACGTCACCGCGTACCGCACCGTCCGCGCCGCCCCACCGGCCGCCGAGATCCGCGAGATGATCAAGAGCGGCGGGTTCGACGCCGTGTGCTTCACCAGCTCCTCCACGGTCCGCAACCTCGTGGGGATCGCCGGCAAGCCGCACACCCGCACCCTGATCGCCTGCATCGGCCCGCGCACCGCCGAGACCGCCGCCGAGTTCGGACTGCGCGTGGACGTGCAGCCGGAGAACGCGTCGGTGCTGGATCTGGTGGACGCGCTCGCGGCGCATGCCGACCAGCTGCGTGAGGCCGGAGAGCTGCCGCCCCCGCGTCGTCGCGCCCGCCGTCGCTGATGCCGACCTGCGCCGCACCGCGCTACCGGCGACTTTCGTACAGTGGAGCCCGTGACAACTCCGCGTGAGACCGACACCGCGTCCGTTCCGGCACCACTGGTGCGCCCGCGACGGCTGCGTTCGACGCCGGCGATGCGCAGGCTCGTCGCCGAGACCACGCTCGCCCCGCGGCAGCTCGTCCTGCCGGCGTTCGTCGCCGACGGCCTCGACGAGCCGCACGCGATCTCGTCGCTGCCCGGGGTCGTGCAGCACACCGTCGACTCGCTGCGCCGCGAGGCGGTCGCCGCCGCAGAGGCGGGTCTCGGCGGGATCATGCTGTTCGGCGTCCCGCTCGATGCGGACAAGGACGCCACCGGCAGCTGCGGCGCCTCGGCCGACGGGATCCTCAACCGCGCACTCACCGCGGTCCGCGAGGAGGTGGGCGACGACCTGGTGGTGATGGCCGACACCTGCCTCGACGAGTTCACCGACCACGGCCATTGCGGTGTCCTCGGCACGGACCCGCGCGGCGAGCAGGTCGTCGACAACGACGCCACCCTGGCCGCCTACACCGACCTCGCCGTGGCCCAGGCCGCCGCCGGCGCCCACGTGGTGGGGCCGAGCGGGATGATGGACGGCCAGATCGTCGCCATCCGCGAGGCCCTGGACCGCGAGGGCTACCAGGACGTGGCCGTACTGGCGTACAGCGCCAAGTACGCCAGCGCGTTCTACGGGCCGTTCCGCGAGGCCGTCGGATCCTCGCTGCGCGGCGACCGGCGCACCTACCAGCAGGACCCCGCCAACCTGCGCGAGTCGCTTCCATTGTCGTCGCCAACTCCCCACGACGTGGCGTCCTGCAGAGTCTTCAGTATGTCGGCACAGGGCCGGTCTGCAGGCAGGGCCCACAGCGAGTCGCGCCCGCTCGCTGCCAGC
>JBKBUP010000316.1:0-2202 GCA_046289795.1 Dietzia sp. | reverse complement strand
ATCCCCGGTCGCAGCGCCTCAACCGGCACGGGACCGGCGGGCGTCAGCACGGGCGTGCCGGCGATCAGGCCGCGGACGGGTTCGGGAGGGGCCACGCGTCTTCCTTTCCAACGCGCCGAGACTCCGACAGCGCCGGGCGCGGGTCAATGCGGCCGGGGCATCGCTTCAGGCGAGTTCCGGAAAATCCTCCTCGCGGAACTCGCCCTCCCCGCGCAGGCCGGCGCGGAAGCGCTCCTCCTCCAGGCGGCGCAGTTCCACGCGGCGGATCTTGCCGGAGATGGTCTTGGGCAGGTCGGTGAACTGGAGCCGGCGGACCCGCTTGTAGCCGGCCAGGTGGGTGCGGGAGTAGTCGAAGATCTGGCGCGCGGTCTCCTCGGTCGGCTCCCAGCCGCCGGCCAGGACGACGAACGCCTTGGGCACGCTCAGCCGCACCGGGTCCGGGGAGGGCACGACCGCGGCCTCGGCCACCGCCGGGTGCTCGAGCAGGACGGACTCCAGCTCGAACGGCGAGATCCGGTAGTCGGAGGACTTGAACACGTCGTCGGTCCGGCCCACGTAGGTGATGTAGCCCTGGGAGTCCCGCGAACCCACGTCCCCGGTGTGATAGAAGCCGTCCGCGTAGGCGGCGTCGGTCCGGTCCGGGTCCCCGTGGTAGCCGACCATCAGGCCGAGCGGGCGGGGGTCCAGGCGCAGGCAGATCTCGCCCTCCGCCCCGGTGCCGGTGACCTCCTGTCCCGTGGCCGGGTCCACCAGCGCCACGTCGAAGCCGGGGCACGGGCGTCCCATGGACCCGTCCTTGATGGGCTGGCCGGGGGTGTTGGCGATCTGCACGGTGGTCTCGGTCTGGCCGAAGCCGTCGCGGATGGTCACCCCCCACGCGTCGCGGACGCGGCCGATCACCTCGGGGTTGAGGGGCTCACCGGCGCCGACCGCCAGGCGCGGCGGGGTCTTGAGCTGGGTCAGGTCGGCCTGGATGAGCATGCGCCACACGGTGGGCGGGCAGCACAGACTGGACACCCCACAGCGGTCCATCTCGCGCATCATCGCCGTGGCGTCGAAGCGGGAGTAGTTGTAGATGAACACGCAGGACCCGGCGATCCACGGGGTGAACACGTTGGACCACGCGTGCTTGGCCCAGCCCGGGGAGGAGACGTTGAGGTGGATGTCGCCCGGCTGGAGGCCGATCCAGTACATGGTCGACAGGTGGCCGGCCGGGTACGAGGCGTGGGTGTGCTCGACGAGCTTGGGCTTGCTGGTGGTCCCGGAGGTGAAGTACAGGAGCAGGGTGTCGTCGGCCCGGGTGGTGTGGCTGGGCTCGAAGTCCGGGGAGGCGTCCATCGCCGCGGCGAGGTCGGTCCAGCCCTCGGGAGCGCCCCCGGCGTCGGTCCGTCCGACCGAGAAACGTCGGTAGTCACCGGAGATGTCGGCGAAGCGCTCGGCGAGCTCGGAGCGGGCGATCACGTGCTTGATCCCGCCGCGCGCGATCCGGTCGCGCAGGTCGCCCTCGGCGAGCAGGGTGGTGGCGGGGATGACCACGGCGCCGAGCTTGATCACCGCGAGCATGACGTCCCACAGCTCTACCTGGTTGGCCAGCATGAGCAGGATCCGGTCGCCGGGCCCGACCCCGGACTCGCGCAGCCAGTTGGCGGTGCGGTCCGAGCGGATCCGCATCTCGTCGAAGGAGTACTTCGCCTCGGTCGGGGCGCCGCCACCGTCGTGTTCCTCGACGATCCACAGCGCGGGGTCGGTGTTCCCCTCCGCCTCGACGTCGAACCAGTTGAGAGCCCAGTTCCACTCGTCGAGTTCGGGCCACGAGAAGCCGGCCCGGGCGGCGTCGTAGTCCGCCGCGTTGGCCTGCAGGAAATCGCGGGCGGTGCGGAACCGGGTGGTGGCGTCGGTGGCGAGCGGGGCCATGAAATCTCCTGGGTGCGGGCATGGGGAGTGAGTCAGCTCACAGTATGGGCGGCCGGTCGGGTGGCGGTACACCCGAAAGGGGAGGGTCGGGGGCGCCGTCTGGGCTCGGGCCTGGATTACTAGGAGATGCAAGTATAGAGTGATGGTCATCACGGGAGAAGTGGCACGCGGCCATTCGAGACCGCGGCCTCACGACGAAGGGATGTCCATGTCGGATCTCAGGCAGATCGAGCACTACATCAACGGCAAGCGGGTCGTCGAGCTGGGCGGGCGCACCCACGAGGTGTT
>JBKBUP010000315.1:0-2230 GCA_046289795.1 Dietzia sp. | reverse complement strand
GGACGTGCGTCGCATCGAGACCCTCAAGGACGGGGCTGACGCGGTCGGCAACCGCACCAAGGTCAAGGTCGTCAAGAACAAGATCGCGCCGCCGTTCAAGATCGCCGAGTTCGACATCCTCTACGGCGAGGGCATCAGCCGCGAGGGCTCGCTGATCGACATGGGCGTGGAGAACGGCTTCGTCAAGAAGTCCGGTTCCTGGTTCACCTACGGCGCCGACCAGTTGGGTCAGGGCAAGGAGAACGCCCGCCGGTACCTCAAGGAGAACCCCTCTGTCCGCGACGAGATCGAGCGGAAGATCCTCGACAAGCTCAACATCGGGGCAGGCGCGGAGATCGCGGAGATCGAGGCGGAGTCCGATGACGACGCACCTATCGACGTGGTGCCCGTCGAGTTCTGATGAGCGTGCAGGAACCGCGGGTACCCGAGCGGGGGCCTTCGCTCGACCCGGACGCGCTACGCACGGCGGTCGCGGCAGTGGAGGCCAGGGCTTCCAGCACTTCGGACCTGCCGCCATTGGCTCCCGAGGCCCACGAAGCCGCGACGGCGGCCCTCCGGCTCCTCCGTCACCGGCCGCGTAGCGAGCACGAACTACGGGAGAGGCTCCTGACCAAGGACCATGAACCCGCAGCCGTGGACGAGGCGCTGGAGAGGGTCCGTATCTGGGGTCTGGTCGACGACGCCGACTTCGCCTCGGAATGGGTCAGGGGTAGGCGCCGACGGCGCGGACGATCCCGGGGTGCCCTCGAACGCGAGCTCCGCGAGAAGGGCGTCGCCGAGGTCCACATCTCGGGGGCGGTCTCCGGAATCGACGAGACCGATGACCGTGAGCAGGCCACCGAGCTCGTGCGGGCACGGCTGGCCCGCAGGCCGGCCGACACCGGACGCGATGCGGATCTCCAGGGGGAGAAGCGCAGGTTGGTGGCGTTCCTCGCCCGCCGGGGCTATCCGACGGGGTTGGCGATGACGGTGGTCAACGCCGAATTGGCGGCCCAGGTGTCGCCCTGAGTACCCTGGCCTGCGTGGATTCTCTCGTGACCGACCTGCAGGCGACGGCCGAGGACGCCCGTGTCGAGCGCGTCGAGGGCCGCACCTACCAGGTGCGCACCTTCGGGTGCCAGATGAACGTCCATGACTCCGAGCGGCTCTCCGGTGTGCTGGACGCCGCCGGGTACGTGCCGTTCGAGGGGGAGGCGGATCCCGCTCGGGGCGACCTGCCCGACCTCGTGGTGTTCAACACCTGCGCCGTCCGCGAGAACGCGGACAACCGTCTCTACGGCACCCTCGGACACCTGCGGCCGTGGAAGGACGCCAATCCCCGTCTGCAGATCGCGGTGGGGGGCTGCCTGGCGCAGAAGGACAAGGACGTCGTGGTCTCGCGGGCGCCGTGGGTCGACGTGGTGTTCGGCACGCACAACCTCGGACACCTCCCCACCCTTCTCCAGCGCTCACGGCACAACGAGCAGGCGGAGGTGGAGATCGCCGACTCCCTCCAGCACTTCCCGTCGACCCTTCCGGCTACCCGCGAGTCCGCCTATGCCGGCTGGGTCTCGGTGTCCGTCGGGTGCAACAACACCTGTACGTTCTGCATCGTCCCGTCCCTGCGGGGCAAAGAGGTGGACAGGCGACCCGGTGAGGTCCTCGCAGAGATGAAGGCCCTGGCAGACGAGGGCGTCCTGGAGGTCACCCTTCTCGGGCAGAACGTCAACGCCTATGGGCGGTCGTTCTACGACCCCGCCGAGCCCTCGGACAAGGGCGCCTTCGCCACGCTGCTGCGGGCGGCCGGTCGAGTCGAGGGAATCGAGCGTATCCGGTTCACCTCACCCCACCCTGCGGAGTTCACCGACGACGTGATCGAGGCGATGGCCGAGACCCCCGCGGTCTGCCCGCAGCTTCACATGCCCCTGCAGTCCGGCTCGGACCGCGTCCTGCGCGCCATGCGTCGGTCGTACCGGTCGGAGCGTTTCCTCGGGATCCTGGACAGGGTGCGTGCCGCGATGCCCCACGCGGCCATCACCACCGACATCATCGTCGGATTCCCCGGGGAGACCGAGGAGGACTTCCAGGCCACCCTCGACGTGGTGGAGAAGGCTCGCTTCACCAGCGCCTTCACCTTCCAGTACTCGCCGCGGCCGGGAACTCCGGCGGCGACGATGGCCGACCAGATCCCCAAGTCCGTCGTGCAGGAACGCTACGAGAGGCTGATCGAACTGCAGGAGCGGATCACCCT
>JBKBUP010000314.1:0-2244 GCA_046289795.1 Dietzia sp. | reverse complement strand
GTGCTCGTCATCGTCGGCCGCGAGCGCACACAACGCCATCCGGAGGTCGCCGGGCGGCAGGATATCGAGTTCGCGGCGAAGACGGCCGGAGGAGCCACCGTCGTCCGCCACGGTCACCACCGCGGTCACGTGGTCGGCCACCATCCGCGCGGCACGCAGCGTCGCCGACAATCCGTGTCCTCCGCCGAGTGCGACGAGTGACGCCATCCGGTCGGATCCGCCGACCGTGGTCTGGTCGGTCATGAGCTCACTCTCGTCCGAGGTCACGGTGGAGGACGTGGACGTCGACGGAATCGAGACCGGCCAGTCGTCCGGCAAGTGATTCGGAGATCGCGACACTCCGGTGCTTGCCGCCGGTGCATCCGACCGCGATGGTCATGTACCGCTTGCCCTCCCGCCGGTATCCGGTCATCGCCAGACCGATCATCGACACGGCGGCCCGGAGGTACTCCTCGATCGACGGGTCGGCCAGGACGTAGTCCTGGACCGGCTTCTCGCGGCCGGTGTGCGCCTGCAGCTCCGGGATCCAGTGCGGGTTGGGCAGGAACCGCATGTCGAGCAGCATGTCCACATCGACGGGGACCCCGTACTTGAAGCCGAAGGACTCGACGGTGAGGTGGAAGTCGAAGCCCAGGTCGCCGAACGGCGTCTCGAGCCGATGTCGGAGGTCGTGGACACTGAGCGAGGTGGTGTCGACCACGACGTCGGCGCGGCCGCGGATCCTCTCCAGGACCTTGCGCTCCCGTTCGATGCCGTCGATCAGCCCGTCCCCCGACTGCAGAGGATGGGATCGTCGAACGCTGTTGAACCGCTTGACCAGTTCCTCGTCCGAGGCGTCCAGGAAGAGGACCCTCTCCTGCGGACTGCCGTCGAAGCGCTGCAGGAGCTCGCCGATGTGCTCGTCGAAACCCTTGCTGCGGACGTCCGCGACGATCGCCAGCCTGCGGGGCTCGCTGTTCGACTCCTGCACGCGATCGAGCAGTTCCCCGACGAAATCCAGCGGGAGGTTGTCCACGACATACCAGCCGAACTCCTCGAGCACTTTCGACGCCGTGCCCTTGCCCGCGCCGGACATCCCGCTGATGAGGAGGAGCTCGCGCCCCTCACCGTTCTCGTCCATGGTTCACCTCGAGTCGCTCGTACCGCCATCACCGACCGCACGGCCCGAGTCTTCCACGTCGGCGCCCGCGCCGTCCGAACCCGGCGTGTCCGCGGTGGCCGCATCCGCAGCCGGTGGGGCCACCGCCGGGTCCGGCGATCCCAGGGTGGCCCGGATCGCGGCCGCCACCCCGGGGCCGATCCCGGGAACGGCACAGAGATCGTCGTTACTCGCCGCCCGGAGCGCGGAGACGGTGGGGAACTTCTCCAGTAGGGCCGACCGGCGGGAGGGACCGAGTCCGGGGACCTCGTCGAGGACCGACGTCGTCATCCGTTTGGACCTGGCTCCCCGGTGGGCCCGGATCGCGAAGCGGTGCGCCTCGTCGCGCAGACGTTGAAGGAGGAACAACCCCTCACCGTGCCTGGGGAAGATGACGGGGTACTCCTCGCCGGGCAGCCAGATCTCCTCGAGACGCTTGGCGATACCGATCACCGGGACGTCGTTGACGCCGAGCTCCGACAGCACCTCGGCGGCGGCCTCCACCTGGGGCCGGCCGCCGTCGACCACGAAGAGCTGGGGAGGGTAGGCGAATCGACGGGTCGGCGTGGACCTGCCCGCGCCCGCGTCGTCCGGGTCCGACTCGTCGTCGACCGGGCCGTCGGTGTCGTCCGGGGTCACCGCCGGTTCCTCGTGGTGCCGGCGGAACCGGCGGCGGGTCACCTCGGCGATGCTCGCGACGTCGTCGGAGTGCCCGTCGCCGGCCGCCTCACGGATCCGGTAGAGGCGGTAGTCGCTCTTCCGGGGGAGCCCGTCCTCGAACACCACCAGGGAGGCCATGACGTCGGTGCCCTGGGTGTGCGAGATGTCCACGCACTCGATCCGCAACGGCGCCGTGTCGAGTTCGAGCGTCTCCTGGATCTCCTGGAGAGCGGCCGAGCGCGCGGTGAGGTCACCGCTGCGGCGCAGTTTGTGCTGGGTCAGTGCCTCCACCGCGTTGCGGCGGACCGTCTCGGCCAGCGACCGCTTGTCACCCCGCTGGGGTACCCGCAGCGACACACGTGATCCGCGCAGGGTGGAGAGCCAGTCGGCGAGCTCGGCCGCATCCTCGGGGAGGGCTGGTACCAGTACCTCCCGTGGCACGGCGG
>JBKBUP010000313.1:0-2255 GCA_046289795.1 Dietzia sp. | reverse complement strand
GATTTCATGTGAGAGGCAACGCACCCGAATCCGTGAGGAAGTGACGTCGTGTTTCCGTCTGGCTCGATCGAGAATCCGCTGCGCTATCTGTTCGGCCCGGGGCCGGGTGAAGGCACCTGTCTGGCCGTGACGCCCGAGTGCATGGGTCTGCTCCCGTACCTCGCGGCCCGGTACGGTTTCGGCTCCTGACGCACGAGCGGAGCGCGAACGACTACCCGGCGGAGGTCCTGCGCCGCTCCTGCTCCAGCGCGTTATCGAGCAACCGCGTGGTCTCCGGATCGCCCCGCCGGTAGATCTGGTGGACTCTTTCGGTCAGGCGGCGGCTGGTACCGAGTGCCCAGAAGGCCGGGTTCGCGCACACGTACATGGCGCGGAGTATCGGGTCCAGAGCTGCCGGGACGCCGTTGAGGCGGCGGAACTCCACCGGGAGCACCGCGACGCTCATCAACTGCGATAGCAGGAGCATCACGTCTCTTGCCACGTGGCGAGGGCGCCGTCCGTCGCCGGGTCGGACCAGGCGGCCCGCCGCGCGCACCCGCTCCCGCGTCCAGCCGGTGGTGGTTCGGAACTCTCCTGACACCGACTCGTAGTAGCGGGCCAGTTCGTCCCGCGAGGTCGGGAACCGCTCCGTCGGCGCGCCCATGAGTGCGCCGAACCTAGACGACTCGGTGAGGTACTGCGTCACCTCGTCCTCGGTCAGTGGCGGGACCTTCCGGCCGTCGTCGTACGCGAAGTTCTCGTAGGCCAGCAATGCCGCGTGGACGATGGTCACGGCGGCGAACAGCATGCTCGATGCGTCGGTGGCGGAGTACGGCTCCCGGGTGTCCGAGAGGGTCCCGTGCATCGGGCGGTGGTAGTTGACCAGCTGGCGCGCCGCCTTGTCGGCCTCGGCGGTGGACCCGAACAGCAGGGGAGCGGGCACGCTGACCGTGCGGACCACCCGGTCGTAGAACGTCACACGCGGGCCGTCGCCGCCATGCGCGGTGCGGGACTCGGCTCCGAACACGGGGTCGTGGTTGATGAGCACGTGCTGGAAGACGATGTGCGGCGACTCCAGCAGATTGGTGATCTGGGCGATCATCACCTGGGTCGCGGGGTGGAGGAACACCCGCCAGGACATCGAGCCCGGGCCGAAGTAGCCGAGGTCCTCCTGGGTGGATCCCGGTTCCTGCGTCGGTTCGCTTTCTCTGGCGGGTGTGGTCATGGTGGGACCTCGCTTCAGGTGGAGATCGGACTCAGCCTCATTGGAAACGGATGTTTCCTGTGCGGGGCTCGAATGCTGCCACTCGATGATCTCCGCCGTCAACAGGCACCTACGATGAGATCGGCCGAGGGAGGAACATGGACGAACCGCTGTGGCGTGGAAGCTCGTTGACCGAGCGCAGTTCGGAGCGACGACGCCAGCTACTCGAGGCCGGCCTGGATCTCCTCGGCTCCGGCGGCGGCCGCGCGATCACCGTCCGTTCCGTCTGCCGGGACTCCGGACTGAGCCCCAAGTACTTCTACGAGAGCTTTGCCGACCGGGATCAGCTGGTCGGCGCACTCTACGACTCGGTGATCGCCGAACTCGCCGTCGCCGCGGCCGACGCCGCATCCGCCGACGCCGCCGAATCGGCGGACCAGAGTGACGTCCGGACCGTGCTCGCCGCCGTCTTCCTGGCGGCCGCCGAGTTCCTGCGGGCGGATCGTCGTCGCGCCCGGATCGTCTTCACCGAACCGCTGGTCGACGACGCCCTGCGCGGTCGCGCACGGGAGACCCTCCCGCGTCTCGTCTCGACCCTCGCGCCCGTGGTGGGCATCGGGATCGACGCCACGGATCCGGGGCGCGGGCCACTGGCGATGGCGGCGTTGGGCGGCTCGTTGCTGCTGACGTTCGTCACGTGGCTGGAGGGCGGTACCGGGATGGACGAGCAGGGGCTGGCGGAATTCTGCGTGGACGTGGTCCTGTCGACCCCGGGAGTGCTCGTGCTCCCGTAGCCGCCCACCTCCTCGTCGTCGTCGTCCTGGATCCCGTACCCACGCACAACTAGAACCTGTTCTTGACACCCGTCAACTCCTGCGTATTCTCTTCAGGGTGACCACCCTCACCTCCTTCCCTCGTCTCATGTCACCCGGTCGGATCGGGCCTATGGAGACGCCCAACCGCATCGTTCTGCCCGCCATGGACATGAACGTCTCGGAGGATGGCGAGATCGAACAGCGGGAGATCGACCACTACGTGGCCCGCGCGGCCGGGGGTGCCGGGCTGATCATCA
>JBKBUP010000312.1:0-2273 GCA_046289795.1 Dietzia sp. | reverse complement strand
GTAGGCGGCGGTGGCCGACACACCGATGACCGGTGCGATCTCCCGGAGCACGATCGCCTTCTCCCCCGATGCCCGCGCACGTGTCGTGGCCTCGTGGATGATCGCGTTCCGCAGGTCACCGTGATGGTAGGACTTCTTCTTCACGGTGTCGTCTGCGGTCGGTACCGATACCTCGGTCATCTGCCGTCCCTCCGCCATCCTCTAAGGGCCGATCGACGATCGTTGTCCGGTGGCCCACCCCTCATTACATCACGAGCCACCGCACATCTGCCGCAACCGGCCGCCCCGGGTACGTAGGCTGGGACCATGTCGACGGTATTCAGCAAGATCATCTCCGGTGAGCTACCGGGAAGGTTCGTCTGGGAGGACCCGGATGTGGTCGCGTTCCTCACGATCGCGCCCGTCGCGGCCGGCCACACCCTCATCGTCCCGCGCGAGGAGATCGACCGCTGGACCGACCTGGAGCCAGAGTTGCTGGCGCGGCTCAACGAGGTCGCGCAGGCGGTCGGCAAGGCCGTCGTGGAGGGTTTCGGGGCCGCGCGGGCCGGGTATCTCATCGCGGGGTTCGAGGTACCTCACACCCATATCCACGTCTTCCCCGCCGACGACATGTCCGGCTTCGACCTGTCACTGGCGAACCCGGACACCCCGTCGGAGGAGTCCGACGCGGCGGCGGTGACGATCCGGCGTGCGCTGCGCGAACTCGGCCACGCCGAATTCGTGCCCGCGGACTGATCTCGCCCCGGGCCGGGGCATCTGGTCAGTGCACCGCGTCAGGGCATCTGGTCATCAGTGCCCGAGCGCGCGGGTGACCTCCCCCATGTCCTGGTAGTCACTCCACTCGCGGACCAGGCCGTCGCGCAGCGTGAAGAACGAGCCGACGCCCAGTTCGATGGGTTTCCCACCGATGGTGAGGAACGTGGTCCTGCTCACGGCGGCGGTGTCACCCGAGGACAGCACCCGGTGTATCTCCACCCGGACGTCGGTGGAGACGTCCTCGTTGAACTCGATCAACTGGGCCAGTCCGTCGCGGCCTCGCACCTCCTGGACGCCCTCGATCCGGAGTATGAGGTCGGGCGTGCACAGAGCGGTCGCTGCTTCCACGTCGCCGCGGAACGTGGCCTCGATCAGATCCCTGGCCACCTCGCCGGAGAGCCTCTCACCGGATATCCTGCGTCGTTCATCCCTGCCCATCGGACCGACCCCCGTTCACCGTCTACGCCGAAAACTGGTTCAGCGGATGTAGATCCTTGTAGTCCTCCCACCGGGTGACCAACCCGTCCTCCACCTCGACGAACGACAGTGCCGGGATCTCCACGCCCCCCTCGGGCAACGTGTAGTTCTCGATGCGCCTGAGGGCGACGATCCCCGGTTCCGCCACCGCCGACAGGATGGTCACGTCGAGGAACCCGGACAATCGCGCCAGGTCCTCGATGATGTCACGCAGACCGTCGTGCCCCACGTAGCGTCGGACGTGACCGCCGTTCGTGTAGACGATCGACGGGCAGGAGAGCGCGAGCGCACTCTCCTCGTCACATGTAGTGACGGCGCGCATCCACGCCACAGCGACCTGCCGGGTGGACTCCGCGTCCCCTTCACTGGAGTCTCCGGCTTCCCTGAACACCTGACACAGCCTACCCAGAAACCTGAGAAAACTAAACATGTGAGGTTCGTTCATATGACGCGCCCGGCAGGGTGCCGCCGAGAGGCGGAGGAGAGCTGGAGAAGGGACTTGAACCCTCAACCGCCCGTTCCAGTCTCCCCCACAACGTAGTTCCTGGGTCGGCGTAGAGGTTCCGTTTCACCTGCATCTAGCCCCGCCGGCATTCCGACAGTTCCCGATGGCGGCGGCGGTTCCATTGATATTCCGGGGTGGTAAAGGGGTGGCCGATGGCCTCCACCCCGATTCGGTGCAACAGGTCATGCAACCCTGGACCTGCAACACGCCGTCGCCTGAGTAGCACGACACCCCTACCCCCTAGGGCGGTAAGGGTGCAGTGGGCTCTTCAGGGGCAGGGCACCGACTAGGACTCCAGGCCCCCTAGCGAGTTGACGAGCTTGTTGGTTTCCACCGCCACAGTGGTGACGCGCGCGATCAGGTCGACGATGTACTTCGGGGCGCCGAGTTCGTCGCACCAGTCGTTCGGGTCATTGACGATGCCCGAGGCCTTATCGGTCTTGACCTGCCATCGGTCGATGATCCAACCAAGGGCGGAGCGTGATCCGAGCATGTAGTCATCAGCCTCTGGCGGGATACCAGTGATCGTGACCTT
>JBKBUP010000311.1:0-2299 GCA_046289795.1 Dietzia sp. | reverse complement strand
GAGCCGGTCGTCGAGGACGGGGCGTCAGACCCGGCGGTCTTCGCCGAGAAGGCGCAGAAGCTCATCACCAGCGACTGCGTGGCCGCGATCTTCGGCGGCTGGACCTCGTCCTCGCGCAAGGCCATGCTGCCGGTGGTCGAGGACGCCAACGCACTGCTGTACTACCCCGTCCAGTACGAGGGTCTGGAGGCGTCCGAGAACATCTTCTACACCGGCGCCACCACCAACCAGCAGATCGTCCCGGGGTTGGAGTACCTCAAGGAGCAGGGCGTCGAGTCCATGTACCTCGTCGGCTCGGACTACGTCTTCCCGCAGACGGCCAACCGCGTGATCAAGGCGTGGGCGGAGGCCAACGACGTCGAGATCCTCGGCGAGGACTACACGCCGCTCGGGTCCACCGACTTCTCCACCATCGTCAACAAGGTGCGCACCGCCGACCCGGACGCCGTGTTCAACACCCTCAACGGCGATTCCAACGTCGCCTTCTTCCGCGAGTACACCAACGCCGGCCTCACCGCCGAGGACACCCCGGTGGTGAGTGTGTCGATCGCGGAGGAAGAGGTGCAGGGCATCGGCGCGGACAACATCGCCGGTCAGCTCACCTCGTGGAACTACTACCAGACCATCGAGAGCCCCGAGAACACGTCGTTCGTCGAGGCGTTCAAGGCCAAGTACGGCGAGAACAGGGTCACCTCCGACCCCATGGAGGCCGCGTACACCTCGCTGTTCCTGTGGAAGAACACCGTCGAGAAGGCGGGCAGCTTCGACGTCGCCGAGATCCAGGAGAACGCCGGCGGGGTCAGCTTCGACGCCCCGGAGGGCACCGTGACGATCAACGGGGACAACAACCACATCTCCAAGACCGCACTCGTCGGGGAGATCCGTCCCGACGGCCTGATCTACGAGGTGTGGAGCTCGGGCGAGCCGATCGAACCGGATCCGTTCCTGGAGGGCTACGACTGGGCCGGCGACCTGTCCGGCAACTGATCTGGTCCGAGTCCACCGCCCCCCGCGGCGGTCCCGGTCACCGGGGCCGCCGCGGGCGGGTGCACGCAGGAGAAAGGAGCCGGTGTGGACGTCATCATCGGTCAACTCGCGACGGGACTGAGCATCGGCTCGATCCTGCTTCTCGCAGCGCTCGGACTGTCCCTCACCTTCGGGCAGATGGGCGTCATCAACATGGCGCACGGCGAGTTCATCATGGCCGGGTGCTACACGGCCTACGTCATCCAACAGTTCGTCGCCGCCTCCGGTGCGGGGCTGGCGATCTCCCTCGTGGCGGGGTTCGTGGTGGGTGGCCTGCTCGGGGTGATCCTCGAGGTGCTGCTCATCAGACGGCTGTACGCCCGCCCGCTCGACACCCTGCTCGTGACATTCGGCGTGGGACTGGTCCTGCAGCAGGTCGCGCGCGACATCTGGGGAGCCCCCGCCGTCAACGTCGAGGTACCCGCCTTCCTGCGCGGGAACATGCAACTGCTCGGGGCGTCCGTCCCGTACACCCGCATCTTCATCTTCCTCCTGGCCGTGTCCTGCGTCGCCGCCCTGATGGTGGCCATGCGGTTCACCCCGATGGGCCGGCGCATCCGGGCCGTCACCCTCAACCGTGATCTCGCGGAGAGCTCCGGCATCAACTCGCGCCGCAGCGACCTGACCACCTTCTTCATCGGCTCCGGCCTCGCCGGCGTGGCGGGCGTGGCCCTGACCCTCATCGGCTCGACGAGCCCCACCATCGGCCAGTCCTACCTCATCGACGCGTTCCTCGTGGTGGTGGTCGGAGGCCTCGGTCAGCTGCGGGGCGCCGTCATCGCCGCCTTCGCACTGGGGATCCTGAACTCGTTCTTCGAATACTCCACGACCGCGTCCGTGGCGAAGGTGCTCGTCTTTGTGACGATCATCGTCTTCCTCCAGATCCGCCCCCAGGGGCTGTTCGCCGTCAAGACCAGGAGCCTGGCATGACCGACACCGCCACCATC
Organism: Dietzia sp.; assembly: GCA_046289795.1. Lineage (GTDB taxonomy): Bacteria > Actinomycetota > Actinomycetes > Mycobacteriales > Mycobacteriaceae > Dietzia. The sequence continues at coordinate 326 of JBKBUP010000311.1, read as the reverse complement.
GGCACCACCAGCCCGGACCCGGCCGAACCGGCCCCGGGTCGTCGGGGCCGGCCGCCGCTCCTGCCGCGACCCGGCGCCCTGACCACCGACGGCGAACGACCCCGCTGGGTGTTCTGGGTCGCACTCGCCGTCGCCGCGATCCTGATCTTCGGCGTCGCGCCCGCACTGCTGAGCGAGTTCCGGCTCAACCTGCTGGCCAAGTTCTTCTGCTTCGGCATCGTCGCCAGCGGCATCGGTCTGGCGTGGGGGCGGGGCGGAATGCTCACGCTCGGCCAGGGCGTCTACTTCGGCGTGGGCGCGTACGCCATGGCGATGTACCTCAAGCT
>JBKBUP010000310.1:0-2299 GCA_046289795.1 Dietzia sp. | reverse complement strand
ATCACGGGCAACTGGTCCAGTGTAGGGGTCACGGCGTCCGAGCCCCAAATCGCCGTCAGCTGCCGGCTGAGCCGGCCGAGCTCGCGGAACCCGCCGAGCCCAGCGAGCCGGACGAGCCGAGGGACCCCTGGTCCACTCCCCCGGACGCCGGCCGGGCGCTCGGAACCGCCGGTGCCAGACCCGACAGGATGTGGTCCATGCCCGGCTGCATCTGGGTGACGAAGACGGGCCAGTTGTGTATCCCGGTCGGCATGTAGTTCATCCGCAGGTTGACGCCGGAGACCCCTCCGAGGGCGGATTCGAGCTTCCTGGTGCTCTCGTAGGAGCCCTTCTCGAGGATGTGCCCGTCCACGAGGATCATCTCGTTGCTGCCGAAGTGACCGAGCTCGGCCGAGCCGACCCGGCCCGTGGCCGCGCTGAGATACACGGTCTTGCCGGCGAGTCCGGACGGGTCTGCCACGGTGTCGTGGTCCTGCCACGCCTGGGAACCCCGGGGGCCCCACATGTTGGTCGCGTCACCGTTGCGGGCGGCCACGGTCAACCGTGCGTACTGGTACCCGAGTTCATCGGTCGTGGAGTAGGCACCACTGATACCGGCGACCGCGTCGAACATCTCGGGGTTGGTGTTGGCCAGGTGGACGGCCGCCGAGGCGCCCATCGACAGACCCATCACCCCCCAGCTCCCGTTGTGCGCGAGTGGATCGGTCGCGCCGGGGAGACCCTGCTCCAGTAGTGGGGGGAGCTCGTCGATGAGGAAGGTCTCCCAGCTGTTCGGACCCAGGACCGGGTCGTCGCTCTGCCAATCGGACCACATGGACGCCGGAGCCCCCGTCGGCGCGATCACGTTCACCGCGCGATCCCGGAGCGCGGGGTCCCCCCAGCCCATCCCTGTGCTCCACCCCGACGGCGATTCGCTACCCACACCGTCCAGGAAGTACACGTTGGGGGCGTCCACGCCGTCGGGTGCCCGGTACACCTCCACCCGGACGGTGCGCTGCATCGAGGCCGAGGTGACGGTCCAGACCTCCGCACGACTGTCCACGGGGTTCAGCGAGCCCGGGAACAGCGGCGCGACCGAGCGAACGGTGGTCTGCGTGATGGAGAAGTCCCGGGTGGAGACGGGCCCCGCGGGCGGCGCGGAACTACCGGGGCGGGGGAAGTCACCGGACCCGGCGGCCGCGACCGAGCCGAGGACTGACGTCAACGGGATCGGAGCGCCCAGTTGCGTCGAGGCGGCGACGCTCAGCGAGGGCACCCCGAGGAGGCTGCCCGGCGCCACGCTCGGCACCAGCGACCCGGGATCCAGGCTCTGCGCCCCCGCCGTGCCCGCACCGGCACCGGCACCGACGCCCACGAGCAGGGCAGCTGCGGCCACGGTCGCCCCACGGAGGGTGGCACCGGTACGCCGACGCGCCACTCCCCCGAGCCGGTCGATGCCGTGCCGATCGATCTCCGGGCGTTTCGTCATATGCCGTTCCTGTCCTCGTGCGCGACACGGCCCACGGGATCTGACGCCCCGGGCCGCAGGGTGAATTCCGGCTCGGTAGCCGATGACACAATACTGAGCTGTCGTATCAAGTAGAGGAATTCGTTACATTTACATACGCCGAAGGCCCGGCCCCGAGAACTCGGGGCCGGGCCGACAGGTGTCTCGGAGCGGGGATCTTACTTGGCGCGCTCCAGCACCTCGACGAGGCGCCAACGCTTGGTGGCGGACAACGGGCGGGTCTCCATGATCCGCACGTGGTCGCCGACTCCGGCGTTGTTGGTCTCGTCGTGTGCCTTGACACGCTCGGTACGGCGCATGATCTTGCCGTAGAGCGGGTGCTTCACTCGGTCCTCGAGCTCGACGATGATGGTCTTGTCCATCTTGTCGGAGACGACGTACCCGATCCGCACCTTGCGGCTGTTGCGCTCGGTGTTCTCGCTGGCCTCAGTCACGGCTGCTTCCTTGTCACTCACTTGGCATCACCCGGCGCCGCCGACAGCCCGAGCTCGCGCTCGCGGATGACGGTGTAGATGCGTGCGATGTCATGACGGACGACGCGCAGGCGACGGTTGTTGGTCAGCTGACCGGTGGCCATCTGGAAGCGCAGATTGAACAGCTCCTCCTTGGCCTCACGCAGACGCGCGGTGAGCGCGTCGGCGTCGAGTTCACGCAACTCGGGGGCGGTGGTTCCACTAGCCATCAGAACTGCTCCTCCCGGGTCACGATGCGGGTCTTGCACGGGAGCTTGGGCTGCGCGCGGCGCAGCGCCTCGCGTGCGGGCGCCTCGTTCGGGTACGACATCGCGAACAA
>JBKBUP010000309.1:0-2313 GCA_046289795.1 Dietzia sp. | reverse complement strand
CCGTCGGGCGCGGGTGCTGGAGGATCTCGCCGGCTACTTCGGCCCCCGGGCTCGCAGCCCCATCGACTACATCGAGCGCGACTGGGCCGAGGAGGAGTACAGCCGCGGCTGCTACGGAGCGTTCGCCACGCCCGGCACGCTGACCCGCTTCGGCCCCCACCTCCGCCGCGCCGTCGGCCCGATCCACTGGGCGGGCACGGAGACCGCCACACGCTGGGCCGGCTACATGGACGGAGCGGTCGAATCGGGCCGGCGGGCGGCCGGGGAGATCGGAATCCCCGGGTGAGCGCCTCGGAGCCCGTCGACAGCCCGGAACCCGTCAACACCTCGGAGCCCGTGTGCAACCACTGATCCGCACCGCCAGCCTGCGCGGCTTCGGCCCGCTGGTCAACGAACTCGGCGGGGACCCCGACCGACTACTCGACCGGTACGACATCGCGCGCGAGGTGCTCGAGGGCGACGACGGACTGGTGTCGATCACCGCGCACGACCAGATGCTCGACGCCGCCGCGGCGGAGCTGGACTGCCCCGACTTCGGGCTGCGGCTGGCCGATCGACAGGACGTCTCCATCCTGGGTCCGGTCGCCCGGGCGGTCCGTTCCAGCTCCACCGCCACCGAGGCGCTCGAGTGTGCGGCGCGGTTCCTGTTCGTCCACAGCCCCGCGCTGACGATCGGTGTCGACGACGACCCGTGGAGCCGTCGCGGCGTGATCGCGCTGACCTACCGCAAGCAGCTGTCCGAGTCGCCGTACTCCCCGCAGGCCATCGAGCTGGGCCTGGGCCTGTTCCACCGGATGGCCGTGCAACTCCTCGGGCGCAGTCCCGGCCTCCGGTCCGTCGAACTGCCCCACGGGCCACTCTCGCCCGTGGCCCGCTACCTGGACTTCTTCGGCGCCGACACCAAGTTCGACCGACCCGTGGCCGCGCTGTGTGTCGACCGCCGGATCCTGGACGCCTCGTTCGCCACCGCGGACGAGGAGATCCGTCTGGCCGCCCTGGAACACCTGACGGGCTCCTACTCCGATCCGGCCCGATCGATGGCCGGCCGGGTTCGCCGAGCCGTGGGCGAGAGCCTGCCCGGGCGGGTCCCGTCTCTCGCGGAGGTGGCGGCCTCACTGGCGATCGGACCCCGGACCCTGCAACGCCACCTCGTCGTCGAAGACACCACCTACGGCCGGGTCGTCGACGACCTGCGGCGAGACCGGTCACACCGGTTCATCACGACCACCGACCTGTCCTTCACCCAGATCGCCGACCTGGTCGGCTTCTCCGAACAGTCCACGCTCAGCCACGCCGTGCGCCGGTGGTTCGGCCTCTCCCCCGGCGAGCTCCGACGCCGGGCCAGACTGTCGCGCTGACACAAGTTTTCCGCCCCCGGGCACCGGATCCTGGAAGAACCCGGAGATCCATCCCCTCAAGGAGCGGTAATGCTGCGCGAACAAGAACTGAGTGACCAACAGTCGTCCGAGCAGATGCTCGAGCAGATCGGTGCCCGATCGATCCCCGAGTTCGACGGCGTCCACGAGCTGTGGCCCCGGGGCGAGCGTCTCAGGGCGGTGCGCGCGGCGGCCACCGAGTACAAGGCGCGGTTCGTGCAACAGGGTCAGGTGCGGGCGGTGCAGTCCGTGGACGTGGCCGCTGCCCCGTACCCGGTCAAGTACGCCTTCAACAACGCGGTCTCGGTGCCCAGCCTGCCGCTGATCACCATGATCAACCGGATGATCGTGGTGCAGTACGACGACTGGAACAGCCGCCCCCGCACCCTGGTGTTCGAGCCGACCGTCCCCGCCGGGTCCGCCGAGGCACCCTTCTACGACAACCTGCAGAAGCTCACCGACAAGATCCCCGGCGGCAACCTGGCCGTCAAGCTGATCCTCAAGTACTTCAACGAGCCCGACCAGGCGCTCGCCAAGGTCGGGCTCACGCCGCAGGACGTGGACTTCTGCACGTTCGACCACCTGCACGTCCAGGACCCGCGCATGATCCTCGGCTCGACCGAGGTGATCCCCGGCGACACCGCACCCCGCTCGCCGCTGTTCGGCGACGCCCGGATGCTGGTCCACCGCCGCGAGCTGGCCACCCTCGAGGACCTGCACCCCATGCAGTGGGCCTGGTACGTCGAGGACGGGCTCGGCGGCGTCGACATGGACAAGTTCGCCGTGTTCGACGGGGACATCGAGCTCGGCCCCGGCATCGCCCTGCTGTGGACCCCCGGCCACACCGACGGCAACCACTCGCTGGCCATCAACACCCCGGACGGCGTCTGGGTGTCCTCGGAGAACGGCATCTCCCTGGACAACTGGCAGCCGGAGC
>JBKBUP010000030.1:0-18410 GCA_046289795.1 Dietzia sp. | reverse complement strand
ATACGACGTCGTATCTCGAGATCAGATCGGACGCGGCTTCCCGAGTCTCGGGTGGCACGCATGAACATGCCGAGGCGGCGCCTGCCCCGACGAGGAGCGCGATCAGCACGACCGCCCACACCACGGGAAGCCTCCACCGCCGTAGCCGGACAGCACGCCGCGGCGAGGTGATTTGAAGGCCTGTCATGGCTGGATTCAAGCACGAGTTCTTCAGGGCCTTCGGCGAACACGGCGCACTCGCATTCTCTCGGGGTCACAACGGGCTGCGCGTCTGGTGATCCACGGACGGGTCGCGCTGTCCACGCCCACTGCGGTGGATCCGGCCAATGCCGTCTCCCCCGCTGCCGGCGACGGTGCGAGATTGCACGGCGTGGGTGACGACAGACCCGGCGCCGTCGGGCACATGCCCACCTACGATCGGGACCGGGGCGAGCAGCCACCCAGGAGGTCGACGACCGGCGACCATGCAGTTCCGACGAACCGTCGGCATCACGTTCGACGATCCCCATCCGAGACGCATGCCCCCACAGCCCACTGCCAACCCGAAGGAAGCTCATGCCCAAGGCCATAACCCTCATCCGTTCCACTGAGCTGTCTGGCGCCGCAGAGTACGCATACGCCGCTACAGCGCCGGCTGACGCCAGGCTGATCTTTCTGGCCGGCTCCTGCCCTCTCCTCAAGGACGGATCGACATTCGGAATCGGAGACTTTGCCGCCCAGGCGGCACGGTGTGTCGAGAACATGCGGCAAGCACTTGCGGAGGCGGGTGCGGAGCTCGAGGACGTGATCTGCACGCGCGTGCTGGTCGCATCGTCCACCCAATCAGACCTGGTCACCGCCTGGGAAGTCGTACGCGACGCCTTCGGAGACCACGATGTGCCGAGCACACTGATCGGCGTGGCCGCTCTCGGATACGACCACCAACTTGTAGAGATCGAGGCAACGGCAGCGGTGCTCGACTGAGCTCACCTTCCTCTAGCATTCAATCGAACGGCGCGAGATTCAGGCCGGGCTCGACATGGAGCTCACCCTCGACCTGCTCGCCGCTCCGCTCAATTACCGCGCCATCTTCGGCCATCGACTGAACGACGCCGACCTGGCAGGACGTACGGTGATGAGCGTCCTGAATGGTGCCGCGACGCCCGATCGGCAACACGAGCAACGGGTCAAGCACCACATCTGAGGATCGCCGGGCATTTCGCAGGGCTGCAGATCCGCGCCGCTGACGAAGGCGGCGTCAGTACTTCAGAGAACTCCAGCCCTCAGGTCTCCCGTTGGACGATCCTCCGATGGGATTCGTCAACGCGCACATCGAGCGGAGTACCGCGTGCTGGCCGCGAACTGGAAGAAGTCTGGGCGCGCTTCTCCTGTCGCGGTCGGCCACCCGATTCGTTGACAGACGACCATTCCCGGGGGGCCCGCCGCCGGTCGACCATTGTCGAGTGAATCTCAGTGCGGACGCCATCATCGTCGGGGCCGGAGTCATCGGCTCGTCGACGGCCCTCGAGCTCGCGCGCGCCGGCCTCCGGGTCGTCGTCGTCGACCGGCTCCACGGACCCGGCCAGGGTTCGACGAGCGCCTCGAGCGCCGTGGTGCGGTTCAACTACTCGATCTTCCCCAGCGTCGCGGCGGCGTGGGAGGCCAAGCACTGCTGGGAGGACTGGGCCGGCCACCTCGGCATGGTCGACCCCGCGGGGATGGCCGGCTTTCGCCGCACCGGGATGGTGTTCCTCGACGTCGACGTGGCCCCGACCCACAAGGTCATGCCCCTGTTCGACCGGGCCGGTGTGCCGTACGAGCTGTGGGACGCGACGACCCTCGCCGCCCGCGTCCCCGGCCTCGACCCGGGCCGTTTCTGGCCTCCCAAACGGCTCGACGACGACGCCTTCTGGGGCGATCCGGTGGGCCAACTCGGTGCACTGTGGACTCCCGATGGTGGCTATGTGGACGACCCGATGCTGGCCGCCGTCAATCTGGCCACCGCCGCACGCGAGGCCGGCGCTCAGTTCCTCTTCCGAAGCCAGGTCACGGCCGTGCGACGGTCCGGTGGCCGCGTCACCGGCGTCGACCTGACCGACGGGCAACGAGTGAGCGCACCCGTCGTCGTCAACGTCGCCGGCCCCTGGTCGCCGACGCTGAACGACATGGCCGGCGTGGGGGACGACTTCACCATCACGACCCGGCCGATGCGCCAAGAGGTGCACCACGTGACGGCACCTCCGGGCTTCAACGACGGGGACCGCATCGGCCCGGTCATCGCGGACCTCGACCTCGGCACGTACATGCGTGGCACGCCCGGCGACGGGTTCTACATCGGCGGCACCGAACCCGAGTGCGACCCCCTACCGTGGATCGACGACCCAGACGCCGCAGACCTCGACCCGACCCCCACCGCGTTCGAGGCGCAGGTGATCCGCGCCGCGCGTCGCTTCGGCGAGCTGGGCGTGCCCCCGAGGCCGCGGGGTATCGCCGGCGTCTACGACGTCTCCTCGGACTGGACGCCCATCTACGACCGCACGGGCCTCGACGGCTTCTACGTCGCGATCGGCACGAGCGGCAATCAGTTCAAGAACGCGCCGGTCGCCGGCCAGTTCATGCGGGACATCATCCTCGCCGTCGAGGCCGGGCACGACCACGACGGGGACCCGGTCCAGTACCGCGGGGAACGGACCGGACTCACGGTCGACCTCGGGGCCTACTCCCGCCGGCGCCCGGTCAACACCGAGTCCAGCGGAACGGTGATGGGGTAGCGGGTCGGCTCGGCTCGGCTCGGCAGTACGTGACTGCGGCCGTGACCGCCCCGGCGAGAAGGCGACCGCGCGAGGACCCGGTTGTCAGTTGTGGGAGTGCAGGGGCTTGTTGGCCAGTGCCAGTGCGGCCTCACCGAGAGACTCGTTCTGCGTGGGGTGCGCGTGGATGAAGGCGGCGACGTCCTCGGGGTAGGCCTCCCAGTTGACGATCAGCGAGGCCTCGCCGATCTGCTCACCGAAGCGGCTGCCGATCATGTGGATGCCGACGATCGGGCCGTTCTTCTCACGCACGAGCTTGACGCTGCCCGCGGTCTGGAGAATCTGTGACTTGCCGTTGCCGCCGAGGTTGTACTCGACGATCTCGACGTTGTCCTCGCCGAACCTCTCCTTGGCCTGGGGCTCGGTGATGCCGACGCTGGCCAACTCGGGCTCGCAGTACGTGACGCGTGGGATGCCGACATCGAGGACCGGCTGTGGGTCGAGGCCGGCGATCTCCTCGGCCACGAAGATCCCGTGTGCGAAGCCACGGTGCGCCAGCTGCAGACCGGGCACCAGGTCGCCGACCGCGAAGACACCCTTGACGTTGGTGCGCAGACGCTCGTCGGTGGGGACCCAGCCACGGTCGACCGTGACGCCGGCCTCCTCGAACCCCATGCCCTCGCTGCGGGGGCCGCGGCCCACGGCGACGAGCACCACATCGGCGTCGATCGTGTCACCGTTCTCCAGCGAGACAGTGGCACCGCTGTCGGTCTGCTCGACGCCCGTGAACCTGACGCCGGTTGTGAAGGCGATCTTGCGCTTGCGGAAAGCGCGCTCGAGCTGCTTGCCCAGCGATGGGTCTTCCAGCGGGACGAGTGACTCCAACCCCTCGATGATCGTGACGTCGGCGCCGAAGGACTTCCAGACGCTCGCGAACTCGACGCCGATCACGGAGCCGCCGATGATGACGACGCGCTCGGGTACCTCGCTCATCGCGAGGGCCTCATCGGAGGTGACCACGCGACCGCCGATGTCGAGGCCGAGGGTTCGGGCGGTCGAGCCGGTCGCGAGGATCACGTTCCTGCCGGTGTACTTCTCACCGTTCACCTCGACGGTGCCGCCGCCGTTCTCGTCGGTAGAGACGAGCCTGCCCTCACCCTCGACGACCGTGAGGTTCTCGCGGGACTTGAGCAGTCCTTGCAGGCCCTTGTAGAGGCGCTCGACGATCCCGGACTTGAAGGCGTTGACGCCCTTCATGTCGATGCCGTCGAACGAGGCCTTCACGCCGAAGGACTCGGACTCCCGAGCCGCGTCGGCGACCTCGGCGGAGTGGAGCAGCGCCTTGGTGGGGATGCAGCCGTTGTGCAGGCACGTGCCGCCGAGCTTGCCCTTCTCGACAAGGGCTACCGAGAGACCCAGCTGGTCGGCGCGGAGCGCCGCGGCGTAGCCGCCGCTCCCGCCGCCGAGGATCACGATGTCGTACGCATCTGACATGTCAGTGGTTCTCCCTGCTCGCTCGGGCTCAGGTGATCTTGGTTTTGTAGGTGTGGTCATGCCAGCACGAAGGCCTCGCCGGGGTCGCTCAGCAGGCGCCCCAGCGTTGCCAGCACGTTCGATCCCAGCTCGCCGTCGACAAGTCTGTGATCGAACGACAACGCGAGCTGCGTGACTTTGCGGACCCGGACCTCCCCGTCGACGACCCACGGGGTGTCGCGGACGTTGCCGAAGGCCAGGATCGCCGCCTCGCCCGGGTTCAGGATGGGCGTGCCGGCATCGACTCCGAGCGCACCGATGTTGGTGATCGTGATGGTGCCCTTCGCCATCTCCTCGGGTGAGGTCTTGCCGGCGCGCGCGGTGGCCACCAGCTCGGCCATGGCATCCGCGAGGCCGCGCAGGTCGAGATCCTGCGCCTCCTTGATGTTCGGGACGATCAGACCGCGCGGGGTCGCCGCCGCCAGCCCGAGGTTGACGTAGTGCGGCTCCACGATCTCCTGTGCGGCCTCGTCCCAGCGCGCGTTGATGCCGGGGTGACGACGGATGGTCATCAGAAGGGCGCGGGCCACGAGGACCAGCGGCGTGAGACGCACGCCGGACCAGTCCCGGTCGGCCTTGAGCCTGGCGAGCAGGTTCATCGTCCGTGTCACGTCCACCGTGAGGAAGAGCGTCACGTGCGGCGCGGTGAAGGCCGAGCTCGTCATGGCTGCGGCAGTTGCCTTGCGGACCCCCTTGATGGGCGTCCTCGTCTCGCGGTCTCCCGGCTCCGCAGCCGGCCGAGGCGGCGCCTGGACGGGTCGGGCCCCCGCGCCGGCCGCGGCCTCGACGTCCCGGCGGGAGATGACGTCACCAGTGGACGCGACGACCGAGGTCAGGTCCACGCCGAGCTGCTTGGCCAGGAGACGGACCGGGGGCTTTGCTCGGGTCGTGCCCCGGCTCGGGCTGGCGACGGTCTCACCGGGCAGGAGCGGCACGGCCGCCTGCGCCGGAACGGAATCGCTCCTGCGCGTCAGTCGACGGGTCCGAGGAATCGCTGCGGTCGGGCCCGGTCCGACGAGCACTGACGGCTTCTCTTCGAGCACCTCCTCCGTCGCGGGCTCACTGCTGGAGGAGGCCGCTTTGTTGCCGGGCACAGCCGAGGACCCGCTCCCGTCCTCGATCGAGATGATGACGGTGCCGACCGGGACGGTCTGCCCGGGCTCGACGTGCAGGATCGCGACAGTGCCGGCGACCGGGGACGGGAGCTCGACCGCGGACTTGGCAGTCTCGATCTCGACGAGGGTCTGGTTGACCTCCACGGTGTCGCCGGCGGCGACATGCCACTCGAGGACGTCGGCCTCGGTGAGGCCCTCGCCGACGTCGGGAAGCGTGAACTCGAACACGGGGATCTCCTAGAAGTTCAGACTCGCGTCGACGGTCTCGAGGATCCGGTCGACGTCGGGGAGAAAGCGGTCCTCCATGTGAGCGGGCGGGTAGGGAAGGTTGTAGGCGCCGACCCGCAGGACGGGCGCCTCCAGGTCGTAGAAGCACTCCTGCGTGATGGTCGCGGCGATTTCCGCGCCGATCCCGAGGAAGGTCGACGCTTCGTGGACCACCACGACGCGATGGGACTCGGTCGCAACTCTGCGCAGAGTCGGGACGTCGAGCGGGGAGATCGTGCGCAGGTCGACCACGCCCACCGAGAAGCCGTCCTCCTGCGCAGCGTCTGCCGCCGCCAGGGCCGTGGCCACGGTCGGCCCGTGGGTGATCAGGGTGCAGTCGGCACCGTCGCGCAGGACCGCCGCCTCGTGCAGGGATCGGGTGGGTTCTTCCAGGACCTCCGCCTTGTCCCAGTAGCGCCGCTTGGGCTCGTAGAAGATGACCGGATCGTCGGACTCGATGGCCTGCTGGATCATGTGGAACGCGTCGTCAGGGTTGGAGCACGACACGACCCGCAGACCAGCCGTGTGGGCGAAGTAGGCCTCGTTGGACTCCGAATGGTGCTCGACCGCGCCGATGCCGCCGCCGACGGGGATACGGATGACGATCGGCAGGGAGAGGCGTCCCTGGGAGCGGGCTCGCATCTTGGCGAGCTGGCTGACGATCTGGTCGAAGGCGGGGTAGACGAAGCCGTCGAACTGGATCTCACAGACGGGCCGGTACCCGCGCAGCGCCAGACCGATCGCGGTGCCGACGATGCCTGACTCGGCCAGCGGGGTGTCCACGACGCGCTCGGCGCCGAACTCCGCTGCCAGCCCGTCGGTGACGCGGAAGACCCCACCGAGGGTGGCGATGTCCTCTCCCATTATGAGGACCTTCTCGTCACGAGCCATCGCGGCGCGCAGGCCCGCGTTGATCGCGGCGCCGAGGGCGTATCGGGTGCTCACGTCAGGCCACCGTCCGGTCGTGGCGCGCGAGGTGCTGCGCGAGCTCGGACCGCATCACCGGGTGCCCTTCGGAGTAGGTGTGCTCGAAGACGACGGCGAGGTCGTCGCCGTGCACCGACTTGCACTGCTCGCGGACCTCGACCGCGAAGGCATCGGTGCGGACTTCCAGGTCACTGAAGTAGCGCTCGCTGACGCCGGCGTTGCGGAGGAGTCGCTCGAGCCGGGTGACGGGGTCCTTGGCCTGCCAGCCGGCGAGCTCATCGCTGGTGCGGTAGCGCGTGGGGTCGTCTGAGCTCGAGTGCCCGGCGAGGCGGTAGGTCTGGGCCTCGATCAGGGCCGGTCCCTCCCCGGCTCGGACCCGTGCGGTCGTGTACTGGGTGACGGCGTGCACGGCGAGCGCGTCGTTGCCGTCCACGTGGTAGCCCGCGACCCCGAAGCCGGCGGCGCGGACGTGGAGGGGGGTGCGCATCTGCGTGGCCGTGGGGGTCGAGATCGCCCACTGATTGTTCTGACAGAAGAACACGACCGGGAGGGTGCCCGCGGCCGCCCAGTTCAGCGCCTCGTTGACGTCCCCCTGGCTGGCCGCGCCATCCCCGAAGTAGGTCATGACGACCTCGTCGGCACGGTCGAGCCGGACGCCGGCGGCGTAGCCCGTGGCGTGGAGGGTCTGGGTACCGAGGACGAGCGAGTTGATGTGCACGCGCGACTCCGCCGGGTCCCAGCCCGAGTGGGTCGCCCCGCGCCACTGCCGCAGGAGGTCGGCCGGTGAGATGCCTCGGCACAGCAGTGCCGCGTGCTCGCGGTAGCTCGGGAAGACGTGGTCGGTGCCCCGGAGTGCGCGAATCGACCCGACCTGGGCGGCCTCCTGTCCCCAGGCCATGATCCACAGGTGCAGCTCCCCCTGCCGCTGGAGGGCCAGCGCCTCGTGGTCCAGTCGACGGGCCAACACCATGTCGGTGTGGAGGTTCCTCGCCAGCTCGAGGTCCACTCCGAGATCGTGACCGGCGGGTGTCAGCTCCCCATTCTCGTCGACGAGCTGAAACGGAGTCGTCGATGCCGGATCGTCCTGACGGGCGGCGATGAGAAGCGTCCCGACCTCGTCGGTGGTGGTCGCGATCGTGCTCACTGCCGGAGTCCTTTCGGAGGTGCTGGCGGTCGGATCGACCGCGCGGGTCGTCGGGTGCGTGTACACGTCAGCCCTCCCGTCCGGCGGTGAGCCGCTGGTCCACGATGCTGCGCGCAGCCTGCGACGTCGTGACGTCGGTGTGGAGCGCCGAGCGGATCACCTCGCCGACCGTGTGCTCGATACGCTTCACGCGAGCCAGGACGTCGTCCCGGTGCTCGTTCGTGAGCTCGCCGCTGACCTGGATGAGCCCGCCGGCGTTGGCGAGAAAGTCCGGGACCCAGAGGATCGACCTGTCCGTGAGCGCCTGGGCCACACTTCCGTCGGCGAGCTGGTTGTTCGCCGCGCCACAGACGACTCTGGCGGTCAGCTGAGCCACACTGGTCACCGTCAGGCTCGCGCCGAGCGCGCACGGGGCGTAGACGTCCAACTCCTCGGTCAGCACCGAATCCGCGACCTGGACCCGCGAATCGTGCCCGCCCAGCTCGCTCAGCGCGGCCGGTCGCGGGTCGGAGACCACGACGCGGGCTCCGACGGACTGGGCGAGAGCCACGAGATGCCGCCCGACCTTGCCGACGCCCTCGACCCCGACGACCTTGTCCGCCAGACCGTTCCCGCCCCAGGTGGCCGTTGCCGCGGCGCGCATCGCCGAGAAGACGCCGAGAGCCGTCGCGTAACCGCTGTCGCCCGAGCCGCCGGCGGCCGTGGTCCGCCCCACGACGTGGGTGCTGGTCCGTCCGATGACGTCGAGGTCCTCGGACGTCGTACCCACGTCGGCGGCCGTGTAGTACCGGCCGCCGAGGGACTCGACGAATCCGCCGTAGGCCTCGAGAAGGCCCTCGGTCCGCTGGGTTGCCGGGTCGCCGATGATGACGGCCTTCGCGCCGCCGAGGGGCACGCCCGCGCCGGCCGCCTTGTACGTCATGCCCTCGGAGAGCCGGAGCGCATCGGTCAGCGCGAGCGACTCGCTCGCATAGGGATAGAACCGCGTACCGCCGAGGCCCGGCCCGAGGGTGGTGTCGTGGATCGCGATGATCGCCCGGAGACCCGTCCGGGCATCTCGGCAGAACACGACCTGTTCGTGGTTGGCGTCCCGCAGTTCGTCGGCTCGGTCGAAGACTGCGAGGGGGGCGGAGGGTTGGTCGAGGACGCTCGTGCTCATGGCGGCGCAACTTTCGTCGACTGACCTGCCGGGCTCGTAGCTCGTCAGGTCAAGGGATGACTGTCCCGTGGGTCTCACCGGACATTTCGTTGCCTCCATAGTGAGAAAGTCAGACCACAGCGTCTACAGACAGCTGTCACGGTCGCCGGCGACTTTCCGCGACACCTGACCATGTCGAGAAGTTCAGGGCGGGCGGGGAGGACTACCCGGCAGCGGGGATGACCTTGCCGGGATTGAGGATGCCGTGAGGGTCCAGCGCGGCCTTGACCGCGCGGTGCAGGCCCATGACCGCTGGCGGCAACTCCTGAGCGAGTCCGTCCATCTTGAGCAGACCCACACCGTGCTCTCCGGTGACCGTGCCGCCGAGGGCGAGCGCTTCCTCGATGATCTCGTGGAAGGCTCGCTGTGCCCGTTCCCTGGCCTCGTCGTCGTCACGAGGCGTCACCAGCAGGGGGTGCAGGTTTCCGTCCCCGGCGTGGGCGATGTTTGCGATCAGCGTGTCGTGCTTCTTGCCGATCGCTTCGATGCGGGCGAGCATCTCCGGGACCGCTGCCTTCGGCACGCAGACGTCCTCGGTGAGCACGGGGCCGAGACGCTCGAGGGCCGGGTAGGCCAGGCGCCGCGCCTCGAACAGGGCGTCTGCCTCGGCTTGGTCTGTCGAGCGGGCCGCCCAGGTGGCGCCCGCGCGCTCGAAGCAGTCGCGGATCGCGTCCGCCTCGTCGTCGCCTGCTGCGCCCGGGACGTCGCACCGCGCCAGCAGAACGGCGTCGGCCGCGACGGCGAGGTCCATCTTCTTCCACTGGTCGACGGCCTCGAGGCAGTGCCGGTCGATGAGCTCGAGGGCGGAGGGGACGATGCCCGCCGCTCCCACGGCTGTGACGGCGCGCCCGGCGTCGACGATCGACGAGAAGAAGCCGGCGACGGTGCGTTCCGGCTCTCGTTGCGGGCGGAGCCTGACCGTGACTTCGGTGATGACACCCAGTGTTCCCTCGGAGCCGACGATCAGTCGCGCGAGGTCGTACCCCGCGACGCCCTTCGCCGTGCGCCGACCGAGCCGGACCAGCTCGCCCGTGCCGGTGACGACCTGCAGCTCGAGCACGTAGTCGGCCGTAACGCCGTACTTCACGCAGCAGAGGCCGCCGGCGTTCGTCGCGACGTTGCCGCCGATGGTCGACCACGGCGCGGAGGCGGGGTCCGGCGGGTACCAGAGACCGTGCCCGGCCACCGCGGCGCGCAGGTGATCGTTGACGACGCCCGGCTGGACGACGGCCAACCGCTCGACGGCATCGATCTCGGTGACGGCTGTCATCGCCTCGGTCGACAGGACGACGCACCCGTCGACAGCGTTCGCCCCGCCGGACAGGCCGGTGCCCGCCCCACGGGGCACCACGGGAACGCCGAACTCGATGCAGGCGCGGACGACCTCCTGGACCTCCTCGGCCGTGTGCGGCCTGACGAGGGCGAGCGGCGCCCCGTGGGGTGCCCACTCGGCCTCGTCGTGCGAGTATCCCGTCATCACCTGGGGATCCAGCTGCAGGTGATCAGCGTGGATGCGCTCCTGAAGGCGTTCGATCAGCATTGGCACCCTTCGCGGTACGTGGTGGCCGAGCTCACGCCGGACTCGTCCAGCAGGTCCGCATGAAGCTCAGGAAAGAGGGTTGCAGACCGGTGAGATGGGTCTCCCCCAGCACCTGCGTGGTCAACGCGAGTCCGGAGTCGGTCGTGCGCAGGGACTCGACGAGCAGGGTGAATCCGCGTCCGATCATGCGATAGATCGGCAGCTCGCCTGTCATCTCCGGCCCGTTGATCGTGAGGTGGAGCCGCTTGCCTGCGAGGTCGGGCGCTTCCTCGGCAAGCGTGAGCGGTGTGCTCTCGGGCGAGGCGAGCCCTGGACTGCCCGCGCCGTAGGCAGTGAACAAGGGACAGCCCGTGAGCAGGGCGTACAGCGTGAAGAGGCCACCGTAGGAGTAGCCGAACAACCCGTGGCCCTCCGGGGCGACCCGATAGCGACGTCCGATCTCCGGGTGGAGCTCGTCGGTGAGGAAGGAGAGGAAGGCGTCGGCACGCGTGTTCGCGAGTTCGTCGAGGTAGGCGTCGGCTTCTTCCCGCGTCATCAACTGGCGCTCGATCGCGGTCTCCAGCGAGGACCGCATCGCCGGTGGGATCGGCTCGCCGGGTGGCACGAGATCCCGGTTGCGGACGCGGGTCCAGTCCTGCGCGTCGGCCCCGGCGTAACCCACGGTCACTTGGAGGTAGGGCGCGATCGGACGTGCCGGATCGCTCTGCATCACGGCCAGCGGGGCGGTCTGACCCAGACTGTAGTTGCCGTCCGTGACGTAGAGGACGGGGTAGTCCTGCTCGTCCTGACCGTACGTCGGTGAGGTGGTCACCCAGATCGCGAAGCGGGCGCCGACCGACGTCGACTCCATCTCGAAGTACTCCGTCGAGCCCACCACCTGGTCGACGGTCATCGCGGGCGCGGTCACGCCCTCGTGCTGGCTGCGGTTCGTCACGTCCTCGGTCATGGGAGCTCCTTGCCGTTGAGTCGGTTCTTGACGACCTCGCCGCTGCGCATGATGAGGTCCAGGTGGCGACCCTCCGCAGCGAGGAGGCCGATGTCGGTGAGTGGGTCGCCGTCGACGACGATCAGGTCGGCGTGCGCGTCCGGTTGGACGCAGCCCAGCTTGCCCGGTTGCATCAGGATCTCCGCGCCCACCGAGGTGGCCTGGCGAAGGAGCTCGAGCGGGGTGAAGACCTCTCGACGGAGCTCGAACTCACGTGTCTGCTGGGGGTAGAAGCCCGCGAGCAGGTCGGTGCCGTAGGCGAGCTTGACGCCGGCGCTGCGCATAACGTCCAGCCCGGCCATCGAGTCCTCGTAGATGGTGCGGAGCTTGTCCATGCGGTCACCCGGCAACCCCATCTCCAGGCCCTGTTCGACGAGCGAATAGAGGCAGACCATGGTGGGCACGACGTAGGCTCCCCGCTCCGCGACGAACTCAGCCGTCTCGGCGTCGATCAGGGCGGCGTGCTCGATGCAGCGGACGCCGAAATCGACCGCCCTGCGCGTCGACTCGCTCGTCAGGCAGTGCGCGGCGACGTAGGTGCGGCGTTCGGCGCACTCCTGGACGATCGCGCGGATCTCGTCCTCGCGGAACTGGTTCATCCAGATCGGGTCGCTCGGGGACATCACGCCACCGGACGCGACGATCTTGATGCAGTGGGCGCCGCGGCGTAGCTCCTCGCGGGTGGCCTTGACGCATTCGTCGACACCGTCGGCGATAACGCCGGCCCAGTTCATCGCATCGCACGAGCAGTACCCGTGAGTATGGTGCTTCTCGTTGGGTGTGCGGTAGTCGACGTGGCCGCCGGTCATCGACAGGATCTTGCCCGCGTAGAAGAAGCGCGGCGCCCGGATCAATCCGTCGGTGATGGCGGCGGACAGCGGGTAGTCGCCCCCGCCGATGTCACGCACCGTCGTGAACCCGCTGTCGAGCGCATGGCCGAGTTTCTTGATCGCATATGCGGTCCGGTAGGGCGCATCGCGGTCGTTGAGTACGCGCGGATCGAGGTCGGAGAAGTACGAGTGCACGTGCATGTCGATCAGCCCCGGCATCAGGGTCTTGCCCGCGACGTCGATCCGCTGCGCGTCGTCCGAGCGGATCGGACGGTCCGAGACCTCGCGGATGCGGCCGTCCGCCACGAGCACCGCCATCCCGTCGGCGCACTCCCTGGACACACCGTCGAAGATCCGGGCGTTCTCCAAGATGATCTGAGTCATCGTCGAGCCTCCTCCACTACTGGGGTTGACACTCGATCATCCTTCGGCTCGCGGTACCAGACCAGCACCACGGTGATCGCCAGGACCGCCGTCGCTGCGACGAAGAGCGGGAAGGCCAAGGGAGAGCCTGTGGCCTGGGTGAGCCACACTGCGACGAAGGGCATGAACCCGCCGACGATGACCGTGAGGTTATAGGCGGCGGCGCCGGCCGTGACCCGGACCTTGGCTGGGAACAGCTCGACCACGTTGATGACGGCCGGAGTGATGAACACAGACAGTGGGATGACGAAGATCAGGGCGCCCAGCAGTCCGAGCGCGAACGTTCCGGTGGAGCCGAGCAGGAAGGTCGGCACGACGCCCACGGCCATGGCACCGGCGCCACTGATCAGGAGGGGCTTGCGTCCGATCCGGTCGGCCAGACCGCCCGAGAGCAGGATGCCCACGATGATCACGAGGCCGGAGATGGTGTTGATCGTCAGCGCCGACCTCTCCGAGAAACCGTTGGCGAGCATGAACGCCAGGTAGGCGGCGACGCTGACGTAGATGGCGATCGAGTAGAACGACCCGAAACCCAGGTACAGGAAGATGGCACGCCTGTTCTCTCGCATGGTCAGCCAGAATCCCTCCGGGCTCGGGCTCGACTCGGTCACCTCGGTCGTGCGCTTCTCGTGCAGTTGCCGGAACTCGGGCGTCTCCTCCAGGGAACGGCGGATGTAGAGACCGACGAATCCGAGGGGGAGGGCCGTGGCAAAGACGACGCGCCAGCCCCACGACTGCATCGCGTCAGCCGGCAACACCACGGTGAGCACGGTTCCCAGCAAAGACCCCAGGACCATGGCGCAGAACGTGCTCACGCCGAGGAAGCTGATCATGCGCGCCCGACGGTCCGCCGGGGCGTGCTCGTAGAGGAAGGCCGCGGCGCCGGCCAGCTCACCGCCGGCCGCGATACCCTGGCAGATTCGGGCGCAGATCAGCAGGATCGGCGCGGCGATCCCGATGGTCGCGTACGACGGGATCAGCGCGATGGAGAACGTCGCGACCGACATCATCGTGATGGTCACGTAGAGGATCTGTCGTCGCCCGTAGCGGTCGCCGACCCGTGCCAGGATCACCCCGCCGACCGGGCGCACGAGGAACGCGATCCCGTAGGCCGCCCACGTGTTCAACATGGCTGCCGTGGGGTCGTCGGACGGGAACATGGCGACGGAGATGAAAGCCGCGACCACGCCATAGACCGCGAACTCGTACCACTCGACGAAGTTGCCGATCGACGCCGCGGTCACGGTGCGTCGCAAGCTGGGTTCTTTCGCCGCCCTCCGAGGCGCATCCACGTTCTCAATACTCACGAGGTATCCCTTCGCTACGCCACCTGCCGTGGCCCGTCTGATGTCACCGGTTCTGCTTGTGGTGATGGTCGTCACAGCATCGCCCGAGTCGGCGGGGCGAAGCAGTGGACACGTGTCGTGACTTCAGCCGGTTCTGCTCGACCGCTGTCGCGGACCACCGCAGGTGGTCGCAGGTCAGGAACCAGCGGCGGTGCTGGTCTCGTACCTCGTGCCCACCACCACTGCGGCGACGACACAGGGCTTGCTGCTCCGGTTGACCCACCGATGCGCATTTCCGACCTGCACGATCACGTCGCCGGTGTGGAGGTCCTTTACCTGCGAGTCGCTGAGCTCCAGAGTGACCGGGCCGTCCACGACCACGACCAGGTCGATCGTCTCCGAGGTGTGCATGCCCTCCGTGCCGGGCTCGACCGTTGTCAGGAGACCGGGGAAGGCTTCTTCCAGCTCCTCCAGCTGACTCTCTGTCGGATCATCGATCGGGGCAGCGGCCTGCCCCGGTTGCAGCGTGAGGAGCACGAAACGCCAACCGTCGGTCGGTGGGAAGTGGCTGTGCCAGGACGGCTGCGAGCCATCCCGTGGCAGAACGCGTTCGTCAGCGCCCCAGATGTGGTGCATGGCCACACCGGGCAGGGCCTCGGCCGATCGAGCCTCGATCACGGAATCCTCGGTGAAGACCGGATTCCCGTGTTCGTCGTTCGCTGAGATCACTCGTCTGAGCATCGTCATCCCCTTCGTCTGGTCATGGAGTGGCGGCCGGTCTCGGGCGGCGGGGCCACTCTTTCTGATCGGTTCTCTTCCACCGCCTCCCTGCATCCTGATCTCGACGGTGATGCCCCGCCACGGAGGGATGTCACCACCCCGGCCGGAATTTCTCGACAGGTGTCGGAATCAGTGAACTAGGCCTCGCACCGTCAACCCGATAGTCGCGACGGCAGGCCCACAAATACGACATCTGTCGACTCCAGGAACCGTCCGAGCCCGATAGCATGGACTGACCCGTCCAGGTCGCCAACCGACAGACGCATGACGACGCGACGGGCACCCGAGCCAAGGAGCGGTACGGTGACACCTCGCACCGGAGAGGACCTCGGGCCCGATCGAGGCCAGGGGCCATCGGCGTTGACGACCACGGATTTCGACACCGTACAAGCCATCGTGGACGACCTCGCCGACCGTCTCCAGAGGTCGGTCGCTGTGGACGACACGTCCATCCGTCTCATGGCGTCGAGTCGTCACTTCGGCGAGGAGGACGAGCTGCGATCCAGCTCGATCCTCAATCGTCAGATCCCCGGTTCGATCGTCGAACGCATCCTGGACCTGGGCATCGCGGACTGGACTGAGCCCGGGTGGGTCGAAGACGCCGAGCTGGGCCTGAAGCGCAGGTTGTGTGTGCCGGTCCGGTATCACGGGGTGCCGCTGGGATACATGTGGCTCATCGAGTGGCCAGCACATCCCATCACGCCCGCGGAGGTCGAACGGGCCATCACCGCAGCGGCCCAGGCCGGCGTGATCCTCTTCCGCGGTCGGATCACCCGCGAACGATTGCGGAATCGCCACGAGGCCGTACTGCGCGAGCTGGTGTCCTCGGACGAAGCCGCACGTGCGCAGGCGGTCGAGGACCTCCGGGCCGAGCAGGTCTTCCCCGAGCACGCCCAGCCCTACCAGGTGCTCGCGGTGCGGACGACGACCCTGGCCAGCACCACGACAGGCGACCCCGAATTGCAGCAGGCCGTCCAAGAGGCAGCGGGACGGCTGTTGGCCGGCACAGCCATGGCGGTCGCAGGTCCGGCGCGGGCATGGCTGCTGCTCGCCGGGGCGGAACCGTGGTCCGACCAGCGCATCGAGTCGTTGCGCAGCCAGATCGCCGACCGACTCGCCACTGGAACGTCGGGCGAGCCTGACGTGACCTTCGGCCTGGGCGGAGTCGTCACGGAGTTGGACGACCTCCATCTCTCCTACCGTCAGGCTCTGATGGCGGCCCGTGCAGCGGATCTCGTGACGTCGTTCTCGCCGTACGCGAGATGGACCGACCTCGGTCCGTATCAATTGCTGCTCCGGATGAACCGCAGCGACATCGCGGCGGTGTCCTCTCTCCCGGCCCTCCAGGCACTCAAGGCCGCCGACCAGCACGGGATTCTGCTCGAGTCCCTCGAGTGCTTCCTCGACCACGCCGGCGACGTCCGTCGCGCCGCCGGCGTCGCCTGCGTGCACCGTGCGACGTTCTACCAACGTCTCAGGCGTATAGAGGACGTCACGGGATGTGACCTCGGGTCCGGGTCGGACCGCTTGATGCTGCACCTCGCACTGAAGATCCGCGCCCTGGCACCCGAGTCCGGGTCGCACGGGGCGTGACAGGCGTTGCCGCTCTTCCTCAGCGGCCCACGAGGCCGTCGATGAGCGTGTCGAGCGCCCATTCGCGTCGCTCCACGTGGGTGCCCTGCGTCAAGACGTCGGCGGAGAAGGCGGCGAGCGTCGGGTGGCGGACCGGGTCCGAAGGCGAGAGTGTCGCGGTGAGGTCATCGATCTCCTGACCCGTGCCGGACGCACGGGCCGCCCACTCCGCGGCCGTCGAATTCGCATGGTGCAGAAGCAGATCGACGCCCCAGGCTCCGGCCGGCTCGCTCCCTCACGTTGTCAAAGGTCGCCTATCACACGCGCCCGCGCCTCCACGCCCATACCGATAGCCCCACCGCGCCCAGGGCGAATATCGGGAGCACCCATGCCCCCACGTACACCGTCTGCATCGTCCAGTAGTGCTCAGTGCCCACGACACTGATGACGGCGGGCTTGTTCGTCAGCGGCATGTACATCATCCACCCGCCGGTCCACGTGATAGTCGGGAGCCACATGTGGAGCGACGCGGCCACCAGAAGCACCGCGGTCGGGAACGACAGCCACAACCACGGGAACCCCTGCCTGGGCTGCTCAGTTCGCCGGGGCAGGACGGCCGCCCCGACGAGCACCACCATCACCACGGCGAACGTCCAGATCCAGACCATGGCGGCTACGTTAGCCACCGCCACGCCCCGGTCATATCCGAGACTGACTTCCTCGGACCTAACCCGCCACCCGCCGCCGTTTCGACTCCCGCTCCGGGTCCGAGGCGTACAACCAGGACTCCGCCTCCCCCGGCCGGACCAGCGCCCGCCCCACCAGGATCACCGCGGCCTGGCGCAGGCCGGCGGACTCGACCGAGTCAGCGATGTCGGCGAGCGTGCCCCGCAGCTCGACCCGGTGCGGACGGCTCGCGTTGGCCACCACGGCCACCGGGCAGTCCGCGCCGTGCGTGGGGACCAGCCGTTCGGCCAGCTCGCGGATCCGGGTGATCGCCAGGTGCAGCACCAGGGTCGCCCCGGTGGCGGCGAAGTTCTCGAGCGACTCCGTGGACGGCATCGCGGTGGACCGGGCCTGGACGCGGGTCAGCACGACGGACTGCACCACCTCGGGCACGGTCAGCTCCACCCCCAGCTCCGCGGCGGCCGCCGCGTAGGCGGGGACGCCGGGCACCACGTCCCAGGGAACGCCCGCTGCATCGAGGCGACGGGTCTGCTCGGCGAGCGCGGAGTACAGCGACGGGTCACCCGAGCACAGCCGCACCACTTCGAGCCCCTCGGCATGCGCTGCCACGATCTCGGCGATGATCCCGTCCAGGTCCAGGTGCTGGGTGTCCACCAACCGCGCGTCCGGTCGGCAATGGTCGAGCACGCCGGCGTCCAGATAGGTGCCCGCGTACAGGCAGACGTCGGCGGCAGCCAGCGCGGCGGCAGCGCGCAGCGTGAGCAGGTCAGCGGCGCCGGGGCCGGCACCCACGAAGTGAACGGTCACGAGGTCTCCCCTGCCCCCCAGGAATCGGCCGCATCGGCGGAATCAGTCGCAGCAGCGGAATCTGCCAAAGCAGCGAAGGGTTTGACGGCGCACCACTGGACCACGGCCCGCGCCGGGGCCCAGCCGGTGAACGTGCCGATCGAGTCGGCGTGTTCCACGTGGAACCGTGCGAGCTCGCCGCCGAACTCCGCGCGGGCATCGACTAGCACCCGCTCCGTCTCGATCGTCACCGCGTGGGCGACTAACCTGCCGCCGGGACGTAGCGCCTCCCAACAGTGCCGCAGCAGCCCGGGCGCGGTTCCTCCGCCGCCCACGAACACCGCATCGGGGCGAGGGAGACCGTCCAGAGCCTGCGGCGCCCGGCCCCGTACGACCTCCAGACCGGGCACCCCCAGACGCCCGGCGTTACGCCCTACCCGCAACGCACGCTCGGGGTCCGCCTCTACAGCGATAGTGCGACAGGACGGGTGGGCGCGCATCCACTCGATCCCCACCGATCCGGCGCCGGCGCCCACGTCCCACAACAGTTCACCGGGAGCGGGGGCGAGCCGCGAGAGGGCCGAGGCGCGCAGGTCGCGGCGGGTGAG
>JBKBUP010000308.1:0-2339 GCA_046289795.1 Dietzia sp. | reverse complement strand
CACCGTGCTGCTCATCGCCAACATGACGCAGATCGCGGCGTACACCCGCCGAACCGCGCTGGGGATCATGCGATTGGTGGGAGCGAGCCGCTGGTACACCGAGCTCCCGTTCGTGCTCGAGGCGGTGATCGCCGCCGTGGTCGGCGCGCTGCTCGCGGTGGGTGGACTGCTCGCGGCGAAGGGCGTCTTCCTCGACAGGGTCCTGGCGGAGGCGTACCGGGCGAACCTGGTGGAGCGGATCACCACCAACGACATCCTGCTCCTGGCCCCGGTCCTGGTGGTTGCGGGCGCCCTGGCGTCCGCGCTCACCGCGTGGGTCACCCTTCGGATCACGGTTCGGCACTGATCCTGCACTCATCTAGACTCAAGGATCTGCCCGACTACCGCACGAGGAGGTGAGCCGACGTGGCCAAGAAGGGGAAGAAGGGTGCGTCGACCCTCGGTCGTGACGGCAGCGTGGTCGCGAGCAACCGCAAAGCCCGGCACGAGTACACGATCCTCGGCACCCACGAGGCGGGCATCGCGTTGTTGGGGACCGAGATCAAGAGCATGCGCGAGGGTCAGGCCTCGTTGGTCGACGCGTTCGCGACGATCGACGACGGCGAGCTGTGGCTCCGCGGGCTCCACATCCCCGAGTACTCCCACGGGAACTGGACCAACCATGCGCCCAAGCGGGCCCGCAAGCTGCTGATGCACCGTCGCGAGATCGATTCGCTCGTCGGCAAGGTGCGGGACGGCAACGCCACACTGGTCCCGCTGTCCCTCTACTTCGTGAACGGACGGGTGAAGGTCGAACTGGCCGTCGCGCGGGGTAAGCAGGCCCACGACAAACGTCATGATCTCGCCAAACGGACCGCCGAGCGCGAGGCCGTTCGCGAACTGGGCAGGAGGATCAAGGGCATGCACGCATGATGCCGGTCGCGCTGGCGTCGACCTCGGCGGTGGCGTACGGCATCAGCGACTATCTCGGCGGGGTCGCATCCCGTCGCGCCCGTGCGCTCCGGGTCGTCAGCGTGTCGTACCCACTGTCGATCGTGCTCGTCGGGGCGGCGGCCGTGGTGGCCGGCGGTGCCCCGACCCTGGTCGGGTTGGCCTGGGGGCTGACATCGGGTCTCCTGTCAGGGATCGCCGTGTGGTCGTTCTACGTCGCGCTCTCGCGGGGGCCGATGAGCGTGATCTCGCCGATCACGGCGGTTCTGGCCGCGTCGGTGCCGCTCGCGTTCGGGCTGGCGGCAGGGGAGCGGCCCGGAACGGGAGCACTGGTCGGGATGTCGCTGGCGCTCGTCGCGACCGTCCTCGTCTCACTGGAGAGCGACGAGGGGTCGTCGATCGGACACGGTCGTCTGACCCCGCAACTGGTGGTGCTCACGGTGATCTCGGGGCTGGCGTTCGCGGGCTTCTTCGTCCTGTTGGCGCAGGTTCCGGCGGGTGAGGGGTTGTGGCCGGTCGCGGCATCACGGATCGGCGCCACCGGAGTGGTCCTGGCGGCGGCGTTCGCAGCCCGCGAATCGTTCAGGTTCTCCCGACGTCTCATCGCCATCGGCCTGGTGATAGCGGTGTTCGACGCGGTCGCCAACGGTGCCTTCTACTTCGCCTCCCAGGCGGGCATGCTCTCGCTGGTCAGCGTGATCGCCGCGCTCTACCCCGCGTTCACGGTCGCGCTGGCCATCACCCACGGTGGAGAGCGTCTGCGCGCGGTCCAGATGGTCGGGCTCGCACTGGCCGGGGTGGCGATAGCGCTGCTCGCGCTGGGCTGACGCGGAGACGGACATCACCCTGGCGGTGGGGCCCCGGCCGGGGTAGGGTCAGTGGTCCGTCGATGAGAGTCGGCGGACCTGACGGGGCTGATGTGGTTTCGACTACGTGAGTTGACGCAGGGGAAGCGTGCCGGTGCAGGCCAGAGACCACCGTAAG
Source organism: Dietzia sp. (assembly GCA_046289795.1). Classification (GTDB taxonomy): domain Bacteria; phylum Actinomycetota; class Actinomycetes; order Mycobacteriales; family Mycobacteriaceae; genus Dietzia. The sequence goes on along the minus strand of JBKBUP010000308.1, from coordinate 425 downwards.
CGTCGCGGCAACCAATTACGCGCCGATACCAATCAGCGCGACTACGCCCTCGCTGCCTGATAGCGAGCCCGTAGTCTGTCGGCCCGGGGTCGCCCTCGCCCCGGTCACCGGCATCATCTAGAGGGATCACCGGCTCACCCGGTCACGGGGTGGGTCGGGACATCAAACAGTGACTGGGATCGTCATCGCCGACATGTCCGCATGAGGGCGAGATCCGAGTAGAGGCCAACGCGGACTGCGCACGGAGAAGCCCTGCCGATGCTGCGGAGGACCCGGGTTCAATTCCCGGCAGCTCCACCATCGGGCCGAGCCCCCGGTCGATCATCGACCGGGGGCTCGGTGCATTTCTCCGCCTCCGCGCCGACCCCGGACTCCACTCCACGGCCCGCCCGTCCCGGCCCGCGTCGCGGTTTCGGTACCCTCTC
>JBKBUP010000307.1:0-2340 GCA_046289795.1 Dietzia sp. | reverse complement strand
GTGGGGCTCGGGGATCCACTGGGTCCGGATCATCCAGGCACGGAAGGCCGGAAAGATGCTGAGTGTGCGGAGTACGTGGTTTCGTATCGCGGCTACCACGGGCCGGCGCTCGGTGATGATCTTCCCGGTGAAGATCGTCTTGGCCGTCGTCGTGCGCACGTGGGGTTCGCGTTCCACCTGATAGGAGTCGAGAACCGAGTCAGGTAGCTCACCCCGCACCACGGCGGCCACTTTCCAGCACAGGTTGTCCACGTCCCGGACCCCGGACGCCATCCCCTGACCGATCCACGGCGGCATCGCATGCGCGGCGTCCCCGGCCAGCATGACCCGGCCCACCCGCCACCGGTCCGCGACCCGGACGTGGTGGTGGTAGACCACCGCCCGCAGGATCTCGACCTGCTCGGAGGTGATCCCCTGACGGTTGAGCACCTTCCAGACGGCCTCGTCGGAGACGAGCGCCGTCTCGTCGTCGCCCTCGCGCACCGGGTACTCCCAGCGGTGATGTCCCAGCGGCGTGGGGCAATCCACCGTCGGACGCCGGGGGTCGCAATGGAAGCGCAGGCGCTCACTGCCGGCCCAGTCCTTCCGGACCGCGGTGTCGATGACGATCCATCGTTCGCTGAAGGTCTTGCCCTGGTATCCGATGCCGAGCTGTCCGCGGGTCGCCGAGGCCCCACCGTCGGCGGCGATGACATAGGACGCGCTCAGTCGGACGAATTCGTCCCGCTCCAGGTCGACGGTGAGTAGGTCGACGCCGTCCGGCCCCGGGATGACCTTGAGGCACTCGTGTCGGCTGCGGATCTCCACGTTCTCGAAGCGGTCGACCCCCCACCGGAGGGTCGCGTCGACCGCGGGTTGATAGATGAACTGCTGTGCGGGGTGGCCGCATCCCCGAGACGAGGGATTGAGCTGGGTGAAAGGGCGACCCTTCGCATCGACAAAGGCCACCTCGCCACCCGGGTGCATGTCCGCCTGGAGTCGCTCGGCCAACCCGGCCCGCTGCCAGATGCGCATGACCTCCTCGTCGGTGGAGATCGCCCGGGCGCGACCGTAGACGTCGGGGTCCCGCTCGAGGACGACGACGCGGAGCCCCTGCATACCGAGCAGGTTCGCCGCGGTCGCGCCGACCGGACCGTAGCCGATGATCGCTACGTCGTAGTGCGGATGATCGGTCACCAGACCACTTCCTCTGACAATCGTGGACCGATCCGAATCGCCGATCCTCTTAATGTAATGATCGTCACAGTAAGCGCTTGCCGATCGGGCGTCAACCCTTTATCGTAATGATCGTTACGGAACGCGAACGGCGTGGCTCCGGCCGACTTTGTGGAGGTCACACGATGAATGCACCGACCCGGCGCACGCGCGCCAACGGCGAGGCCTCCCGGTCCAAGATCCTCGACGCCGCCACCCGGATCGCCACCGAGCGCGGGTACGAGGGCACCAGCATCGCTCTGGTGAGCAAGCAGTGCGGGCTGCCCGCCAGCTCCATCTACTGGCACTTCACCGACAAGGACGACCTCATCGCCGCGGTGATCGAGCGCAGTTTCGGCGAATGGCTCGAGGCGTGGAGCCCCCCCGGGGAAGGCTCGGTCCGGGATCGCGTGACCGCGATGGCCCGCCAGGTGGCCAGCGCCCTGGTGCGCTCCCCCGATTTCCTGCGTCTCGGACTCATGCTGGCGCTCGAGAACCGCCCCGTGGAACCCCGGGCCCGCCAGATGTACCTGCGCGTCCGCGCCGATGCGCGCTCGCTCCTGGTCTCGATGTTTTCCGAGCTCGCCCCCGAACTCAGTGATGCGGACGTGGAGACCGTCACGACCTACGCGCTCGCCGGCGCGGACGGGCTGTTCATCGCCCGCGAGGTGGACCCGGGCGGGGTCGACTTCACGGCCCTGTTCGACCTGCACGGCCAGATGATCGTCGAGGCGCTGCAGAGACTGCTCCCGCCCGGGCAACAGGTGGAGACCGATCGATGAGCATCACCGCGAACGAACTGGATCGCTGGGCCGGCCGGCTGCACGCGGCCCGGACGACCAGCACCCCCCTCCCACCGCCGTCCGATACCTCGGACCTCGACGTGGCGGACGCCTATGCGATCCAGCAGCGAACCCTCGCCCTGCAGACCGCCGACGGCGCCCGCCTGATCGGCCACAAGATCGGCCTGACCTCGGCACCCATGCAGCGGCTCCTCGGGGTCGACGAGCCCGACTTCGGGTTCGTCCTCGATTCCATGGTCATCGCCGACGGCGGCACCATCCATGCCTCGTCACTGTGCGCACCGCGGGTGGAACCGGAGATCGCCTTCCGGTTGAACCGGCCGCTCAGGGGGCCCGACGTGAC
>JBKBUP010000306.1:0-2342 GCA_046289795.1 Dietzia sp. | reverse complement strand
GGAGGACGAGGTCCGCGCCCTCCTCGAACGGTGGCTCGTCCCGGCGCTCACCCCGTCCTGATCACCCCGTCCAGATCACCCCGTCCGTGCGGTCCGACCCGCCGTCCAGACCGCGCCCACGAGGATCGCCAGGCCGGCCGCCGCGAGGGCGGCTCCCGCGAGCGCCGGGGACGTGTAGCCGAAGCCCAGCGCGATCACCACGCCGCCGAGCCACGCCCCCAGGGCGTTCGCGGCGTTGAGCGCCGAGTGGTTGAGCGCGGCCGCCAACGTCTGTCCCCTGCCCGCGTACTGCATCAGTCGGGCCTGCAGGCCGGGCACGAGTGCGGACCCCGTCGTCCCCACGAGGAACAAACCCACCAGCGCCGTGACCGGGTGGTGCGCGGCCACCGCGAACAGCGCCAGGACCACGGTCATGGCCGAGGCGATCGCGACCAACCCGCGGTCGAGGTCCCGGTCCGCGACCACTCCGCCCAGCAGGTTGCCGGTCACCATGCCGAGACCGTAGACGGCCAACACCGCGGGCATCCAGCCGCGGTCGATCCCGGCGACGTCGACCATCGTCCACTGGATGTAGGTGTAGACGGCGAACATCCCGCCGAATCCCACGCAGCCCACGGCGAGGGTCGCCAGGATCTGGGGTCGGGCCAGCGCGGCCAACTCCTCGCGCGCCCTGACCACCACCCCGCCCGCCGGTTCGGGGACGACGACGAAGATCGCGGCCACGGTCAGAGCGCCGATCACCCCGACCGCGAGGAACGCCGCCTCCCAACCCGCTGCCTCGCCCAGCCAGGTGGCCGCAGGGACACCGATCACGTTGGCCACCGACAGGCCCATCAGGACCATGGACACCGCCCGCGCCTGCCTTCCCGGACCGGCGAGGGAGGCCGCCACCAGCGAGGCCACCCCGAAGTAGGCGCCGTGCGGGATCCCTGCGACGAACCGGGCGGCGACCAGGATCTCCGCGGTCGGCGCGAAGGCGGCGGCGGTGTTCCCCACGGTGAACAGCGCCATGAGCACCAGGAGCAGGGTGCGGCGGCGCCACCGCGAGGTCCACACGGTCAGCAGCGGGGCTCCCACCACCACCCCGAGGGCGTAGGCGGTGATCACGTGACCCGCCTGCGGCTCGGTGAGCCCGAAGTCGTCGGCGATCGACCTCAGCAGCCCCATCGCCGCGAACTCTGTGACGCCGATGCCGAACCCGCCGAGCGCCAGGGCGAGGATGGCCATCTGCACGCGCCGTGCGGTGGGCACGGTCGCGGGTGCCGGGTTGGTGGTCACCGGAGCAGGCTACGCCCGCCGCGGGGAGGGCTCAGACGGCCGTGCGCATGAGACGTCGACCGACGTAGACCACCAGGACGGTGGTGAGGTACATGACCAGGCTGTAGACGGCGGCCGCGAGTCCGACCTCCTCGTTGCCGATCACGGTGAACGCGATGAGCATCGTCAGCGTGGTGTTCTTGATGCCGAACTCCACGGCTATCGCGATCTGCTCGGCGCGGCCCAGCCGGCACACCCAGGCCAACAGGCCGCCCACCACGATCAGCGCCAGGTTCAGGACGATGACGGCCGGCCCCACGGCCACGGTGAGGTCGACGATCCGGTCCTTCTCGCCGATCACGATGCCCACGATGAGCAGGACCAGCACGACCAGACCGAGGATGCCGACGAAGCGCTCGAGCCGGTCCGCCAGCGCCTTCTTCCTGGCCCGGATGACCATGCCGATCACGACGGGGATGAGGATCACCCCGAGGAGCAGACCGAATGTCTGCCCGAGCGGGACCGCGACCTCGAACTCGGCGGCGCCGGGGATGATCCGTGCACCGAGGTCGAACCACAGGGGAAGCGTGAGGATGACCGCCACCGACGCCAGCGCGGTGAGGATGATCGACAGTGCGACATTGCCCCGGGCCAGGTAGGTGATGAGGTTCGAGGTGGCACCACCGGGCGTCGCCGCCACCAGGACGAGCCCCAGGGCCAGCAGCGGTGTCAGGTCGAAGATCAGCGCGACCCCGATGCCCACGAGTGGAACCAGGACGAGTTGGCCGAACAGTCCGACGATCGTCGCCCAGGGCGACCTGGCCTGGACCGCGAAATCGGCCCTGGTCAGGCTGAGTCCGATTCCGACCATGATGATCGCCAGCGCGATGGGCAGGCCGATCTCGATCAGGGGGCTCTGGTCCACGTGGTCTCCTGGAGTGCTGGGGCGAACGGGGGCCGGTCCGTATGTGAGTTGGACCACTGTCCGGTCACGTTATCCCACCGGCTACGGCCGCGGGGCCCCCCCCCCCCCCCGGCGGGGGGGGCGCGGCGGGGCGGGCGGGGCCCCCGGGGGGCGCGGGGGG
>JBKBUP010000305.1:0-2351 GCA_046289795.1 Dietzia sp. | reverse complement strand
CGGCGACCCGCGGGTCGCCCGGCTCCACCCCCCCGATCACGACATCACCAGGAGAACCCCATGTGCGGAATCGTCGGACTCCACCTGCGCGACCCGGACCTCGAACCCAGGCTCGGCGACCTGCTCACCACCATGCTCGGCGAGATGACCGACCGCGGCTCGGACTCGGCCGGCGTCGCCGTCTACGGCAACCCCGACTGGACCCCGGCCGGGTCGGCCACCGTCACGGTGCTGGCCGACGGCGTCGACGCGCTGACCCTGGCCTCACGCGTCGGCTCCCACCTGGGTTGCGAGGTACGTGGTCGTGAGCTGGGCGCCACCGTCCTCCTGTCCGCCGGGACCGGTCCCGAGACCCTGGCCTCCGCCGTCCGCGCCGCCGCCCCGGAGGTCGTCCTGGTGGGTCTGGGCAGCGAGGTCGCCGTCCTCAAGGGCGTCGGCCTGCCGCTGGACCTGGCCGAGGGATTCGGACTGCCGGGAGCCTCCGGATGGCAGGGCGTCGGGCACACCCGGATGGCCACCGAGTCCGCCGTGACCCCGGCCGGTTCGCACCCGTTCTCCGTGGGCCCGGACCAGTGCATCGTCCACAACGGGTCCTTCTCCAACCACGCCTCGGTGCGCCGCGAACTGGCCCGTCGTGACATCCACTGCGACACCCTCAACGACACCGAGGTCGCCGCACGGTTCGTGGCGGCGCAGATCGCCCTCGGGGCCGGCATCGACCAGGCACTGGCGGAGATGGCCGGCGTCCTCGACGGCTTCTACACCCTGCTGGTGTCCACGGCCGAGGAGTTCGCGGTGGTGCGGGACCCGATCGCCTGCAAACCGGCGGTGATCGCCGAGACCGACCGCTATGTGGCCATGGCCTCGGAGTACCGGGCGATGGCGCACCTGCCGGGTATCGACGAGGCGCATCTCTACGAGCCCGAACCGGGCCGCGTGTACCACTGGCGTCGCTGAGCCCGCCCCACCCGGGAGGCCCCGGCACCACCACCGCACCGCGGACACCCCCACCAGGAAGGAAGAACGATGACCGTCATACCGGAACAGGCCTTCGCACCGGAGGATCTCGCACCCGTCGGGTACGCGGCGACCACCGACCCGCTGGTGATCGACGTCCGGGAGACCGGGTTACGCGAGACCAACCGGATCCTCCGGGACTCCGACGGCACCGGCCGATACCTGCTCACCGGGCCCAGGGGGGCGCACGCGCTCGCCGTGGGTCTGGATCAGCCGGACGAGGTCGTGATCGACGGGCCCACCGGGTACTACACCGCCGGGATGAACGACGGCGCCCACGTCACGGTCAACGGGAACGTGGGGGTCGGGGTCGCCGAGAACATGATGTCCGGGACGGTGCGGGTCAACGGGTCGGCCTCGCAGTCGGCCGGGGCAACGGCCCATGGCGGTCTGCTGGTGATCAGCGGAGACGCCGGTGCCCGGTGCGGAATCTCCATGAAGGGTGTGGACATCGTCGTCGGCGGTTCGATCGGCCACATGAGTTGCTTCATGGGCCAGGCCGGGCGCCTGGTCGTCCTGGGTGACGCCGGTGACGCGCTCGGCGACTCCCTCTACGAGGTCCACATCTACGTGCGGGGCCGCGTCGAGTCCCTCGGCGCGGACTGCGTCGAGAAGGAGATGCGGCCCGAACACCACACTGAGCTCGGCGAGTTGCTCGACCGGGCCGGCGTCACCGGGGTCACCACCGGGGAGTTCCGGCGCTTCGGCTCCGCCCGCACCCTCTACAACTTCGACGTGGACAACGCCTCCGCCTACTGACCGCCCCGCCGCCATCCCCGACAGGAGCCCGACATGCCCTTCGACGGTCACCCCCGATCCGACCGGCCAACCCACGCGCAGATCCCACCCGGTGTCGACGACCCGACGCTGCGCGAGTCCGCCACCTTCCCCCGGTCGGTGATCCACGAGATCCAGCGCGCTGCCGCGACCGGGATCTACGACATCCGCGGCTGGGGCGCCAAGCGCAAGGTCCCGCACTTCGACGACCTGCTGTTCCTGGGCGCCTCGATGTCGCGCTACCCGCTCGAGGGCTACCGCGAACGCTGCGACACCGACATCACCCTGGGCACCCGGTACGCCTCGAAGCCTCTCCACCTGGACATCCCCGTGACCATCGCCGGGATGAGTTTCGGGGCCCTGTCGGCGCAGGCCAAGGAGGCCCTCGGTCGGGGGGCCAGTGCCGCGGGCACCTCCACGACCACCGGCGACGGTGGGATGACGGCCGAGGAGCGCGGCCAGAGCTCGAAGCTGGTCTACCAGTACCTGCCCTCGCGCTACGGGATGAACCCCGTCGACCTGCGCAAGGCCGACGCCATCGAGGTGGTCCTGGGGCA
>JBKBUP010000304.1:0-2360 GCA_046289795.1 Dietzia sp. | reverse complement strand
GTGCATGCCGCATCCGGCCCAGGTCGTCTTTCCACAGGTCTTGCAGGTGGCGGGTCGGCACATGGTCGTACTCCTCAGGTCGTGGGGTGGTCACGAGGTCCGCGGGCGGAGTGTGGGACCGTCCGCGTCTCGCACTCGAGAATACATACCCCCTGGGGTATAAGCAACGCCGAAGCCCTGTATTGACTTCTCCACGCCGTGGTGTCACTGTATTAATGACCTAATACAGCGACACGGACGGGGGCGGCGATGCAGTTCGACAACTCATCCCCGATCTGGGTGCAGCTCGTCGAGGAGTTCTCGCGGCGCATCGTGATCGGGGAGTGGGCGGCGGGCGCGAAGATGCCCGGTGTCCGGGAGTTGGCGGCCGACCTGGGCGTCAACCCCAACACCGCGCAGCGGGCCCTCGCCGAGCTGGAACGGCTCGAACTGTGCCGGTCCGAGCGGGCCTCCGGGCGGTTCGTCACCTCGGACGAGGCGCGGATCGACGAGGTCCGCGCCGACCTCGCCACCGAGGCCGCCGACGAGTTCATCCGGCGGGTCCGAGGCCTGCGGATGACACACGACAAGGCGCGAGCACTACTCGACACCAGATGGGACACCCATGAACCCGACACCAACGCACACGCGTCCACTACAACCACCGACAACGGAGGGCACTGACATGTCCGCCCCTACTACACTCGTCGAGGCCAGCGGCCTGAGCATGCGTTACGGCGCCGTAGCCGCGCTGGACGGGTTGGACCTCCACCTGTCCTCGGGCCAGATCGTGGGTCTGCTCGGGGAGAACGGCTGCGGCAAGACCACCCTGCTCAAGATCCTCGCCGGGGTGCTCTCGGGCTACGAGGGCAGCGTGCGGATCGACGGCCACGCACCCGGCCCCGAGTCCAAGGCGCACGTGTCGTTCCTGCCCGACACCGGCTTCCTGCCCGAGTCCGCGCGCGTGAGCTACTGCCTGCGGCTCTACGCCGACTTCTTCGCCGACTTCCAGCTGGACAAGGCCCGCGACCTCATCGGGTTCTTCGGCCTCGCCGAGTCCGCGCGACTGGGGGAGATGTCCAAGGGCATGCGCGAGAAGGTGCAGATCGCCCTGGCCATGTCCCGCGACGCGCGGGTGTTCCTGCTGGACGAGCCCATCTCCGGCGTCGACCCGGCCGCGCGTCAGCTGATCCTCGACGGGATCGTCCGCAACCTGTCCGAGGACTCGCTGCTGCTCATCTCGACGCACCTGGTGCACGACCTCGAGCCGATCCTCGACGCCGCGGTGATGATGCGCCACGGCCGGGTCCTGCTGCAGGGCGACGCCGACGACCTCCGCGGCCGGCACTCCGCCAGCCTCGACCAGATCTTCAAGGAGACCTACCGATGACCGCGACGAGGACGACAGCAATGAGAAAGACAGCAATGAGGACGACGACGACGAGACTTCTCACCCACGAGTGGCTGCGCACACGCGGGTCGCTCGGAACGACCTTCGGCGTGATCGCCCTGATCGGAGTCCTGGGCAGCCTGCTCGGGGCCGCCGGATGGCCGGCGCTGTCCCAGTTCGGGCTGGTGCTGGGCATGCTGGCAGCGGTCGTGGCGGTCCCGGCCGTCCAGTTGACCCTGGCCGCCGACTACTGGCGCACCGGGTACGGCCGGACCGGGTACTTCACGCACTCCATCCCGGTCCGCGGATCGGTCATCTTCTGGGTCAAGCTGGCGTGGGCGATGATCGTCTCCGTGGCCGCACTGGTCCTCACCGCCGTGCTCGCGCTGCTCGCCTGGTGGGCGGCCGCGCGGCAGTCGGGGCTCACCTCGCCGTCGTTCTCCGTCCTGTCCGACGCGTGGACCACGGTGACCACGGCCGCACCGGCCTGGATGATCGCCGCCGGACTGATCGTGGTGCTCGCATCGTTCCTGATCTGGCCCGTCTACTACTACTTCTCGGTCTCGGTCGGGCACGAGCGCCGGCTGGCCGGGCTGGGTGCCGGCGGGCCCGTGGTGGTGTTCGTGCTGGTCTATGTGGCCACGTAGATGCTGTCGTTGCTGGCGATGATCGCGCTCCCGTTCGGCATCTCGATGGGCGCGGGAGGCGCGCTGGAGTTCGTGCGTTTCGACATGATCGGCGAGCTGGCCGCGGGCGCGAACGCCAGCGACGACGTGATGCCCGTCGGCTTCCTGGCCGCATCGGTGGTGCTGGTGGTGTTCTGCCTCTGGCGCACCGCCCGGTCGTGGAACCACAAGGTGGCTCTGGCTTGAGTCATCCCGTGGGCAAGAGATGAGAAAACCTTTGGCCCAGTGAGCAGGCTGGAGTACTGTTCACATCAGAAGTACGCGGGGTGTCGAACCCGGCTCCGTTTCGCTGTCGGCACACCTCT
>JBKBUP010000303.1:0-2367 GCA_046289795.1 Dietzia sp. | reverse complement strand
GGGTTACCCACCACCACCACGCGGATGTCGTCCGCGGCGCCGGCGTTGATCGAGCGTCCCTGGTCGCGGAAGATGGCACCGTTGGCGCTCAACAGGTCGGACCGCTCCATGCCCTTGCCCCGCGGCATGGCCCCGACGAGGAACGCGGCGTTGGTGCCGTCGAACGCCGCTGTCGCGTCGTCGGTGATGTCGATCGAGTCGACCAGGGGCAACGCGCAGTCCTCGATCTCCATCGCCACACCCTCGGCGGCGGTGACCGCGGACGGGATGTCGAGCAGTCGCAGGCGGACCGGGGTCTCGGGGCCGTAGACCAGTCCGGACGCCAGCCGGAAGAGCAACGAGTAGGCGATCTTTCCGGCGGCACCGGTGACGGTGACGGTGACCGGGGTGGTGATGCTCATACGTGGGGACCTTCCTCAGGCGACGACGGGGTCGGTCCCCACAGTAGTGAGAAACCGACCCCCGGTTGATCGCCTGAACCGCCGTACACCCGTTGTTCGCCCCGGGGCCGGTCGGTGGGGTCCGGCTAGGTGTGGACCTCGGCGCCCGTCTTGGCGCGGATCTCCCCGATCGTGACGTCCGGGGCCGTGTCGACGAGCCGGAACCCCTCGGGACCGATGTCGAGCACGCACAGGTCGGTGACGACGCGCTGGACGCATCCGCGCCCGGTGTACGGCAGCGAGTTCTCCGCCATCAGTTTGATATCGCCCTTGCGGGTGACGTGGTCCATCATCACGATCACCCGACCGGCGCCGTGGACCAGGTCCATGGCGCCGCCCATGCCCTTGACCATGGCACCGGGGATCATCCAGTTGGACAGGTCCCCGGTCTGTGAGACCTGCATGGCACCGAGCACGGCCACGTCGACCGTTCCGCCCCGGATCATGGCGAAGGACTCCGACGACGAGAAGTACGCCGCTCCTGCCGCTGCGGTGATGGTCTCCTTGCCGGCGTTGATCATCTCCGGGTCGAGCTGCTCGGGCGTCGGGTACGGTCCCACGCCGAGGATGCCGTTCTCCGAGTGCAGGGTCACCTCGACTCCGCCGGGGACGAAGTCGGGGATGAGGGTCGGCATCCCGATCCCCAGGTTGACGTACTGGCCGTCGACGAAGTCCGCGGCGATCCGGGCCGCCATCTGCTCGTGGGTCCAGCTCATGACCGGTCCTCCCCGTTCCTGCCGCTACTCAGCTTCTCGATCTCGACACCGGTCTCCTGACATCCGACCTCGACGAGGCGCTGGACAAAGATCCCGGGGAGGTGGACGTCGGCCGGGTCGATCCGGCCCGCCGGGACGATCTCCTCGGCCTGGACGATCGTGATGCGGCCGGCCATCGCGACGTCAGGGTTGAAGTTGCGGGCGGTGCCGCGGAACTGGAGGTTGCCGGCGGTGTCCGCGCGGTGGGCGTGGACGAGCGCGAAATCGGTGACGATCGACCGCTCGAGGACGTACGGCACTCCGTCGAACTCGCGCACCTCCTTGGGATCGGAGGCCACGGCCACTCCCCCGTCGCCGTCGTAGCGCAGTGGGAGTCCACCGTCGGCGACCATCGTCCCGACGCCGGCCGGCGTGTAGAAGGCGGGGATGCCCGCTCCACCGGAGCGCATCCGCTCGGCGAGTGTGCCCTGCGGCGTCAGCTCCACCTCGAGCTCGCCGTTCAGGTACTGCCTGGCGAACTCCTTGTTGGCCCCCACGTACGAGGCCGTGGTGCGGGTGATGCGGCGGGCCTCCAGCAGCTTGCCGAGGCCGAAGCCGTCCGTACCGCAGTTGTTGCTCACGGTGCTCAGGTCGGCGGCTCCCTGGTCGAGGAGCGCATCGATCAGGACGGCGGGGATGCCGACCAGACCGAACCCCCCGACGGCGAGGGAGGCGCCGTCCGGGATGTCCGCGACCGCTGCGGCGGCCGACGAGAAGATCTTGTTGGTCATGTCACACAGCGTAGACGCTGTTCGCCTGTTGCACAACTGTTCGTTGTGCGTACACTCAGGGCGTATCGTGGTGCACGTCACCCGGGCCCGACCGGACCCGGCCGCACCCCCAGGAAAGGACTCATCCCATGCCCGCCACCCTGTCCCACCAGGTCAGCGGCCCGCAGTCAGCGGATGCCCCGGCCGTCGTACTCCTCGGATCCCTCGGGTCGGACCGATCGATGTGGGACGCCCAGGTGCGCGATCTGGCCCGCGACCACACGGTCCTCGCCGTCGACCACCGCGGACACGGGGGCTCAGACGTTGTTCCGGGGCCGTGCACGATCGCCGATCTCGGGGGCGACGTCCTCGCCCTGCTCGACGCCCTCGGCGTGGACCGCTTCCACGTGGTCGGACTCTCCCTGGGAGGCGCGGTGGCCCAGTGGCTCGCGGTCCACGAGC
>JBKBUP010000302.1:0-2389 GCA_046289795.1 Dietzia sp. | reverse complement strand
CCCCGAGCAGGACGCCGCCGGACCGAACACCGACGACATCCCGGATCCGGTGGCCGAGGTCAACGGCACCGAGATCACCAAGGACGAGTTCGTCACCGTCTTCGAGGGCCAGTACCAGCAGATGACCATGCAGGCCCAGATGACCGGACAGCCGGTCGACGAGGACCAGCTCAAGGCGCAGACCCTCGAGGGGCTGGTCGGCAGCGAGCTACTGCGGCAGGAGGCCGTGGAGCGCGGGCTCGAGGTCTCGGACGCCGAGATCGACACCGCGCTCGCCGGGTTCGCCGAGGCAAACCAGGCCAGCGAGGACGAGTTCATCGCCGCGATGGGCGAGCAGGGGCTGGACCGCGACGACGTGCTGGAGCAGATCGAGAAGCAGCTCCTCGTGGACAAGCTGATCGTCGACGAGTACGGCGAGTTCACCGTGACCGATCAGGAGATCGAGGCCGCCTACCAGCAGTTGGTGGAGCAGCAGGCGATGTCAGGTGGCCAGGCGGGCGGCGGACTGCCCCCGCTCGAGCAGGTCCGCGGCGAGGTCGAGGAGCAGTTGGTCGCCGAGCAGCAGGCGCAGGCCATGCAGACCCTCTCCGAGGAGTTGCGTGAGGACGCGGACGTGACCGAGCACCTGTAGCCGAACCGGGAGTAGGGCGCCGGCGTCCGTGGTGGAATCTGTCCCATGGGCGCACCTGGCGGGATCCTCGCGGCTGGCAATGCGGCATTCAGTGCGGCTGGTACTGCGGCACTCGCTGCGGCGGTCACGAGCGTGGTGGTCCTGACCGCGTCGACGGCCGCCGCGCAGCCCGCGCACCCGACGGCCACCCCGCCCGGACTCGGTCCCGCCGGCACCTCCACGGTCCACGGGGACGCGGCCTCCACCGACACGCTGCCCGGTCGCGGTCCGGGCGCGAACCCTGCGATCGTCGGCGCCCTGACCGGGGCCACCTGCTCGACCGTGTTCGTCGGCACCGACGGCATGCCCGTCGCCCTGTGCACCTCGTATGTCGGACTCACTCCGCCCACCCCGCTCGCGCCGACGGTCAAGCTCTTCCATCCCGACACCGCGGCGGTGCTGGCCGAGGTGCAGCTGGCCAAGGGCGCCCTACTTGGTGGCGTGTACGGATACCTCGACGAGCGTGACCGGGTGGTGGTGGCCGACGGCAACCGCAGGCTGCTCGCCGTCGGGCACCACCGCGACCCGGACGGCACCTGGCGGATGACCGTCGAGGTCCTGGCCGACCTGTCCGCGGGCGTCCCCGACGGGGACGCGGTGACCGGCCTGATCCCGGCGTTCGACGGGCGGGTGTGGTTCGCGACGTCCGGCGGGGTGGTGGGGACCGTCCTACCGGGCGACGACGACACTCTGCGCACCCTCGCCCTGCCCGCAGGGGAGAGGATCACCAACGGGCTGACGGTCCGTCCGGGAGGGGCGTCCATCATCACCACCAGGGCGCTCTACGAGGTGGACGCGGCGCCGGACGGGACCCCGGTGGTGCGCTGGCGGCACGCCTACGAGGTGGGCCCGGCGCGCAAACCCGGCCTGCTGGCGCACGGCTCGGGAACCACGCCCACCTACTTCGGCCCGGGCGACTCGCTGGTGGCGATCACCGATGACGCCGAGCACCCCGAGCTGATCGTCCTGCGCCGCTCCGACGGCTCGCAGGTGTGCCGCATGCCGGCGTTCGCCACCTCGCTCGCACCGGCCTCGGGAGCGCCGGACGGAGTGCTGATCGAGGGTCCCGCGGCCACGGAGAACTCGATCATCGCGTTCGGGGATGCACTGGTGCTGGTCAACACCTACGGGTACGAGTACCCGCCGTTCGCCGTCGACGGTCCGGCTGTGCCCGCGTCCGCTCCGTACACCGGAGGGATGACCCGCATCGACCTGCGCGCGGACGGCACCTGCTCCCGGGCCTGGACTTCGCTCGCCCGGACCGCGTCGCTGCCCAAGCTCACGACCGGCGACGGTCTGATCCACGCCCTGGCGTACGGACCGCCGGGGATCCACCCCGCATTGGATCAGGGGCTGGCTCAGAAGTTCGGCCCGGTGGACGTGACCTCGACGGATGTGGAGACCGGGGCCGAGGTGGCGCGGTCCTTCGTGGGGTTCGCGCCGCTGGACGAGCCGATGGAGCTCACCGGGACCATCGTCTCCCGCGGCGACGCCCCGGGTGTCATGTGGCAGCCCACGCTCACGCGCATGCTCCGCATCGGGCCCGCGTAGCGACAGCCCCAACGGCGCCCAACCCTTCCCAGCCCCGCCCCTCCGAGCCCGGTTGGCGGACGCCCCGCCCCGGTTGGAACGGGACGGGATTAGTCGGTGGGGCGGACGACGGCGACAGCGCACGGCGCCGTCTGCAGCAGTCGCCGACTGACCGACCCGAGCAAGAGG
>JBKBUP010000301.1:0-2396 GCA_046289795.1 Dietzia sp. | reverse complement strand
CGTCTGCATCTCAGGCACCGCGCTGTCCATCACCTCGCCCAGCTTGTCGCCGCGTTCGCGCCAGGCCTGCGGCGCTAGCGGCGGCGGCGCGTCCTCGGCGGCGGGCTTCTCGACCATGCCGAGCACCCTCTTGACGGCGGGGTCATCGGTGTCCTCGACCTCGAAGACGCCGTAGGAGGACACGTCCTCCGGGCTCACCTCGAAAGCACACAGCACGCTGCCGCCCCGCGCCTCGCGGACCGCTGACATCCGGCCCAGGATCCCGAACGGCAACACCAGATCGTCCGGCAGGAGCACGGCCACGGCCTGCTCGTCTGCTCCCAGGACCGACTCGACCTGCGCCACGGCGTGCCCCAGACCGAGCGGTTCCTCCTGGCGCACGTTGACCACTTCGATGAGGCCGGGTGCGCGCCGGACCTTGTGCAGCAGGACGTCCTTGCCACGATCCTCCAGCGTGCCCTCCAGGGTGAGGTCATCGGAGAAGTGCGCCATCACGCCGACCTTGCGCTCGGAGGTCACGATCGCCAGCCGACCCGCACCCGCCTCGGTCGCCTCCTCGGCGATGAGCTCGATCCCGGGGGTGTCCACCACGGGGAGCAGCTCTTTGGGAACGGTCTTGGTGGCGGGTAGGAACCGGGTCCCGAGGCCGGCGGCCGGGACGATCGCGGTCCGGAACTGCGAGTCGGGCGAGGCGGTGGACGTCATGCCGTACACCTTAGACCGCGGACTCCCCCGTCCACCGCCACACCACGGACGGCACACTGGGGGGATGGATCAGGACAAGTCCTCGGTACGCCGTGCGGTGAGGACGCGTCGCGCGGCGGTCCCCGCGTCGGTGCGCGCCGAGCGGGATCGGGCGATCCGCGAACGTCTCGCCTCGGTGGTGTCCGAGGGAATGGTGGTCTGCGCGTTCGTTCCCGACGACGACGAGGCCGGCGGACCGGATCTGCCCGAGGCGCTCGCGCTGGCGGGGGCGCAGGTGCTCCTGCCGGTCTCCCCCGAAGTCGGCCCGCTCGGCTGGGCGGCGTACGCCGGGCCGGCGGACCTGCGTCCGGGCCGGTTCGGCATCCCCGTACCGTCCGCGCCGCCGGAGGGGCCGGACCGGATCGCCGATGCCGATCTCGTGCTGGTGCCCTCGGTGGCCGTCGACCGCACCGGCAACAGGCTCGGCCGCGGGGGCGGTTACTACGACAGATCGCTCGCCCTGGCGAAGCCGCACACCCGGTTGCTGGCGGTCCTGGATCCGGAGGACGTGCTCGAGCACGTCCCCGCCGAGCCGCACGACAGGCCCGTGAACGGGGTCGTCACCCCTCTCGGAGTCCTCGACTTTTAGCACCTGGCACTCGGGAAGGTAGAGTGCCAGTCGATATCCGACTCTGCCCCGGAGGCCAGATGCCCACCTATTCGTACCGGTGCCGCGACTGCGACGTCGCCTTCGACATCCAGCAGTCCTTCACCGAGGACACGCTCACGGTCTGCCCGCAGTGCGACGGTGGTCTGCGGAAGCTGTTCAACACGGTCGGAGTGGTCTTCAAGGGCTCCGGTTTCTACCGCACCGACAGCCGCGCTGCCGGCTCGACCTCGACCACCGGGGGCGGCTCCGGCAAGTCCGACTCCGGCTCATCGGGCTCCGGTTCACCCGGTTCCGGTTCCTCCGGCTCCGGGTCCACGGGTTCCGGCTCGGGTTCGTCCGGCTCGGGTTCGTCGGGTTCCGGCTCGTCGGGTTCAGGCTCGTCGGGCTCGGGCTCGGGCTCGTCGAAGAGCTCGTCCGGTTCGAGCTCGTCGAAGAGCTCACCGTCCAGCTCGTCGTCGTAGCGGGTACGTAACCCCGTTTCTCTCCACAGGGCTCCGCTCCTCCACAGGCGCCCGCCCGGTCCCCCGCTCGCGGCGCGGCACCCGCCCGGCGCGCCGATACGGTCTGACGGACACCGCGCTCATCGACAGCGCGCTCACCGACAGCGAGCCGACCGACGGGGACCCACATGCGCCGAATCCTCACGTCTCCGACGGCCCCGCGACGATGGCGGCGTCGACGCACCGCCCGGATCGCCGTGGCCGCCGCGTTGGTACTGGCCGCGCCCTTCGTCGGTCGCCCGGACCCCGGCGAGGTGACCGTGCCGCCCCCGGCCGACGCGCGGCACTCCCCCGACCGCGGGAACGTGCGGGTCGTCCCGGTCCCGCTGGCGGACCCGGCCGTCGCCGACCTCCTTCAACCAGGCGATCTGGTGGATCTGGTCGGCACGGCGGACCCGGACTCGCCCGCCGGGCCAGCCGTGGTGGCCCGCGCCGCGCGCGTCAGGGACACCCCCGCCGGGCGTGCGGGAAGTCGGTCGATCCTCGTGGAGGTACCCGAATCCGATGCCGCCAGGTTGGCCTCCACCGCCGCCGGAACTCCG
>JBKBUP010000300.1:0-2400 GCA_046289795.1 Dietzia sp. | reverse complement strand
CGCTGCGCCCCCTTCGACGAGCTGTCCGGTGAACAGCTCGATCGGATACCCTCGCGGCTCTCACAGCGCTACCACCGCCGGGGGACCGTGATCCTCGATGCAGGTGCCCGGAACGACACCCTGCACATCATCCGATCAGGCGCCGTGGAGGTGTGCGACCCGGACGGGATACTGCTGGACGCCCGGGACGAGGGGGACTGCTTCGGCTACTCGTCCCTGGCCCACAGCGGTCCGTCGCGCTACCGGATGGTGGCGGTGGCCGACACCCTGTTGCTCGAGATGCCCCGCGAGGTCCTGGACGAGCTGGCCGCCGAGCACCCCCGTCTGCGCCAGTTCTTCGGTCAACGCAGCGACCGGATCCGCCAGGACCTCGCCTCGACGCGACTCGAGGCCGCGGGTGGGGACGCCCTGGGCACACCGGTCGGGGAGTTGCTCGCCCGGGACGCGGTCACGACCGGTCCCGACACCACCATCCGCGACGCCGCGCGACTGATGACCGACAGCCGCGTATCGGCTCTACTCGTGGTGGAGGAGGGCCGCGTGGTGGGGATCTTCACCGACCGGGATCTGCGTTCCAAGGTCGTCGCCGTCGGAGGGGACACCGGGGCCCCGGTGTCGACGATCATGACCCCGGACCCGGTGGCGGTCGACTCCGGGACACGCGCGTTCGACGCCACCCTCCTCCAGATCGACCGCGGGGTGCATCACCTGCCGGTCTGCGAGGACGGCGCCCCGGTGGGGATGGTGACCAGCGGGGACCTGCTCCGCCTGGCCCAGACCGACCCCGTCTACCTCGCCGCACGCATCTCCCGTGCGCCCGACGCCGCTGGGGTCGCGGCCCTGGCCGCCAGGTTGCCCGTTCTGGTAGGCGAGTTCGTCCGCCGCGGCACCGCCCCCCAGGACATCGGCCGGGTCATCACGGCCACCGCGGACGCCGCGACCCGTCGGTTGATCTCCCTCGCGGAGAGCGAACTCGGACCGCCGCCGGTGCCGTACTGCTGGGTCGGCCTCGGCTCGCAGGCCAGAGGCGAGCTCGGGGTGGCGAGCGACCAGGACAACGCGCTCATCCTCGACGACACGGCGGAGATGACACCGGACGCGGACAGGTATTTCGCCGCACTGGCCGAGCAGGTGTGCGCCGGCCTCGACCGGGCCGGCTTCCCGCTGTGCCCGGGCGATGTCATGGCCTCCAACCCGGCGTGGCGTCGCACGTGCAAGGCCTGGGAGCGACAGGTGGGGGACTGGGTGCGGGCGCCCGAGGCGGACGCCGTCCTGCATTCCCAGGTCTTCCTGGACATCCGACCGATCCACGGTGACACGTCGCTGTTCATGCGGGTTCGTGGGGAGATGCTGGTGCGTTCCGAGGGCAGCCACCGTTTCCAGGCTCACCTGGCGCGGATCGCCTGCGACTGGCACCCCCCGCTGGGGTTCTTCCGGGGGCTGGTGGTCGCACGACGGGGCGAGTACCGCAACACCCTGGACCTGAAGGCGGGTGGGATCGCCCCCGTGGTGCAGATCGCACGCGTGCACGCCCTCTCCGCGGGCCTCGACGAGGTGTCCACCCTCGGTCGGCTCGACGCCGCGGCCGGTGCCGGCGTGATCGCGCGTGCCGACGCGGAGGACCTCGGCGAGGCCTTCCGGTTCCTTCGCGGCCTGACCTACCGACATCACGCACGCCAGATCGCGGACGACGACCCGCAGGACAACCACGTCGACCCCGGCACACTCAGCTCCGCCGACCGCCACCGCCTCCGCGCCGCCTTCCGGATCATCGCCGGGGTCCAGGGCTCGCTCGCCCTGAAGTACCGGGTCGGGCAGATGTGATGCGCGAGTGGTTCACCGGCGCCGGGCGCCGTCGTCGCGCCGCGCGGCGTCTTCCCGACGGTCCGCTCCGGCGGTACCTCGAGACCCCGCCACCGGGGCAGTCGACTCCGCTGGCGGAACTGCCGTTGTTGGCGATGGACGTGGAGACCACGGGACTCGATCCCCGGCGGGACAGGGTCCTCTCCGTGGGGCTGGTGCCGGTGGACGGCGACCGGATCGTGCTCGGCGGTGCGCAGTCGATACTCCTGCGGGCCGAAGGCGTCGACGACGTCGAGGGAGTGGGTCAGAGTGCCACGCTGCACGGGATCACCGACGACACGGTGGCGACCGGGGTGGGCGTCGAGGCGTTCCTGGAACGGATCTTCGAGGCCTTAACCGGTCGGGTGCTCGTAGCCCACTACAGTCGTATAGAGACCGACTTCCTCGGTGCGCTGTGCACCTCCGGGCACGGTGTGCGACCGCCGTTCGTCCCGGTCGACACCCTCGAACTCCACCGCCGGGTCCTCGGCGGAGGCGTCGACATGGGTTTCGCCCCGGAGTCCAACCCGGACGAACTCCGACTCTGGAGTGCCAGGG
>JBKBUP010000299.1:0-2404 GCA_046289795.1 Dietzia sp. | reverse complement strand
GTGATGGCCGGATCGCAGCGCGTCCGGCTCACCGCCGGACATGGGGTGATATTACCTGTCGACGTGGGTGTCCGCCTCTTCCGCCTCGTTCGCCACGTCGGACGGGTCCTGCTCCGACCCGTCGCGTGCGGCCCTACCGCGGATGAGGTCCATGACCAGCAGCAGGAGACCGAGGGCGCCGACCGCGATACAGGCCCAGGCCCACCCGATCTGACCGGTGGCCACGGCGGCGACGAGGAACGCGAAACCGAGGATCGTCAGTCCGAGTGCGGCGACGAGCATGCGGTCCTCCTGCCGTGGGGCGAGTCGTGGGGCGCACCGTCTCCGGGGCGGGCCCACCACCCGAATATACGTCGGTCCCCGCACCCTGGGCAGGGGCGGGGACCGGACGGATCAGTGCGGCGGACTACTCGGCGCGGTGGCCGCCGTCCTTCTTGGAACCCTGATCGGGCGCACCGGCGTTCTCCGCCGGAGCGGCAGGGGCCGCGGACCCGGACTTACCGAGTTCGGAGAGCTGGTTCTCGAGGTAGCTCGTGAGCCGGCTGCGGTAGTCCTTCTCGAAGGTCCGCAGCTGATCGATACGCCCCTCGAGCACGCCACGCTGCTGGTTGATGGTGGCCATGATCTCGGTGTGCTTGCGCTCCGCGTCGGCCTGCAGTGCGTCGGCCTTCGCCTGGGCTTCCTTGATCTGCTGGTCCGAGCGCGTCTGGGCGTCCTTGACGATCCCGTCCGACTTGCTCTTGGCCTCGCCGAGGATCTTGTCGGCCTCCTTGCGGGCGTCGCCGACCATCTTCTCCGACTGGGACTTGGCGTCGCCGACCAGGCGATCGGACTCGCCGCGGGCCTTGGCCATGAGCCCGTCGGACTCCTTCTTGGCCTCCCCCGTGAGCCGGTCCGCCATCTCCTGCGCCATCGCGAGGACGCGGGCCGCTCGCAGATGGGTGTCCGAGTTCGCGGCTCCGCTGTCCTCGCTCTTGGCGAGAGAGGGGGTGGCTGCGGCCGGGGCCGGTGCCGGAGTCGGCGCCGGGGCGGCGGGCGCGGCGGCCGGGGTGGCGGCCTGCGGCTCCTCGACGCGGCCGGCACCCGAACCGCTCGCGGAGTCACCGGAGGTCTTGTCAGACTTCTCTGCGGCCTTGCGGGCCTTCTCGAGGTCCTTGGTCAGCTCCTCGACACGCTGACGGAGATCGTCATTGTCCTCCACGAGTTTTCCGAGCTCCTCCTCTACCAGGTCGAGAAACTGGTCGACCTCATCCTCGTTATAGCCCCGTTTACCGATCGGCGGCTTTGAGAACGCGACGTTGTGCACATCGGCTGGAGTCAAGCGCATGGGATACCCCTCGTGGTCGTCTCGGGTGCCGGCCCGGCGTTCTCGAACCGGACCCACGACTTCATTACTACCTTAACGCGTGCCAATCTAGTCACATTCGGCCCGCGCGTCACCAGCGGCCCGCTATACGGCTCACGCGACGCTGGTCATCATGATCCGCAGGATCAACTGGATCACGATGATGATCACGAAGAGGACCAGGACCGACAGATCCAGGGAGACCTGGCCGATACGCACGGGCTTGATCACCTTGCGCAGCGCCTTGACCGGCGGGTCGGTGATGGTGAACAACCACTCGAGGATCACGGCCACGAAACCACGGGGGTTCCAGCCACGGGAGAAGGAGGCGATCATCTCCACGACGATCCTGGCGAGCAGCAGATACCAGAAGACCTGGGTGATGATGTAAAGGACCAGCAGGATTTCACGCACGGCACAACCCTACTGGCACTGGTCGACATCGCGCCGCGGGCACCCGGTCAGGCGGGGTGGGCACCCGGGGATCAGCGACGGAACGCGCCGTTGACGGCGTCGCGGATCTCGGCCTCGGTGAGGTCCATACCGGCGGGCTGGAGCAGGAAGGTGCGCTCCCGGTCGGTGACCTTCTCCATGCGGCCGTCGAGTCCGAACACCAGTCCGGCGGCGAAGTCGACCATGCGGCGGGCGTCGCCGGAGGCCATGGTGGACAGGTCCAGCACCACGGCTCGACCCGCGCGGAAGTGCTCCCCGAGGCTCTTGCCGTCGCCGAACCCCCGCGGACGCTCGACCACGGTCTCGGGCAGGGTCACCAAACCGTCCTCGACGAAGTCCTCCTCGGGCGCCAGCGCGACCGCGCCGCGGGTGACGGGCACACCCCGCAGCGACGCGCGGGCCCCGGCCTCGGCCGCGTGGTAGCGACGCGGGCGCGGGGCGGGCTCGTCGATGCCGCCGCGGTGACGGCGGTCAGCGGCGTGGTCCTCGACGGGGTCCAGATCCGCGAGTCGGGTCCGGGGCGCCGCCTCTTCGCCGAAGCGGTCGGCCGCGTACCCGTAGTCCTCGCGGCGATCGCGGGTGACGGGGCCGAGGTCGTCGGCCTCG
>JBKBUP010000002.1:0-44824 GCA_046289795.1 Dietzia sp. | reverse complement strand
CTCGAGGTCCTGCCGTCCGCGGATCTGCGCGCCGCAGCGGGCAAGCTGGCCCGCCGCCTGGCCCGGGGCCCGAGCCGCGCACTGGAACTGACCAAGCGCGCCGTCACGGGCGCCACGCTCGCCGAGCTGGACGCCGCGTTGGCCCGCGAGCACGAGGGGCAGTGCGAACTCCTGGTGTCCGTCGACTTCGCCGAGGGGGTCGCCTCGATCCTCGAGAAGCGACGCCCTGACTTCTCCTGATCTGGTTCTCCCTCACCGCTCCCCACGAAAGGCCGAATCATGACCACCGCCACCATGGACCCAGTCGCCGATCTCCACGCCGCCCGTCGCAACCACTGGAACACGTGGGTGGCCACCCACGCCGAGATGAACCCCGACGGCGAGGCGCTGCGCTACCTGGGCCAGACCACCACCTGGTCACAACTGCACGAGCGCAGCGGCCTCTTCGCCGACGCGCTGGCCCGTCGCGGGGTCGCCAAGGGTGACCGCGTCATGCTCATCACCCTCAACAATTCCGAGTTCGTCGAGGCGGTGCTCGGCATCACCGAGCTGGGTGCCATCGCGGTACCGGTGAACTTCCGCCTCACCCCGGCCGAGCTGGCCTACCTCGTGAGCGACTGCGCGCCGAAGGTCGTCGTCACCGACGCGTTGCTCGCCCCGCTCGTCGGGGCGATCCGCGCCCAGGGCGAAGAGCCCGGAGACCACATCGTCATCGGCGGCGAATCCGGCACAGAAGACCAGACCACCTACGCCGACGCGCTGGCCGAGGAGGGTGAGGCCCATCCGCCGGTCGACGTCCCCGAGGACTCCACCGCCCTCATCATGTACACCTCGGGCACCACGGGTCGGCCCAAGGGCGCGATGCTGTCCCACGAGAACCTCACCGCCCAGTCCCTGACGTGCATCCGGGTCTTCCGGCTCTTCGACGAGGAGGGGCGCGCACTGTGCGCGGCCCCGATGTTCCACATCGCGGCGCTCGGTTCGATCGCCCCGAGTCTCCAGCTCGGCGGCGTCACGGTGGTCCATCCGCTCCAGGCCTTCGACCCCGCGGCGGTGCTGGACACCCTCGAGGCCGAGCAGATCACCAGCATCTTCCTGGTGCCCGTGCAGTGGCAGGCCGTCTGCGCCGAGCAGAAGGCCCGCCCGCGGAAGCTGGCGCTGCGCAACATCTCCTGGGGTGCGGCCCCGTCGACGGACACGATCCTGCGCGCCATGGCCGAGACGTTCCCGGACGCCCTCAACTGCGCGGTGTTCGGCCAGACCGAGATGAGCCCCATCACCTGTGCGCTCGACGGCGACGACGCGATCCGCAAGCTCGGTTCGGTCGGCAAGGTCATCCCCACCCTCCAGGCCCGTGTGATCGACGCGTTCGGGGAGCCCGTGGGCCCCGGCGAGGTCGGCGAGATCGTCTACCGCGGACCCACCACCATGTCCGGGTACTGGAACAAGTCCGCCGAGACCGCAGAGGCCTTCGAGGGCGGCTGGTTCCACTCCGGTGACCTGGTCCGGATGGACGACGAGGGCTTCGTCTACGTCGTGGACCGCAAGAAGGACATGATCATCTCCGGCGGCGAGAACATCTACTGCGCCGAGGTCGAGAACGTGATCGCCGGCCACCCGCAGATCCGCGAGGTCGCGGTGATCGGCCGTAGGGACGACAAGTGGGGCGAGGTCCCCGTCGCGGTGGTCGCGCAGCACGAGGAGGAGGGTGGCTCGGACATCACCCTCGACGAGCTGACCGGGTGGCTGCGCGACAAGCTGGCCGGCTTCAAGCTGCCCAAGCACCTCGTGCACGTGGAGGAGTTGCCGCGTAACGCCAGCGGCAAGGTGGTCAAGGGTGCCCTCCGCTCGGAGCACGGCTCCACGGGCGTCTGACCCGGTAGCCGAGCCGACACCGGAACCCGGACACCACTGACATGGTCTTCCAACTCCCCGCGGGCCGCGGCCCGGTGGTCGATCTGGCGGGTCAGGTCGGGTCGCTGGTCGGCTACTCGGTCTTCACCCTGCTGAGCTGCGTACGCACGGTCGCCACGGGCCGACTCTCGCTCGCCGAGACCCGCGACCAGGCACTGTTCGTCGCCCGGGTCTGCTCGGTGCCGGCGCTGTTGCTGATGCTGCCGGTCGGCGTTCTCGTCGCCGTGTCGGTGGGGGAGTTGGCGGGCCGGTTGGGGGCGGCCGGCTACGCGGGCGCCGTGGTGGCCTTTGTCGTGGTGGGACAGGCGTCGGCACTGGTCTGCGCGCTCATGCTGGCCGGGGTGGGTGGCTCGGCCATCTGCGCGGACCTGGGCTCCCGCACCATCCGCGAGGAGGTCGAGGCCATGGAGGTCATGGGGCTCGACGTGATCGAGCGACTCGTGGTTCCCCGCGTCATCGCCACAATGCTCGTCTCCCTGGTGATGTGCGCCCTGGTCACCGCGATGGGCGTGACCGCGTGCCTGATCTATCAGGTGTACGGCCAGGGGGAGTCGGCCGGAGCGTTCCTGTCCACCCTCAGCGCGTACGGCCGCCCGTCCGACCTGTGGATGGCGATGGCCAAGTCGGTCGCGTTCGCGGTGGTCTCCGCCCTGATCGCGACGTTCAAGGGACTGCACGCCAGCGGCGGGTCGAGCGGCGTCGCGGACGCGGTCAACGAGACGGTGGTCCTGGCCTTCGTCACCGTGTTCGTGATCAACACCGTCATGTCGGCGGTCTACGGACTCGTCGTGCCGTCGGTCGGGAAGTACTGACGTGGCCTCGCTCCGGGTGACCGACACCACCGCCCTGCAGAGGGTCCGGGCATCCCGGGGCGCCGCGGTCCTGGTGCGGGCCTCGTCCGGGATGGCGGAGGTCGGCCGCCACGTGAGCTTCGCGGGCCGGGTGATGCTCACGCTGCCCACCGCGCTGGTGCGGTACCGCAGGCAGGTGGTCAAGGAGGTCGTCGACGTGGGCTTCGGCTCCAAGTCGCTGATCGCCGGCGGCGGCACCATCGGCATCGTCCTGGCCATGTCGGCGGTCGCGGCGATCATGGTGGGCGTCGAGACCTACCGTGGGCTAGACCTGATCGGAATGACGAGCCTGTCCGGGATGCTCTCGGCGATGGCCAACACCCGCGAGCTCGCGCCGGTCGTCGCCTCGATCGCACTCGCCGCCAAGGTGGGCACCGGGTTCACCGCCAGGCTGGGCTCGATGCGGATCTCCGACGAGATCGACGCACTCGACGCCATGTCCGTCCCGACCGTTCCCTACCTGGCCGGGACCCGGGTCATCGCGACGATGATCTGCATCGTGCCGCTGTACGCCGTCGGCCTGGTGGCGACGTACATCGCCACGCGCGTGGTGGTGGTGCACGTCAACGGCGGCTCGGCGGGCACCTATGACTACTTCTTCCACATCACCCTGGGCCCGGAGGACGTCCTCTACTCGCTGATCAAGGCCGTGGTGTTCGCCCTGGTGATCGTGCTCGTGCACTGCAGCTACGGGTACCACGCGACGGGCGGCCCCGAGGGCGTCGGGCGCGCCGCAGGCCGCGCGCTGCGGACCAGCATCCTGCTCATCGGCTTCATCGACATCGTGCTCACCTTCGCCCTCTGGGGCCTGGTGCCCGAGGTCCCGGCGCTGGGGATCACGTGAGGCGGCGTGTGGCGGGCCCGACGCCCGAGCGGACCCTGGCGGTCCGCGGGCTGGTCGCGAGCGTCGTCGCCGTGGTGCTGGCGGGGTTCCTCATCGCCCGCGGCGCGGGCGTCCTCGACACGGGGGCGACGGTGACGGCGGTCCTGCCCTCGGAGGCGGGCCGGGTCCCGGTGCACGCCCCCGTCCATCACCTCGGCGTGAAGGTGGGTGACGTGCGGTCGTCCGTGGGTCACGACTCAGGTGACGTCCCGGGTGACGCCTCGGGCGACGACGACGAGCCGGGCACCAGGATTGAGATGCTGATCGCCCCCGAACACGCCGAGCGCATCCCCTCCGACGTCGTCGTCCGCGCGGTCCCGCGGACCCTGTTCGGCGACGTACGCCTGGACCTGGTGGCCCCGGGCGAACCGGGGTCGACTCGCCTCGCCGGTGGGTTGGAGAGCGGTGACGTGGTGGCCGCCGACCGCTCCGAGGAGGCCGTGCTCCTCTACGACGTGTTCACCCGGGCGAGCGACCTGCTCGTCTCCATCGAGCCCGATCGTCTGCAGGTCACGCTCACCGCCCTCGATCGCGCGCTCGACGGTCGGGGCGAGATGCTCGGCCGGGTCATCGGGGACGCGGACCGCGCCGGTGAGGACCTGTCGCCCGCGCTGGAGGAGTCCGCCGGTGCCTCCTCCGCCATCGCCTATCTCGCCGACGACCTGGCCTCGGCCGGCCCGGTGATCCTCGAGACCCTGCAGGAGGCCACGCGGCTCTCCCAGCTGGTGTTGGACCGCCCCGATTCGCTCGGCCGGCTCCTCGACGCGGGCCTGGCGGTCACCGGGTCGGGGGCGCTCATGGCGGACCGGACCGTGACGGGCGCGATCCGACTGGTCGACGACACCGGGGTGGTCTTCGACCGGACCGCCCGGAACCCGCACGGGGTCATCCGGACCCTCTACGCCATGCGCCCCATGGGAGAGGCCGGGGAGGCGGCGTTCTCCACGGGGCGGTTCAACATCACGGCGGTCCCGTCGTTCTCCGACCCAATGCCGTACGGGCCAGAGGACTGCCCCCGCTACCCGGATCTGGCCGGGTCCACGTGTTCGGGCGCGGTGGCCCCCGACCGCGGCCCGGGCCACACGGTGGCCGCTGCATCGGAGCGGGAACTGATCCGGGAGCTCCAGGCAGCCGCCGCCTCCGAACCCGGGTCGCCGGTACCGCCCCCGGCCGACCCCGTGGCCGGGCCCGACGCCGCCGCGTGGACCATGCTCGGACCGCTCGTACGGGGCACCGAGGTGACGATCCGATGACGAGTCACCGTGGCCTGCGCCCGGCCCTGGGGCTCTTCGTCTACTGCCTGGTCGGGGTCCTGTGCACGGTGTTGGTGGTCAACACGCTGCGGGTGCCGATCGGCTGGGGTGCCCGCGCGTACAGCGCCGAGTTCACCGACGTCGGCGGGCTCGGCCCGGGCTCCGAGGTCACGGTCGCCGGAGTCCGCGTGGGCCGGGTGCTCGGCGTCGGGCGGGAGGCCGGGCCCGGTGGGGAGATCATCGCCGTGGTCGACTTCGAGGTCGAACGTGCCAGCCCGCTGACCAGGGGTGTCCGCGCGTCGGTCCGCTACGGGGACATGCTGGGCATCCGATATCTCTCCCTCGATCCCCCGCGGGACGGTGGGCCGGCCGTCGGCGGCGTCGATCCGCTTCCGGAGGGCACTCGGATCCCGCTGGAGGCCACCACCGATCCCGTGGACCTCACCGCTCTCGTCAACGGGTTCAAGCCCTTGTTCGAGGCGGTCCGGCCTGAGGAGGTCAACACGCTCTCGCGCACCGTGGTCGCCGCGTTCCAGGGCGAACCGGGTTCCATGGACGTCCTGCTCTCCCGCCTGGCGCTGCTGAGCCGGGACATCGTCGGCAGACAGGACGTCTACAGCCGACTCGCGGACAACATCATGGCGCTCAACACCACACTCACCGACCGGGGGGAGGACCTCCAGCGGCTCGTCAGGGGTCTCGACACGGTTTCCGGGGCGCTCGCGGACGGCGGTGGGAATGACCTCGCGCTGCTCATCGAACGCGGCGACGCCGCCACCGCGACACTGGCCTCGATGCTCCGCGAGACCGAGCCGGATCTCCGCGCGAGCGTGGACGCCGCCCGGCACACGACCGACGGGTGGATCCCCAACACCCCGGCGTTCGACACCGCGATGGGCAAGGCGCCGCTGTTCGCCCGGGAGGTCAACGCCCAGGCACAGAAGGGCGGCTTCCTGGCCCTCTACATGTGCAACTTCACGGTCAAGTGGGACGACTGGGAGACGAGCCTGTTCGGCTACCGGAACTCGGGGGCGTGCCGATGAGACCTCTCACCGTGCTGCGCGAGAGTCTGGTCGACCTCGTCCGCGACCCGAGGCACACCCGTCGCGGCAACACCGTCTTCGTGGGGGCGGCGTCGATCCTGCTGGTCATCGCGGTCTTCGCGGCGAGCATCGCCCTGCCCCGCCTCTGGTACGTGTTGCGCACCGACTACTACGCGGCCGAGTTCGCCAACGCCGGAGGCCTCCGGACGGGGGACCCGGTCCTGGTGGCCGGGGTGCCGAGTGGCCGCGTGGACTCCCTGACGTTGGAGGGCGGGCTCGCGGTGGTGGGGTTCCGACTCGACCGCGACCAGGGCCTGGGAGAGGCGAGTACAGCCGCGATCGGGCTGAAGTCGATCCTCGGGAACCGGTTCCTCGAGGTCACGCCGGCGGGGGGCGGTGACCTCGGCCCGCGGCAGCGGATCGGGGTGGAACGCACCACCTCGCCCTACATGATCGACGACATCGGGGGAGCGGTCACGGACCTGGCAGAGGGGCTCGACACGAGGGCCGTGAGCGCCATGATCGACAGCCTGGACAGCATCCTGCCTCAGGACGCCGGGGCCACCGGACAGGCGATCGACGACGTCTCGGCGGCCCTGGGCCTCCTCGCCCGCGAGGACGCGCGGATGTCCAGGGTGGTCACCACGACCCGCGAGCTCACCGGCGTCCTCGTCTCGCAGGAGGCGAGTATCCGAGCCCTCACCGACCAGTCGCTCGTGCTGGTCACCGTGCTGACCCAGCGTCGTGAGGCGCTCAGCTCACTCGTGTGGTCCCTGGAGGATCTCGCGGCCCGGGTTCGGGTGTTGCTCGACGAGGAGGCCGAGGACGTGGACCGGCTGCTGGGCAACATGCGATCGATCAGTGAGACCTACCAGAGGAACATCGACGTGATGGACGAGGTGCTCACCCGGATGCCACCCGGACTCCGCGCGGTCACGGACGCGACCGGGAACGGCCCGTGGACGGATGTCGCCACACCGACCGGTCCGATCCCGGATTCGGCGCTCTGCGCCCTGGGGGTGATGGACGGATGCAACTGAGACTCGCGAGTCGAGCCTGGGTCCTCACGATCATCGTCATCGCCCTCGGCGCAGTCCTGGCGTCGACCTATCTGCTCTCCGGCGCCCGGGGGGACGGCGGCCGCCAGGTGATCACGGCCGAGTTCACCTCCGCCGAGGGTGTCTACGTCGGTTCGCAGGTCCGGATCGTGGGGGTGGAGGTGGGGATCGTCGAGAAGGTCGAGCCGACAGGGGCCGTCGCACGGGTGCAGCTCTCACTGGATCCCGGTACGCGGCTGCCCGCGGACGTCGGCGCCGTGGTGATGAACCCGGCCGTCATCGCGGACCGGTTCGTCGAGCTCACCCCCGCCTACGTGGGCGGGCCGACGTTCCCGGACGACGGGGTGATCCCGGCCGAGCGGACGCGGGCGCCCCTGGACTTCGACGAGTTCGTCTCCAGCCTGGACACTCTGAGCTCGGCGTTCTCGCCCGGAGCCGACGGGGTGGCGCAGGGGCTCGACCGGGGGGCCGAGGCCCTCGACGGCCGGGGGGAGACGCTGAACCGGGCCATCCGGAACCTGTCCACGGTCTCCGCGGTGGGCGGGGACCGGGCGCAGGATCTCGACGCGATCGTCACCGAGCTCGCGGTGCTGATGGACGCGGCGGGCGGTCGCGATCAGACCATGCGCGACCTCGTACTGGGTCTCGACGACCTGGGCCGGCAGCTACGGGACGACCAGCTCGACGTGGCGGCCCCGGCGGAGGACCTGCGCGTGATCCTCGACGAGCTCGACGCGATCGTCGCCGCGCGCGGGGAGGACATCACCGGGACGACAGCCGCGACCCGCGAGGTGACGGCCCTGTACGCCCGCCACCGCGCGGACTTCGCCGAGTTCCTGGACCTGTACCCGGTGATGATGGACAACCTCGCAGCCGGGGTCGGGCCCGACGGCCGGGCGCGCATCCGGCTCAACGTCTCGTCCAACATCACCCACTTCGCCCGGGGCCGCGAACTCTGTCAGCGTGAGCCGCTCCCACTGTGCACGGGCGCCGGCCTGACCAACCCGCTCATGTTCCCGGTCGAGCAGAGCGACCCGATCGGCCTCCTCGGTGCGTTCGAACGCGTGGCGGGGGAGGGTGAGCCGGATGCGTGAGACCAGAACCCGTCCGCACCTCGTGCGCGGACTCGTCGCCCTCCTCGGGTTGGTGCTGCTCGCAGGCGCGGCGACGGTGGCAGTGAACACCCCGCAACTCGCACTCCAGTCGGTTCCCCTGGGGATGGACACCGGGGAGGGATCGGCGGACGTGGAGATGCGATTCGAGCGCGCCGACCGGCTCGCACCCGGTGCGGAGGTCCGCTACGGCGGACGCCTCGTCGGCCGGGTCCGCAGCGTCGGCACCGACGGCACCGAGGCCGTGATCGGCATCCGGCTCGAGGGCGACTCCGGCGTCCCCGCCGGCGTGTTCGCCGAGATCCGCCTGCCCACCGCGCTCGGCAGCCCGTTCATCGCGCTCACCCCGCCGCAGGACCCCGCGAACGGTGCACTGCTCGCGGACACGGGATTTGTTCCGCGGGCGCACACCGGCGTCGGCCCGGATCTCGAGTCCAGCCTCGCCTCGCTGGGCCTGCTGCTCAACGGGAGCGGGATCGCGCAGCTCGGTTCGGTGATGGAGGAGCTCACCGTGGCCCTGGACGGGCGCGGTGAGGAGATCGGGCGCATCCGCGAACGGGGGGACCGCGCCCTGGAGTTGTACGAGGCGAACCGCGACGACATCGACCGGACGATCCTCGCCCTGGACAGGGTCAACGCCTCGCTGGCCGGTCGCCGCGAGCTCATCGACCGCGGCATGCAGGTGTCCGCCGACCTCGTCTCGGAGGCGGCGGCCAGTCGGGAGACGATCACCGCCCTCATGGACACCACGACCGCCCTGACCGTGCAGGTCGAGCAGTTCACCTCGGCCACGGACGGGCGCCTCACCCCGTCGCTGCGGACGCTGACCGTCCTGCTCGAGGACATGGAGGGCTTCGGGGACGAGGTGGCCCCCACCCTGGACGCCCTGCAGCGCTTCGTCACCAACTTCGACGTCGCGATCCGCGGGGACCACATGATGTTCGACGGTGCGCTCGACCTTCCCGGGTCCCTGGACGCCATGGGTACCGGCGGCGAGGCGCGCGCCGGTCGACCGCTGCCACTCGGCGCCACCGGACCCCCCGACGCCCAGCCTCCCGTGGGGGGTGCGCCGTGAACCGCCACATCGTCACGCAGGCGCTGCTGTTCGCGCTCATCTCCGTGGCGGCCATCGGCTACGGCATCCGGTACATCGGGGAGGACGCCGACGTGGCGCGGGGCTTCCGGGTGGTGGCCCACGTCGAGGACGCGCGGGGCGTCGGACCCGGTGTGCGCGTGACGTACCGCGGCGTCGACGTGGGCGAGGTCCAGGACGCCGTGCTCGACGGGGCGGGCGGGGTGCAGCTCCGGTTGAGGATCGTCGACGGAACCCTGATCCCCGTCAGCGCTCACGCCCGGGTGGTGACCAGCACTGCGCTGGGGGACAACCGACTCGACGTCCGTCCGACCAGTGGGACCGGTCCCTACCTGGCGGAAGGTGGTGAGTTACTGGTCCCCGAGGACGAGCAACCCGCGGCGATCGAGGACCTCATCGCGGACATCGACACCTCGCTGCGGGCGCTGGACCCGCAGTCACTGGCCTCGTTCGGGGACAGCGTGGCCACCGCCCTCGAGGGCAACGGTCCGCGGTTGGGCGCGATCCTCGAGGACACCGCGCTGCTCACGGCGGTGTTGGCCGAGCGGGCACCCACGTTCCGCGGGCTCGTCGGTGACGGGCTCGTGACCGTACGCGCGCTGGCGACCCGCCCGGATCCACTCAGCGGTTCGGCCTCGGTGGCCCGCGACGTCACCGCGCAGCTGGCCCGCCGCGAGGACACGCTCGTGTACCTCCTCGACCGCTCACCCGAGGCGATGATCCGCGCGCAGGAGCTCCTCGACGCCAACCGGGACGACGCGGCCGGTCTGCTCGCCAACACCCTCGTCGTCACACCCGTGTTCCGCGATCGGGGACCCGCCTGGGAGGCCGGTCTCACCCAGGGCGAGCGGGGACTGCGCGCCCTGGCGGGGACCGTGCGGGACGGGCGCGCCGACTTCCAACTGGTCGCCACCCAGGGGCCGGTGTGCGTGTACCCGTACGAACCCCGCGACGTCCTCGACCACTCCCCGCGAGAACCGAACCTGCGGTTGTACTGCCCGCCGGGCGAGGACCTCGAGCAGCGGGGATCGCGGGCGGCTCCCCGACCGAACGACGAGGGGCTGGCGGGCGCGACCGAACCCGGCACCAGGATCGGCCCGGACATGGCCGTCGACCCCCTGCTCGTCCCGACCGGCAAGGAGATCGCCGCGTACTGGGCGACGATGATGGAAGGACTGCGCGATGGCGGCTGACACCCCCCTTGAAGACGGCCCGTTGAGAGACGACCCCGCCGACGACGACCCGGGGAGAGGCGGCCCTGTGAGAGACGACCCGGTGGAATCAGACTCCGCGGAGGGCACGACCCCCCCGCGGAGGAGTGTCGCTCGCATCGTGAGCGCCCTGGTCGTGGTGGCTCTGGTCGTCGCGTGTGCCTGGTTGGGCTACCTCGTGTGGTCGGACCACCGGGAGGACGAGCTGCGACGGAGCGCGACCGAGGACGCCTCCCGCCTGGTCGTGCAACTGGCGTCCTACGACCACGCCGACGTGGACGCCAACATCGAGGCGGTCGTGGCCGAGGCCACCCCCGAGTTCGCCGACCGCTATCGCGAGGTGTCCGAGGGGCTGCGCGAGTTGCTCACCAGCGGACAGGGCACCTCGACCGGGACCGTCACCCACGCGGGAGTGCAGAGCGTCGACACCGAGCGCGCCGTGGTCCTGGTGTTCCTGGACCAGGAGGTCACCAACGTCACCGTCCCCGACGGCCGGGTCGACGCGAGCCGGATGGTGGTGACGCTCGTCCGCGACGGCGACAGGTGGCTGCTCGACGCCGCCGAGCTCGCCTGAGCACCGATCGAAGTCGCCTGAGAACCGACCGACCGAAGCGAATTTCCCTAGTCGAAGGAGAACCACCCGTGATCACCGAACTCCACCGCAATCCCGCACCCCCGGTCGCCCGGGCGGTCCCTCCGGGGGTCACCGACGCCGTCGACTCCATCGGGGCCGCCGGCGGCGTGGCCAACGTCATCATGCAGCTGTCCTGGCCGGAGGTCGGCTGGGGTGTGCGTGAGAGCCGCGTGGACACGGGGAACGTCTACAAGCGCCCGCTCAAGCGGGCGCGCACGACCTTCCAGTACCTGGCGGTGGCGACCCTGGGGAGCGACGACGACAAGCGCGTCTACCGCGAGGAGGTCACCCGGATCCACCGGCGCGTGCACTCCACCCCGGAGAGCCCGGTCAAGTACAGCGCCCTCGACCCGGGACTGCAGATGTGGGTGGCCGCGTGCCTGTACGTGGGGTTCGAGGACGCCTTCGAGTGGCTGCACGGTCCGATGACCGACTCCGACCGCGAGGCGTTCTATCTCTCCGCACCGTCGCTGGGCACCACGCTCCAGGTGAGGCCCGACCAGTGGCCGGCGACGCGGGCGGGGTTCGACGACTACTGGCGCGAGGGGATGTCGCGCATCCGTTTCGACGATCAGGTCCGGGAGCACCTGGTGGGACTGGCCGAGCTGCGGATGCTGCCGCAACCCACCACCGTGCTGTTCGGCAGGCTCAACAAGTGGGTGACGACGGGATTCCTGCACCGGGAGTTCCGTGACGCGCTCGGTTTGCCGTGGAACCCGCGGGATCAGCGCCGTTTCGAGCGCTTCCTCGAGGTGACGGCGGCGGCCAATCGACTGTTGCCGTGGCCGGTGCGGACGCTCACCTACCGGGTGCTGCTGCTCGACCTGCGGTGGCGCCTGCGGAGCGGTCGTCCGCTGATGTGACCTCGACCGGGTCGGGGGCGCTGTCGTCGCGGGAGTCGTCCCACACCCCGGCGCGCTCGAGGTGGGCCACGAGCAGCCGCGCCCCGTTGCTGTACTCGGCGTCCACGACCGCGTGGGCGGTCGACACGTCACCCTCGCGCAGGGCCTCCAGCATGCGTCGGTTGTCCACGAGTGCGGCGGCGCGCCAGGCGGGATCGTCCGCGTACAGCCGGTACGGCATGTAGCGGGCCGCGGTGAACAGGAACCTCGACAGCTTGTCCGACTGCGACGCGCGGTTGATGGACCGGTGGATGCTGTACTGGGCATGCACCACCTCAGCCGAGTCGCCGGCCGAGCTGGCCGCCTCGAAGTCGTCCACCAGCTGGGCGTGCGTCTCCAACGCGGCGGCGTCGAACCGCGTGATGGCCCGGTCGACGATCCGCCTGGACAACTCCGCCTGCAGCCAGAAGATGTCCTCGACGTCCTGACGGCTCATCGGCGAGACCAGGTACCCGCGCCGGGGGACGAGGTCGACCAGCCCCTCTCCGCGGAGCGTGAGAAGCGCCTCGCGGACCGGCGTCACGCTCACCCCGAGCGAGGCCGCGGTCTCGTCCAGTCGGATGAAGTCGCCGGGGCGAACCTCCCCGCTCATGATCCGGGTCCGTACGTGGTCCGCGACCTCCTCGGAGAGTTGGGGGCGCTGCGCGAGTCGTGTCGCGGCCATATCCGCCACCTCTCTCTCCGGAATCACGGGCGACCGGAAGCCGGCCGATAGTTGAAATCAAATATATCGGATGGGGCGCGAAAAACCCCCAGTGGTGCGCGCGCCCGCCACATCACTCCTGCCGTGTGCGAATTTCCGCACCCTCGTCACAGGCCCTGCGTCCGAGGCTTCGGGACGCTCTGGCGCTGCGTATCGATCCAGGCGGTCAAGGCGTCACCCGCACAGTCGATCAGGCGCTGCCTATCCATGTGGGGCTCGCGTTTCACCCCGATTCGCATGGCGGCGGCGAACCCCACCGTGACACCGATGTATGACAGCTCCGACACCTCGGTGTCGGACAGATCGGGGCGGTGGTACGCCAGGAAGTGCTGGCCGAGGCGCGTCAACTGACCCTCGACCTCGGGAAGGATGTTGCCCTGGAGGCCCATCGGTACCTCGTTCGCAAGCGCATTGATGATGGCCGCATTGCGTTCGACCGCTTCGACGAGAAGCGCGAAGAGCTGACGAACCGCAACCGTCGGCTCGAACGACAACGAGGACGTCACAACCCCGGTGAGTTCGCTGGTCATCTCCGCGCTGGTGCGGTCGCGGAGCGCGACGAGCAGTTCGTTCTTGTCGGCGAAGTACCGGTAGACCGTGCCGATTCCGATTCCGGCCTCGGAGGCGATCTGGTTTGTGGTCAGACCGATGTAGCCGTTGCTGATCAAAAGCCGAGCTGCTGTGTCCAGGATCTTCTCGATGGTGGCTTGGGAGCGTTTCTGGACGGGCTTGTAGCGCGCTGAACTGGGCATTGTGCTAGGGCACCAGTTGCTGTGGTCGATGTCAATAACCGAGTTGAAGGTGAGCGGAATTCAGCAATAGCCTTGACATGATCTCGGTCACACTCGCGGCCGGAGAATGGACGAACGAGGGAGACGACGCCATTTCCACCTCGACATCGACACCGACCCAGGGCCCCGGCGGCTCGCCTCACCCATCCGACTACTACTACCGACCCGGCATGCCGCTGAGGCCGTGGCCGGAGCGGTCGACCGAGAGCCATGAGCTGTGGGACGCATCGCGCAGCCGCTTCGTCGAGCCGATGGTCCCGCGAGACCGGCTGGCGTCACCGTCACCGTTGATCGACCTGGTGGCCGATCATCAATGGCAGGGCGATGAATTGATGGACGAGGTGGTGCACGCATTTCGTCGAATCGGCATGTCCGAAGGCCGGCGGATGCTCGAACGAGCCCTGGACCACGGAATCGACGCTGTGGTCGATCCGCCGCCGGAGCTCGTGAGACTGTTCGCCAGCCTGGACAACCCGCCCGCGTGGCACGATCCGGAGCGGTGGGAGCGTGGGCGCCGACTGTGGATCAGCGCGTCGTTCGCGGGCAAGACGGGCATGGCGGTGATGGACGCGCTGGCGACCTTCGTCGGCAACGACGTCTCGACCGCCACGGGCACGACGCGCAGGTTCGTCAACGACTACCAGAGGCGGATGTTCGAGACCTACACCTGGTTCTGGAACGTCACACGCGCCAGCGCCATGGACCGGTACTCACCGGTCTTCAAGGACACCGTGCGAGTCCGCCTGATGCATTCACAGGTCCGCGCCGGACTCCGACGATCCTGGGACCCGGCGAGTTTCGATCGCGACGGCTGCCCGATCTCGTGCACCGCGATGCTGATGGGCGCGATCTCGTTCGGCGTCCTGCCGATGCTCGTCGATCGGGGACACGGCCGTGGGTACTCGCAGTCGGATCTGGACGACGCGTGGATCTACTGGGCGCACATCGCATACGTCTTCGGCGTCAGCGAGGACGTCATTCCGACGACCGCGAACGACGCCGTCGAGATACTCAACCACTACCTGCCCTATACCGGCGGCCCGACCGAGGCCACCGCAGAGATGTCCGAGGCTGCCGCGGCCAACCTGTCCGACGAGGACGGTCGGCTGACCCTTAAGGGGCGCGCGATGGCGGGCCCGTTGCTGGGCCTGATGGCATATTTCGGCGGTGAGCCAGCAGTGCGTGCTCTCATCGCGACCACGCCGGTGCACGACATCTCGATCGCTCGCTGGGTCCGGCTGATCGGCGTGGTGGCGAGGGTCAACGTCTGGATGAACAAAATTGCCGACACTCTGCCGTTCGAGGACACACGCCTCCGTCGGCGCGCGCGCAGGGGTGACCGATTCTGGCGCGTCAATGTCCTGACCTCACGAGCTGCCGCCACACGCAAGGGAATCCTGACCACTCCGTACGACCACCACGACGCCACGCCATCGACACCGGTCGGGTGCCCGATTCACTGAACACCTGCCTGGTCGGATCGGGCTCGCCGGCGTCGAGCACCTCGCCTCGGATCGGCCGGACGCCCTGCGCAGGGGGATGAGCCGGGTCAGACTGGGCTCATGACCTCCTCCGAGACCCGACCCGCCGTCCGCACCGAGCGCCGCGATCATGTCCTGCTCGTCACCATCGACCGCCCCGAGGCCCGCAATGCCGTCAACGGCGAGGTGAGCACCCTGCTGGGTCGGGCCCTGCACGAGGCGGACACGGACCCCGCGATCAGGGTGGTCGTACTCACCGGGTCGGGGGAGCAGTCGTTCTGCGCGGGTGCGGACCTCAAGGCGCTCTCCCGCGGCGAGGACATCTTCCCGGCGGAGAACCGCCAGTGGGGCTTCGCGGGCATGATGCAGCACCACGTCTCCGTGCCGGTGATCGCCGCGGTCAACGGCACCGCGTTGGGAGGGGGCTGCGAGATCGCGCTGGCGTGCGATCTCGTGGTGGCCGCCGACCACGCGGTCTTCGGGCTGCCCGAGGTCAGGCGGGGACTCATCGCGGCGGCGGGCGGAGCGTTCCGGCTACCGGCCCAACTGCCCCACCGGGTGGCCATGGAGATGATCCTCACCGGCGAACCGGTCACCGCCGAGCGCGCCCTCGACCTGCACCTGATCAACCGGGTCGTCCCGGCCGGGGAGCTGCTCGACGCGGCGCTCGAGCTGGCCGGCGTGATCGCCGCCAACGCCCCGTTGGCCGTGCAGGCCAGCAAGCGCGTCGCGCTGGGGATCGGCGACGGTGCCCGCGCGGCGGAGGACGACCGCTGGAAGGTCAGCGACACGGAGATGATCGCCGTCATGATGTCGGAGGACGCCGCGGAGGGCCCGCGGGCGTTCGCGGAGAAGCGCGATCCCGTATGGAGGGCCCGCTGAGACGGATCCCACATCCCGATCGGATGTGCACACCGCCCGCCCGAACTACATTTCGTTCATGGAAGCCGAGTTCAGGTCCGCGGTGATCGAGGAGGACCTGCAGGTCCTCGACACCGAGAGTCGGGAACTGACGCCCAGAGCGTCGGAGCTGGTCGCCCTCCGGTCCGGAGACGTCGTCGCCGAGGAGGTGCGCAACTGTGTGATCCGCACGCGCACCAGTCCGGCGCACACGGCCTCCGGCCTGCGCTCCGGTCTCCGTGAGGTGCGCGAGGGCCTGAGACGGGTCGGGGAGAGTCGCGGCCTCACCGTGGCGGCCGCGGGCGCGGTCCCGCTCGTCCCGCCGGGGTCGGCGCTGGTCGACGAGAGCCCGCGGATGCGCCGACTCATGGCCGACTACGAGTTCCTGGCCCGCGGCCAGATCTACTGCGGCACCCGGATACGCGTGGATGCCGTGGACACCGACGAGGCTGTCGCCCTGGCCTGCCGCATCGCTCCGCACCTGCCGGTCTTCCTGGCGCTCACCGCCAGCTCCCCGTTCCTCCGCGACGGATCGGACTCCGGGTACGCCAGCTGTCGTTCGGTCGCCGCGTCCCAGTGGCCCACCACCGCGCCGGTGGCCGGTGTGTGTTCGGCGCAGGACTACCACGCACTCGTCGACGACCTCGTCAGCAGCGGGGTGATCTCCGACCCCTCGATGGTGGGCTTCGGAATCCAACCAGGCCCGGACGGCCGATCCGTGGAGATCCTGGTGTGTGACGCCTGCCCGTCCGCCGACGCCACGGCGCTGGTGGCCATATTGTTCCGCGCGCTGGTCGAGCGGGAGGCAGCGGCTCTTGCACGGGGTGCGGAGCCCGCCGCGCCGGTGGAGACGAGGCTCCGAGCCGCATTGTGGCGCGCCGCGCGATCCGGTCTCGAGGGCGCGCTGGTGGATCCGGTGACCCTCGAGCCCCGTCCCGCGGCCGACGTGATCACGGACCTCGTGGACTCCCTGGCCGAGCAGTTGTCCGGAACGGGGGACCTGGACACGGTGCGGGCCCTCGTCGACGACGCGTTGTACAACGGCAGCAGCGCGTTCCGTCAGCGCCAGACGCTGCGACGCCGGGGCCACGTCCAGGACATCGTGGACCTGCTGGTGGTGGAGACGGGCGGCACGAGCGGCCCCCGTTCGCTCGTGCCGGATGCGCACGCGCGACTGTTCGGCGTGTACCTGCCGATCGAGGGCCTGGACGCGGACCCGAGCTGGGACGAGGCGGTCGAGGCCGGCGGACGGCCGCGGGGCCCGTACGACCCGGTACTGACGGCCCTGCAGCAGATCGGCACCGTCAGGCTCCGGGCACGGCAGGTGAGGGCGGAGCAGGAGGCCTCCGTCGCCGGGGTGACGTTCCGTGTCACGGGCCAGGAACGGCCCCACGCGTTCCCGATGGACTTCGTTCCCCGGATCATCACCCCGGAGGTCTGGGAGAGGCTCGCCGCCGGTATCGAGCAGCGCGCCCGCGCCCTCGACGCGTTCCTGGACGACGTCTACGGCGATCAGGAGTTCCTGGCCGCCGGACACCTCACCCCCGAGGCGCTCGACCGCGCGCCGGGGTTCCGCAGGAGCACCGGTCGGGTGCTGGGGGCCGACCGGATCCGGGCCCACATCTGCGGGATCGATCTGGTGTGCGCCGACGACGGTCGGTGGTTGGTGCTCGAGGACAACGTGCGTGTGCCGTCGGGGATCGCCTTCTCCACCGCCCACCGTGAGATGACGGCGTCGCTGTTCGGCGACCTGGTGGACGAGTTCGATCTCCACTCGCCCGATCAGGCCTTCCCCATGATCCGCGAGACCCTGGAGGCGGCGGCCCCACCCGCGGCGGGGGACACCCCGAACGTGGTGGTGATGTCCTCCGGATCGGCGGACTCGGCGTGGTTCGAACACCGACTCATCGCGAACCGGACCGGCCTGCCCCTCGTCACCCCCGACGAGGTGGTGTTCCGGGACGGGATCCTGCACCGGAGAACCGGGGACGGACTCCTCAGGGTGGACGTGGTGTACGCGCGGATCGACGAGGACATGCTCCTCAGCTCTCCCGGGCTGGACGGAGTCCCGTTGCGGGACGGGCTGCTCGACGCCCTGGCCGGAGGACGCTTGACGGTGGCCAACGCCCTCGGCAACGGGGTGGCCGACGACAAGGCCGTGTACGCCTCCGTGCCCACGATGATCGACTTCTACCTGGGCGAGTCCCCGGTCCTCGAGCAGGTGCCCACCTACCTGTGCGCGGACCGGACGCAGCGCGACCTGGTGCTGGACAGGCTGGGCGAGCTGGTGGTCAAACCGATCGACGGCTACGGCGGGCTGGGGATCACCATCGGCCCCGAGTGCTCCGAGGCCGAGCTGGCCGCACGGCGGGAGGAGCTGCTCACCCGCCCCGAGGGCTACATCGCCCAGGAGGTCGTGGCACTGTCCACACTCCCGACCTTCGACGGCACCCACATGCAGCGGCGGCACGTGGACCTGCGCGCGTTCGCACACCTGCGGCGCGAGGGGGGCCGGACCACGGCGCACGCGGTCCCGGCCGGCCTCACCCGGGTGGCCCCCGCCGGGTCGCTGATCGTCAACTCCTCCCGCGGAGGTGGTGGCAAGGACACGTGGATCATGCGCTGACCTGAGACACCCCCACCGCGGGTGCGGACCCTGCCGGGTTCCCCTAGCGTTGGCGCGATGACCGACGGACAGCGATGGATCAGGATCGAGGAGGAACTCCACCTCGTCGATCTGCGGACCAGACGACCGGTACGACGTGCCGCCGAGGTGCTCGCGGCCGCGCACCAGGAGGACAGCGGCCCGTCCGGCGACAGTGCAGGCCACACCGCCGACGGCCCGGCCGGTGACAGCGCAGGCCACACCGCCGGTGCCCACGTGGTCGCGGCCCGGCACGGCGCGCTCCTGGTATCCGACGTGGGCGCGCACACCGGTCTCGCCCAGCTCGGCGAGGCCGTCCGCCGCAGTCGCGCCCGGTTGGCCGAGGCGGGGGGCGGGATCCGCACCGGTGTGGTCGCGGCCGGTTCCCTGGCATCCCCGGGAGTGGAGTTCGACCCGACCCCTGAGGAACCCCACCCCGCGCCGGGCCGCGAGTCCCAGACCCGTGCGGCGGCCCGGTTCCGCGTGGTGGTCGAGGTCGCGGACGCCGACGAGGCGCAGTACGTCGCGCGGCGGGTGGTTCCCGTGGCCCCGGTACTGCTCGCCATGGCCGCCAGTTCGCCCTACTGGGCCGACGGCGGGGATTCCGGGTACGCCTCCACACGGACCTTCGAGGCGCGGTGGTCGCCGTCCCACGTCACCGCGTTCGCGACCGACACCGCGGACGGCGTCATCGCGGCGCAGGACGAACTACTGGGAACCGGGGTGGTGGTGGGCCGGGAGTCGATCGACGTCGACATCCGCCCGTCCCGGGACGGAGCCGGGGTCGAACTGCGGGCGTGCGATTCCTGCAGCACGGTGGACACCCTCGTCGTCGTCGCCGCGCTGTTCCGCGCCACGGTCGACCGGATCCTCACCGAACGCGACGACCCGCGCCGGCGCTGGGATGACCCCTCCCCGGCCGTCCTCGACGCGGCGTTCTGGCGGGCGGCCCGCTCCGGGATGGAGGGCGACCTGGTGGACGTGTCCACCGGGCGCCCTCGCCCAGCGTCCGAGTTGCTCGCCGATCTGGTGGAGGGTCTGACCGACCAGCTCCGCGCCGGCGGCGAGATGGACCTCGTCCACGACCTCCTCGACGGCATCCGGGGGGCCGGCACCTCGGCGGCCCGCCAACGCGCGGCCCACCGCCGACGCGGTAGACGTGGGGACGTGGTCGCGGTCCTGCTGGCGGAGACCGTCGACAGGATCCGGCCCCGCGCGGTGGCGGACGACCGCGGGATGCGGTCGATGCTCGCCGCCTATTCGCCACTGGGTGAGGCCGTCACCGAAGAGGTGCACGACGAGGCCATCACCGAGGACGGCGAGTCCAGGCCCGAGTACGTGGACGTCCTCAAGGCCGTCTCCGACCTGGGGCCCGACACCCTGTGCGAGCGACAGGCCGAGGTGGACGGCCGTCTCCGCGGCCTGGGTGTGACACTCAAGGTGTACGGCGAGGACGAACCGCAGGTGTTCCCGCTGGACGCCGTCCCCCGGATCATCCCGGCCGACCAGTGGGCCCGGATCTCGGCGGGGATCGAGCAGCGGGCCCGGGCGATGGAGTTGTTCCTCCGGGACATCTACGGACCGGGCGAGATCATCCGCGCCGGCGTCGTGCCCGCCGAGGCGCTCGAGCGGGCGCCGGGTTTCCGCCCCACCGGCAGGTCGGTCCCGGAGGGCGCACTGCACGCCCCGGTGTGCGGGGTCGACCTGGTCTCGACCTCCCCGGGGGAGTGGATCGTGCTCGAGGACAACCTCCGGATGGCGGGAGGCCTGGCGATAGCGGCCGCGCTCCGCGACCGGATCAGCGAGGGTTACCCCGAGTTCGGTGCGCGTTCCGAGGTACACGAGCCCCGGGTCGGGCTGGACCTGTTGTCGCAGACCCTGCGCGCCGCCGCGCCGGAAGGGGTCGCGGACCCGGCCATCGCGGTGGTGATCGCCGAGGACGAGCTCGGGTCCTTCGACCTCAACCAGGTCGCGGCGGCCATGGGCGCCCCGCTCGTCACCCCGGACGTTCTGGTCTGCGAGGGCAGTCGACTGTGGCGTGTCGACGGCGGGGACCGCACCCCGGTCGATGTGCTCTACGTCCGTATGGACGAGGAGATGCTCCTGTCCTCCGTGGGTACGGACGGCTCGGTGCTGCGGCGTGGACTGCTCGGCGCGATGGCGGAGGGTGGCGTCGCGGTGGTCAACGCGCCCGGCAACGGCGCCGCGGACGACAAGGCGATCTACGCCCGGGTTCCGGCGATCATCGACTTCTACCTGGGAGAGAAGCCCCTCATCGGGCAGGTGGACACCTACCTCTGTTCGGATCCGGAGCAGCGCAGGCAGGTCCTGGACCGCCTCGGTGAGCTCGTGGTCAAGCCGATCGACGGTTACGGGGGTTCCGGGATCACCGTGGGGCCGGAGTGCTCGCCCCGCGAGCTGGACGAGCGGAGGGACGAGCTGCGGCGGCACGGCGAGCGTTTCGTGGCCCAGGAGGTCCAGTCGTTGTCCACCCTGCCGACGTTCGACGGGCGCGAACTGCAGCGCAGGCACGTCGATATGCGCGCGTTCGTCATGCTCCGTCCCGGTGACTCGGGTGAGATCCTCGCCTCTGCTCCGCCCGTCGCACTGACACGCGTCGCCCCGGCGGGCACGATGGTCGTCAACGCCTCGAGCGGGGGCGGGGGAAAGGACACCTGGATCCACCGTGCCTGACACGACCGAGATCACCGAGGAGGTCGGGTCTCTCGACGTCGCCGGACCACCCGACGACGCCGCCGGGGGGCCGGACGAGATCCGTCACACCACCTCGCCGTGCCTGTCCCCGGACGGGTCGATGCTGGCGTGCGTCGTCACCGAGCGCATGGGCTACCCGCGGGCGGTGCAGAGGCCGCTCGGCCCGGGCGGCCTCGACGGGGCCGGGCGGGAGCGGGACGTGGTCCTGCCCGTCAACGGTCCGGTCCGCCGCGTGGCCTACTCGCCGAACGGCAGATGGCTGGCGTGCGAGGTCGCGCCCGACGGCGGTGAGCGCGAGCGGATCTGGCTGGTCACCACCGATCCGGGGGACCGGGACGTCTACCCTGTCGACACCCGGCGCGACGCCACCGAGCAGATCGTCGGCTGGGACGGCGACCTGCTGGCCGTGACCGCGTTCGACTCCGAGGGGCTGGCCGAGGGCAGGTTGGTGGACCCGGAGACCGGGACGAGCACGGTGGTCGACCGCCGGATGGGCGGCGCGCTCATCCACGCCCGCGACGGGGCGGCGCTGTTCCGGGTCGGCGCCCGGGGGCACCGCGAGTTGCTCCGCATCGTCCCGGACGGCCGGTGGTGGCCGCTCCTGCCCGTCGACACCGGCTCGACCACGGATGCCGGGGTGATCCTCGACGCCGGGGGCGAGGACCGGCCCATGAGGATGATCGTGCGCAGCGACCACTCCGCCGAGCGGATGGGACTCATCGCCGTCGAGGCGGACGAGGAGAGCACCGAGTCCTGGCCGATGGCCTATCGGGAGGACGCCGACCTCGACCGGGTCGAGGTGAGCCTGGACCGCTCGACCGCGGTGCTGCTGTGGAACGTCCGCGGGGGGTTGTCCGAGATCGAGGTGCTCGACCTGCGGGGTGACCGGCCCCGGGTGATCGTGAAGCCCCCGCTGCCGGAGGTCGTCGCGTCCTCTCCCACTCTCACCGCGGATGGTCGTCTGCTCGCGCTGACCGTGCAGAGCCTCGACCAACCGCCACGCGTCGTGATGTACGACGTCGACGGCCGGAGGTGGACCGGAGAACCACCTGCGCAACCGGATCCGGCCCCCGTGCTGGTGCGTTTCGCCGCCCGTGACGGTCTGGAGCTGTCCGGCTGGCTGTACCGCGCCGACCCCGCCGACGAGCCGGCACCCACGGTCGTCCACCTCCACGGCGGCCCCGAGGGGCAGTCCCGGCCGGGGTACAACGACCTCGCGCGCCGCTACCTCGACATCGGAGTGACCTACTTCGCCCCCAACGTGCGGGGGTCCACGGGAGCAGGGCGCTTCTACAGCCACGCCGACGACCGCTACGGCCGGTTCGCGGGGATCGACGACGTCGAGGATTCGCTGCTGCACCTCGTCGAGGAGGGGATCGCCGACCCCGACCGGGCGGTGGTCTCGGGCCGCTCGTACGGCGGCTACCTGGTCAACG
The DNA here is from genome assembly GCA_046289795.1 of Dietzia sp. Taxonomy (GTDB): domain Bacteria; phylum Actinomycetota; class Actinomycetes; order Mycobacteriales; family Mycobacteriaceae; genus Dietzia. The sequence goes on along the minus strand of JBKBUP010000002.1, from coordinate 22,200 downwards.
CCACCCTGGTCCGGCATCCCGGGAGGTGGCGTGGGGGCATCGCCGCCTGCGGGATGAGCGACCTGCAGAGCTTCTACCGCACCACCGAACCGTGGATCGCCGCGGCCGCGTATCCCAAGTACGGGAACCCGCTGCAGGAGCGCGAACTCCTGAGGGAGGCCTCGCCGCTGCAGCTGTACCACCACGTGGACGTTCCCGTGCTCTTCATCCACGGAGCACACGACACCAATGTGCCGCTCAGCGAGACGGAGCAGGCTGTCGACGCGTTGCGTCGCCGGGGCGTGCCGGTGGACGTGTTGCTCTTCGAGGACGAGGGTCACGAGTTCGTGAAACTGGCCAACAGGCAACTGCTCGGAGACCGGGTGGTCGATTTCTGTCAGGAGGTGTTCGGTGTTCGGACGCAAGAAGAGTGAGCCCGGCGACGCGGACGGGTTCGAGGACCGTCTGGTCGCGTGGAGGCGCCATATCCACGCCCACCCCGAATTGTCCTACGAGGAGCGGGAGACGACCGACTACCTCGAGGGTGAGCTCCGGTCGATGGGGCTCGAACCGAAAAGGTTCCGGATCGGCACCGGCCTGTGGTGCGACGTCCCGGCCGCCGACGGCGCCACCGCGTCGGATGTCGTGGCCCTGCGCGCGGACATCGACGCGCTGGCGATGAGTGAGGATTCGGGAGAGCCCTTCGCCTCGGAGGTCGACGGTGTCGCGCACACGTGCGGTCACGACGGACACTCCGCCATGCTGCTCGGCGCGGCGGAGCTCCTCGTGGCAGACCCGCCGCCCCGCCCGGTGCGGCTGATCTTCCAACCGGCGGAGGAGACCATGCCGGGCGGCGCCAAGGACTGCGTCGAGGAGGGCGTGGTGGAGGGCGTGGACCGCATCATCGCCCTGCACTGCGATCCGCACCGCAGGGTCGGCGAGGTGGGGGTGACAGCTGGTCCCATCACCTCGTCCAACGCCAAGATCGGCATCCGCGTCCGCTCGGCCGGCGGGCACACCGCCCGCCCGCACGAGACCCAGGACACCGTCTACGCCCTCGCACAGATCGTGGTGGGAGTGACGGGGGTGGTGGACCGCCGTATCGATCCGCGCTCGGGCACCGTCCTCACGTGGGCGTCGGCCCGTGCCGGCGGCTCCGCGCCCAACGTCATCCCGAACTCGGGACAGCTGTGGGGGACGGTCCGCAGCGCGGACCGCGACGTGTGGGCCACCGCCGAGTCGCTCGTCCGCGAGGCGGTCGAGCAGATCGCCGCGCCGTATGGCGTGGGCACCGAGGTGGACTACGTCCAGGGGGTGCCGCCGGTGGTCAACGACACCACCTGCGCCGAGCTGGCCGCGGCGGCCGTCGAACAGGTCCTCGGACCGGATGGTGTGGGACCCGCCGTGCAGTCCAGCGGAGGCGAGGACTTCGCCTGGTACACCGAGAAGATCCCCGGCGTCTACCTGCGGTTGGGGGTGTGGGACGGCGAGTCTGAGGAGACCGACCTGCACCATCCCGGGTTCGTCCTGGACGAGGCCGCGCTGCCCCACGGCGCCCGGATCCTCGACGCTTTCGCGCGGATGGACCGACCCGCCGAATGAACGGGTCACGGGGTGGGCGGGCCGCCGCGCCGGTGGAGGACGTCCGCGATCGCGGGTAGACAGAAGAGCATGACAGCCGCCCCGACCGAGATCGCCCCGACCGCATCGGCATGCCCCGGCTCCGGTCGGTCCGAGCACGCGCGGTCCGCGCACGCACCGTCGGACCTCGGACCGGCCCTGCCGGTCGGGTGCGGGCCGCTCTCGGACGCTGTCGTCACGGCGTTGGCGGCGGGGCGGACCGACGGGCTCCCGGACGTCCCGGCGGACACCGATCCACTGGGTCGCGACCTGCAGTTGGCGCTGTACACGCTGTACGAACTCCACTACCGGGGCTTCGCCGGGGTGGACGCGGACCTGGAATGGGACCCCGAGCTCCTGCGACTTCGGCGGGCCCTGGAGACACCGTTCCTCGACCACCTGCGGGACGCCGTCGAGCCCGGCGACGACCCCGTGGCGGAGATGGACGCACTGTCCGTGGAGACGACGTCCGGGACCGGCCCGTCCTGGTACTTCAAGGACGAGGGCTCCTGGGACCAGATGCGCGAGTACTTCGCCCACCGGTCGCTGTACCACCTCAAGGAGGGCGACCCCCACGCGTTCACGATCCCGCGCCTGCAGGGCCAGGCCAAGGCCTCGTTCGTCGCCGTGGAGTTCGACGAGTTCGGCGGCGGGCGCGGTGAGCGGGTGCACCAGCAGCTGTGGGCCGACCTCATGAGCGCCGCCGAGCTGGACAACACCTACCTGGGCTACCTCGACAGGGTGTCGGCGGCGACGCTGTCCACCGTCAACCTGATGTCGCTGTTCGGCCTGCACCGGTCGCTCCGCGGCGCCGCGATCGGGCACTTCGCCGCCATCGAGATCACCTCGTCCCCCGGATCGGCCAGGCTCGTCGCGGGCCTGCGACGGATGGGTGCCCCGGAGGAGTGCGTGCACTTCTACGGCGAGCACGTGGAGGCCGACGCGGTCCACGAGCAGGTGATGCGCCACGACGTCGTGGGGGACCTGGTGAGCCGGGAGCCGCACCTGGCGGCCGACGTGGTCTTCGGGATGCGCACCCTGGACTACCTCGACGAGCTGGCGGCGGACGAGATGCTCGCCGCGTGGGGCCGCGGGGAGTCCTCGCTCCTGAGCTGAGCCGACGCCCCCATTTCGGGCGAGCTGGGGGGGGCGGGAGGTCAGGGTTGGCGGCGCAGTCCGAGTCAGTGGTCCGCGTCGGGGGCTCGGGTCTTGCGCCGGTGGCTGGTGTCGCACAGCGGGTAGTTCTTGCTGCGCCGGCACGTGCACACGGCCACCATGAATCGGTCCGAACACACCCTGCCGCCGTCCGGGGTGACCAGGTCGACCGGTCCCTCCACCAGCATGGGGCCACCCGGGACTATGCGGACGACCCGCGCGTCGCGGTCACCTGCGGTCGACACGGACCACCACCAGTTCCTCCACCCGACGACCGGGCTCGAGCAGGCCCGCCGCCTCGAGTCGCTCCGCGTAGGCCAGCATGACGGGACCGAATTCCACCACCCGGCTGGCGACCTGCCGCGCCTCGAACCCGACCTGACCGAGCCGTCTGATGGTCTGCGGCGGGTCGGAGAACTCCGAGTGGACGATGAGCATGGTCCCGCCGGGGGCCACGAGGTCGGGGGCCAGATCACACAGCTCGTCCAGGACCACCCGCCCGTTGGCGCCGGCGTCCCAGGCCCGGTTCGGGCCGGTCCCGCTAAGGGGCTTGTCCGAGGGGACGTAGGGCGGGTTCGACACCACCACGTCGTACGGCCCGGCCCGCCGGGCGTCGGCGAGGGTCCCCACCCTGGCGTCCACGCTGACCCCGGCACGCTCGGCATTGCGGGTCGCGCAGTCGACGGCAGCGGGGGAGATGTCGAAGGCGAGCACCTCCCGCGCGCCCTTCAGCGCCGTCTCGATGGCGAGGATCCCGCTGCCTGTACAGATGTCGAGGACCCGCTTGCCGGTGACCAGATCGGCGTGGTCCAGCACCTCGCAGAGCAGCCACGAGTCGGCCTGCGGTGCGTAGACACCGTCGTCGACCTCGATGTGCGCGAACCGTGTCTGGGTCATCGGGCCTCCGGTTGAGGGATCGTCGGATGTAGCCCAGTCAATCTACGGACCCGTCCGCCTGCAACCGCTAGACCCCTAGCGCTGCCAGAACAGCCCGCCGGGCACGTCCCCACCACCGGTCAGCCGGCAGGTCAGGACGGTGCCCTCCGGAGCGGTCACGGCGATCCCCTCCTGCATGCAGGGCTTCCCGAGCAGCGCCGGGCCCGTGCCGTCGGGACCCGACCCCTCGGGCTGCGGCAGCCACAGCGGCCCCGCCCCACCCGGGTCCTCCAGGCAGAACAGAGGGGAACCGTCATCGGCCTGGGCGAGCTCACCGATCAGGTGGCAGGGACCGCCGGCGCCCACGACGTTCGCGGGCAGTTGGGTCGACACCGGCGGAGCCGGGGCGGCCGGGGCCGCGGTCGCCGTGGGGGCCGAGACGGGATCAGCGATCCCGGCCGCCGGCGAGGGGGTGGGGGGTGTCGACGACGACGAGGTGGTCGCCTGCGTCGTCGGCGGGGTGGGGGCCGCGGTCTCGTCTGCAGCCGAACACCCGGCGAGCGCGACCCCGGCCGCCATCGCGAGTGCGATGACGGCCGGGACACGGCGACGCCCGGTGGGTGAGAGCGGGTGATCCGTCGCGGTGGGGGTCATACGTTCCTGTTCTTACGGCGGGGCGGTCAGGCTCCGATGATGAAGGCCTCGAGCGCGGCACGGGCCTTGTCGTCCGCCATCTGCTCCGGCGGCGACTTCATGAGGTACGCCGACGCCGGCAGGATCGGTCCACCGATGCCGCGGTCCTTGGCGATCTTGGCCGCCCGGACGGCGTCGATGATGATGCCGGCCGAGTTGGGCGAGTCCCACACCTCGAGCTTGTACTCGAGGTTGATCGGGGCGTCGCCGAACGCGCGTCCCTCGAGGCGAACGTACGCCCACTTGCGGTCGTCGAGCCACTCCACGTAGTCGGAGGGGCCGATGTGCACGTTGCGGTCGTGGATCTTGTTCTTGAGGGAGCCCTCGAGGTTGGAGGTCACGGCCTGGGTCTTGGAGACCTTCTTGGACTCCAGGCGCTCGCGCTCGAGCATGTTCTTGAAGTCCATGTTGCCGCCCACGTTGAGCTGGTACGTGCGATCCAGCGCGACGCCGCGGTCCTCGAACAGCTTGGCCATGACGCGGTGCGTGATGGTGGCGCCGACCTGCGACTTGATGTCGTCGCCGACGATCGGGACGCCGGCGGCCCGGAACTTCTCGGCCCACACGGGGTCGGAGGCGATGAAGACGGGCAGGGCGTTGACAAAGGCGACATCGGCGTCGATGCAGCACTGCGCGTAGAACTTGTCGGCCTCTTCGGAGCCCACCGGCAGGTAGCTGACCAGCACGTCGACCTCGGCGTCCCGCAGGGCACGGACCATGTCCACCGGCTCGGCGGAGGACTCCTCGATGGTCTGGCGGTAGTACTTGCCCAGGCCGTCGAGAGTGGGGCCGCGCTGGACGGTGATGCCGGTCGGCGGCACGTCGCAGAGCTTCAGGGTGTTGTTCTCGGAGGCGTTGATGGCCTCGGCGAGATCCATGCCGACCTTCTTGCCGTCCACGTCGAAGGCGGCGACGAACTCGACGTCCCGCACGTGGTAGTCGCCGAACTTGACGTGCATGAGGCCGGGGACGGTCTGGTCGATCGCGGCGTCCTTGTAGAACTCGACGCCCTGCACGAGCGAGGACGCGCAGTTGCCGACGCCGACGATCGCGACGCGCACCTTCTGGTCGGTCATTGGGGATCTCCTTGTGTTTGATTCTCTGTCTGGATGAGCTCGTTGATCCAGCGCAGCTCGCGCTCGCTGGTCTCGAGGCCGAGCAGGGTGAGCTGCCGGGCGTAGCGCAGTTCGGTCGGGCCGGTTCGCGTGGCGGCGTCCCGTTGGCCCTCGCGACGCTCCTCGAGGACCCGCCGCCGGCCCTCCAGGAGCCGCACCCGGGCGGGCCCGGGGGTGCGGTCGAAGAAGGCCAGGTGTACGCCGAAACCGTCGTCGTTGAACGACGCGGCCCCGGGCTCGTCGAGCAGGGCGGACAACGTCTCCTTGCCCCCGGCGGTGATGCGGTAGGTCTTCCGACCTCGTCGTGCGGTGGCGGGCGGACGCGTGGCGGTGGCCGCCGTGGCGTCCTCGACGATGTCGCCCTGTTGCCGGAGGCGGCGCAGGGTGGGGTAGAGCGAACCGAAGGACACGGTCCGTACCGTGCCCAGCATCTCGGACAAGCGCTTGCGCAGCTCGTAGCCGTGCATGGGCCGCTCATCGAGCAGCCCCAGGATCGCCAGTTCGAGCACTACACCTCCTCCCCTCGACGTCTCATGCCTGCGGGTTTCCGCGACGGTCACCGAGAGTACACCTCTGGATGTATCGGGCCGATATACCCGTCCGTGGCATCGGCGGGACGTGTCGGTGCGCAGACGTCCCCGGACTCCGCCCACCGGACTCCCACCGCTGTCCGGCGGGAGTCGTAGGCTTGCCACGTGGACCAGGCCGACTCCCGCTTCCGGCGACCCGGCCCCCCGCCGGGGCCGGAGGACCCCACCGGCCGCGACGCTCTCAGGCGTCGACGGGTGGTGGACTTCGCGCTGCGTCGCCGAGGGGTGCTGGCGGACCTCCGGGAGGGCGTGTCGGCTCTGCGCGAGGTGTGCGACGCGGACGTCTACCTCCTGCGTGCGGCCGGTTTCCACGGCGTGGAGACCGAGACCGTGTGCCCCGTGTGCCGCAAGGAGAATCTCACCGAGGTGTCCTGGGTGTTCGGTGACGACCTGGGTGCGGCCTCGGGCTCGGCCAGAAGCGCCGACGAGATCGAGCAGCTGGCGCTGACCCACGACGCGTTCACCGTCCACGTGGTGGAGGTGTGTCGCAGTTGCTCGTGGAACCACCTGGTGGAGTCCTACGAGGTGGGTCTCGTCTCCGGGGAGGGCAGGCGGGTGCGTCGGGCGGCCCGGGAGCTCCGCCGGCACCGCTGAATCGCATCCGTCCACACCGCCGAATCCCGTCCGTCCACACCGCCGGGAGAGGTCCCGGCAAGGCCCGGCCGGGTGCGCCGAATTCCGAGTGGAGCCCGATTTCGTACACAATGGACCCCAATGCACCGTCATCGGGGGTCGCCCGTACCGGTCGGAGCTGCTCGCAGGAGGGTAGAAGATGTCGCAAAGTGACAGGACGCGTGGGAGATCTGACGGGGATCGGGACGACTCCTCGCACCGGCGCGGCTGGTTCCGACGTCACCCGGTCTGGACGACTCTGATCCTCGTCGTCGTCGTCCTCCTGGTGATCCCGATGGCGATCGTCGGGGTGACGTACAGCCGCACCGAGGTCCCCCGCCCCGGCAGCGTGGCCACCAACCAGATCTCCGAGATCTACACCAACGACGGTACGACGATGATCGGGCGGATCGTCCCACCGGAGGGCAACCGCACGCTGGTGGAGGTCGACGCGATCCCCGTGCACGTGCGCAACGCCGTGATCGCCGCCGAGGACCGCAGCTTCTACACCAATGAGGGTTACGACCCCACGGGCATCGGCCGCGCGGTGATCGGGCAGGTCACCGGCGAGTCCAGCGCCGGCGGCGGGTCGACGATCACCCAGCAGTACGTCAAGAACACCATGGTCGGCGACGCTCCCACCTACGAGCGCAAGGCCAAAGAGATCATCATCGCGGCCAAGATGACCAACGAGTGGTCCAAGGACCAGATCCTCGGGGCCTACCTCAACACCATCTACTTCGGCCGCGGCGCCTACGGGATCGCCGCCGCCTCCACCGCCTACTTCAACAAGCCGGTAGAGAACCTCACCGTGGAGGAGGGCGCGCTGCTCGCGGGGGTCATCCAGTCGCCGTCCGCACTGGACCCGCTCACCAACGCCGCCGCCTCCGAGGGCCGCTGGAACTACGTCATGGACGGCATGCGGGACATGGGTGCCATCGACGCCCAGCAGCGTGGGATGGCGGCGTTCCCCCAGGTCGTGGAGGACCCCCAGGCGGTGGACCAGAACGTGGGCGACCCCACCAACGGGGCCATCCGCCGCCAGGTGCTGGCGGAGCTGGCGATGGCCGGCCTCGACGAGCAGATGCTCAACACCCGCGGGTTGAAGATCACCACCACGATCGACACCGCCACCCAGAACGCGGTGATCGAGGCCGCCCGGGGCAACATGCAGGGGGAGCGGCCGGAGAACCGGACCGCGGTGGTCTCCATCGACCCCCGCACGGGCGGGGTTATCGGGTACTACGGCGGCGAGGACGCCGAGGGCTGGGACTACGCCAACGCCCCGCTGCAGACCGGTTCCACCTTCAAGATCTTCGGCGTGGCCGCCGCCCTCGAGCAGGGGATCGGGCTGGGCACCCAGATCTCCTCCGCGCCGGTGACCACAGGAAACGTCACCGTCACCAACGTCAACGGCCAGTCCTGCGGATCGTGTTCGGTCGCGCTGGCGCTCAAGATGTCCCTCAACACCTCGTTCATCCGCCTCCAGCGGATGCTGGAGAACGGGGCGAACGACGTCCGTGACATGGCCCACCGCACCGGCGTCGCCAAGGAGATCCCCGGGCTGCCGTGGGAGACGCTCAGCGAGTCGGGCGAGGACCCCTACGACGGCCTGATCCTGGGTCAGTACCCGATCCGGGTCCGCGACATGGCCACGAGCCTGGCCACCTTCGCCGCCGAGGGTGTCTACCGGCCGACCCACTTCATCGAGAGGGTCGAGACCGCCGACGGCGAGGTCCTGCTGGACAACGGGTCGCCCGAGGGCGAGCGGGTGGTGGACGCCGACGTGGCCAACAACCTCACCTCGGCGATGGAGCCGATCGCCGCCTACTCCAACGGCAAGTCACTGGCCGGCGGCCGACCCTCGGCCGCCAAGTCCGGGACCACCCAGCTCGGCGACACCGGGTACAACAAGGACGCCTGGTTCGTGGGTTACACCCCGTCCATCGCCACGGCGGTGTGGGTGGGCACCGACGACAACGAGCCGCTGCTCAACGCGTGGGGCGGGACGATGTACGGGTCCGGGGTCCCGGCGGACATCTGGAAGTCGGCGATGGACGGGGCGCTGTCCGGTACCGACTGGGAGAGCTTCCCCACGCCCGGGTACATCGGCGGACAGGCCGGCGCGTCCCAGTGGGAGTCCTCCGGCACGGGGACGGGCAACACCGGTGGGACGGGGGGCTTCCAGCAGGCCGTTCCGCAGCCCAGCGTCGCGCCCGCACCCGAGGCGCCCGCTCCCGCGCCCGGTGCGCCGGGTCCGCTCACGCTCAACGTCCCGGGTCTGCCCGAGATCGTGATCCCGGGGGCCGGCGCTCCGGCACCCGCACCGGCACCGGCTCCGGCCCCCGCTCCCGCGCCGGCCCCGGTTCCCGGTGGCGGAGGGAACGGCGGAGGCGCGGGCGGAGGGAACGGCGGAGGCGCGGGCGACCCGGGAGACGGCGGGGCCTGAGCCGAATACGGTGCACTAGGGTGTGGTCGTGCAGAGCAACGGCCACCTCTCCCCGCTGCCGCTCGACAGGGACCTCCGATCGCTCGGGCCGCGGGACCGGGTGCGCCCCGGGGACGGGGCCGGCGGAACGGTCCTGGACGCGTGGGGCGGGCCGGTCGGGACACACGCTGCGGTAGGCCGGCAGCGGTTCTGGACACCGCTGCGCGTGATCATGATGTTCGCGGTCCTGTTCCTCGCCCTCGGGTTCTTCTCCAAGGCCGCCTGCCTGGTGACCACCTCCCCCACGGACGGCTCCGCGCCGGGACTCAACTGGACCGGCCAGCAGTACTTCAAGGCCTGCTACGCCGACCCGCTCCCGCTCTACGCGGTGCAGGGCCTGGACTCCGGGGAGCTCCCGTACCGGTACATGTGGGTGGGCGACGACGGCGGTGCCCGCTACATGGAGTACCCGGTGGTGTCCGGGATGTTCCAGTACGCGATGGCACAGGCGGCCCAGGCCTGGCACGCGGTCGCCCCCGGCGGTCCCATCGAGGTGGTCAAGTACTTCGTGCTCGGGTGCGTGATCCTGGCGTTCCTGTGGATGGTCGCCGTGTGGGCCACCTACCAGTCGGCGGGGCGCAGGCCGTGGGACACGCTGCTCATGGCGGCCAGCCCGCTGATCATCTTCCAGGCCTTCACCAACTACGACATGATGGCGGTCGCGTTCGCGTCCGTGGCGCTGCTGTTGTGGGCGCGCAGCAGACCGGTCTGGGCGGGGGTCGTCCTGGGGATCGGCGTGGCGGCCAAGCTCTACCCGCTGTTCCTCTTCGGCGCGCTGCTGGTGGTGGCCATCCGCCGCAGGCGCTTCGTGGACCTGGGCAAGGCGGCCGGGGCCGCGGTGGCGGCGTGGTTGGCGGTCAACCTGCCGATCATGATCCCGTTCCCGGAGGGCTGGAGGGAGTTCTTCCGGCTCAACTCGGACCGGCCCGCCAACCCGGAGAGCATCTACGCGGTCATCGGGACCCTCACGGGCTGGGAGGGTTTCGACGCCGGACGCGCCGCGGGCGAGGCGCCGGCCACGCTCAACACGGTGTCCCTGGTCCTGTTCGCACTCGGTTGCGTGGCCGTACTCGTGATCGGCCTCACCGCCGCCACCACGCCGCGGATCGCCCAGCTGGCGTTCCTCATCGTGGCGGTCTTCCTGCTCACCAACAAGGTGTGGAGCCCGCAGTACTCGCTGTGGCTGGTCCCGCTGGCGGTGCTCGCGATCCCGCGGGCGAAGCTGCTGGTGCCGTGGATGGTCTTCGACGCGCTGCTGTGGGTGGCGCACATGTCGTACTTCCACGGCATGGCCGACAGGGGCATCGGGGCGGAGGTCTTCCACCCGCTGGTCCTGGTCCGCGACCTGATGGTGCTGGCGATCTGCGTGGTGGTGATCCGCGAGATCTACCGGCCGCACCTGGACCTGGTCCGGATGACGCACCAGGGCACGCCCGAGGGGCCGGATCCACTGGCCGGGGTGCTCGCGGACCCCGGTGAGCCACTGGTCGTACCCCCGGCGGACAATGACGCCGAGGCCCGCAGGGCCCGCGAGAAGGAGGATGTCACCGGATGAGCACCAGCGCGATGATCTGGATGTTCCTGTGCATCCTCGTCGGATTCGTCTGCATGGTCACCGCCGCCGGTGGGTTCCGTGCGGGCTGGCGCCAGCCCGTGTGGATCTCCTGGACCGTGGCGGCCTTCTTCTTCCTCACCGTGGTGCCCGTGGTCCTCTCGTTGACCATCGGCCTGCAGCACGGCTGAGGCGGCTCAGCCTGTTGCACTACGGCTGAGGCGGCACGGTTGAGATAGTTCAGCCGCACAGGTCGAACGGCCGGGTGTCCGGGAAGTGCCGTGCCCATTCCTCGCTAGTGAGCTGCACGCCGCCGGCGCACGCGTCGTCGATGATCCGGTCCACGTCGAGCCGCCACATCCAGATGGCCCCCTCCACCCCGACGGCCAGCAGATCTCCCGGGGGAGAGGCGGTCCGCGCCTGGTAGAGCAGGGGGTCGGTGGTGGAGCCGAGGACCGCCCACGGCTGCGGCGAGGTGGGGTCGGAGATGTCGACGACGGAGACCTGCCCCGTGCTCGAGGTGAGCACGAGCCGGGCGTCGTCCGCGGAGAACGCGGCCCAGTAGATCTCCCCGGGAGGGGCGATGAACGAGGACAGCTCCCGTGGGTCCGCCGCATCGGCCACGTCCCACAGCCGCACGGTCTTGTCGCCCCCCGAGGTGACCAGCAGCGGCGCGCCGTGGGCGTACCCCGCCGCCGGTGAGCCGCCGATCCCGGTGGTGAGCCGGTGCGCGACGGAGGGCCGGTCCGGGTCGGTGGTGTCGATGATCACCGTCTCCGGCCCGAGGGTGGGCACGACGAGCTGCCGGGAGTCCGCGGAGAACTCGGCCACCACGCACGGGTCGGGGAGCGGGACGGTCACGCGCAGGCTCGGTCGCGTCGGGTCGCCCACGTCGACCAGTCCGAGTTCCGGGCTGGTGTCGCTGCAGACCGCCAGCGTGCGACCGTCCGGACTGAGCGGGGTGGCCACCACGACCCCGGAGGTGACGGGCAGGCTCGCGGTCGAGCGGGTCGCGGGTCCGAATGGCGCGGTGAACACCTGGACGCCACCGTCCGCGAGTCCGGAGTAGACCACCCGGCCGTCCGGTGACATGGCAACGGAGCCGCTGAACCTGGTCTCGGGGTCGGGTATGACCCGGCCGGTCTCCACGGGCACGGACCCCGTGGTGTCGACGACGGTGTGGTGCAGTTCCGCGGCGGTCACACCGAGCACCCCGGTCGTGCGGTCCGCGGCGGAGGCGGTCTGGAAGATCGAGTTGGTCTCGGAGGCCGCTCCCAGGCGGTCGAGCGGCCAGAGCCGGACGAGGCCGTCGACGGAGTAGGTGACCAGGTGGTGTTCTCCCATGAACCGGGCGCCGGTGGCGACCTGCGACGCCGGGAGTTCGGTGAGCATCGCACCGGCGGGGCCGTAGACGCGGACCCTCTCGTCCGAGCCCGCGGCCGCGAGTCGGCCCCCCTCGTCGTAGGAGACGTCGTTGACGTAGGCGTTCCACCCGTCGAGTGAGGGCAGGGGGCGGGCCCCGGCGAGGTCGCCGTCCTCGACGGCCCAGCGCTGGACGGAGCGGTCGGTGGTGCCCGCGGCGATCCGGGTGCCGTCCCGGTTGACGGCGAGGGAGAGCGGGATGGCGACCGGCCCGGTATCGATGTCCGGACCGCGCCGCCCGGCGCCCTCGGCCGCCGCGTCGAGGAGCGTCTTGACCCCGGAGGTGCGGTTGGTCACGAGCAGGGTGGATGAGTCGGGAAGCCACGCCAGCGCCTCCACCGGCTTGGCGGCCTCCGTGCCGGGGTCGGGTGTGGCCGCCCGGGCGCGGAGATCGGTCACGGTGGGCAACCCGCCCCGCTCCCCGATCGGCCAGCGCAGGACCCGGCCGTCGTGTGATCCGGCCGCGAGGGTCCGCCCGTCCGGGGAGAAGGCCACGGAGTGGAACGGTGCGGTGTCGACCTCGAGGGTGGAGAGCGCGACGGGCGCCGAGGTGTCCCGGACGTCGACGAGGTGTACCCCGCCCTGACCGGCGACGGCGAGGACCGCCCCGTCCGGCGAGAGTTCGACGGCGTAGAGCTCATGCCGCTCACCGGAGGTCAGGCGGAGTGAGGCGAGCGGCGGTCCGCTCCCCTCCCGGAAGAACCTGAGCGCGCCGTCGGAGCCGGCGGTGGCGAAGTCCGCGGTGCCCGGGAGCGCCACGACCCGCCCGCTACCGGGGGCGGCCTCGTACCGGAGGGGGACGTCGGCCCGGCTGGTGTTGAGCAGAGCCGACCGCGCCTCGGTGGTGGGATGGATCCGGTACGCGGCCAACGCGAGCGCACGCCCGAGGGCGGGGTCGCGGGTGAACGCCGTGGTCGAGGACACCGACCCGGAGCGGGACAGCGCCGAATCGCGGGTCTCCTGGGCGGTCGCGGTGGCGCGGAGTGCGAATCCGCTGGCCACGAGCGCCAGGACCGTGACCACCGCGAGGGACCCGGCGAGTGTGGTGAGCGTCCGGATCCGACTGCGGTCCCGCCGCGTCACGGCCTCGTGATGAGCGGCCGCAGCGTCCAGGAAGTCCAGCTCGGAGGGCGCGAGGTGCACGCCGGAGCCCTCGCTCCGGTCGCGCCACAGCTCGAAGTCGGCGGTCGCCGAGGCGGACGGGAGGGCTCCGTCGTCGCGTCCGCTGTCCTCCCAGTCGGCGGCGCCGGATCGCACACGGCCCAGGATGCGCAGCCCCTCCCGGTCGGAGTCGATCCAGTCGACCAGCCGGGGCCAGGAGGAGAAGACGACCTCGTGGGTGGGGGTGACCGCCTCGCCGTCCACCGTGAGCAGCCCCACGTCGGCGAAGGGCGCGGCGACGGCGAGGAGTTCCTCCGAGAGCTCGGCGAGCGGGGCGCGGCGACGGACCGTCCGGGCGGACCGGACGTCGACCAACCGGAGGAAGAGCCCCCGGCAGTCCCTGCGCCCGGCCGGGCTCAGCTGCTGGTAGACGGCTTCGGCGGTGGCCCGGATCGCGCCCTCGGTGCCGCCCGTGGAGTAGTAGTCGTCGACAGTGATGCGCCGCCGGCGGCTGCGTTCCCAGCAGACCAGGAGGACGTGGGACAGCAGGGGCAGCAGAGACCGCTCGTCGCCGGCGCCGTCCGCCGGGGCCACGGTGTCGAGCAGCAGGGTCACGAGCGAGGGCTCGACGGTGTACCCGAGTGACCGGGCCGGTTCGACGATGATCTCCGCCAGCGCCTCCCTGCTCGGTGGGCCGATCACCACGGGGTCGTCGAGGGCCTCCCGGAGGACCGGTTCGGTGAGTGCGGGTTGGAAGAAGTCGGCACGCAGGGCGGCCACGGTCGGGAGGCCACCCGCCGCACGCCGTGCCAGGAGGTCCAGGACCTGAGTCCGCCTGGCGTCCCCGACGTCGGCGGCCCAGAGTTCCTCGAGCTGGTCGACGATCAGGTAGTCCGCCGACCCGGCCAGCTCGGCATCCACCTCGTCCGGTCGCGCGATCGCCACCGACGAGCCGTCGTCGGCCCATCGCGGCGCGACTCCCGCCGCGAGGAGCGAGGACTTCCCCGATCCCGAGGCCCCGACCACGATCAGGGGCCGCGTGCGCCCCTCGGCGACCCGGTGCAGGACCAGATCGATCTCGGTCGCGCGGCCGTGGAAGAGGGGAGCGTCGAGGGCGACGTACGGACGGAGACCCACGTAGGGACTGTCGGAGTCGGTCGGCCGGGGCACCGCGGAACGCCCGGGGACCATCGTGCCCCCGGAGGCGGTCCCGGTCGACGCCCCCTCCCCGCGCCCCGATCCGGACCCGGAACCGGGTTCGCTGGTGCGATGACCAGTGCGATCACCGGCGCGATCACCGTTCGTCCCCCGGCCTCCGTGCCGCCGGGGCCCGGGGCGCGAGCGGACCCGTTCGACCGCCGACCGCCACTCGTCGGCGTCGTCGGCCGCCCCGAGCAGTTCGAGGACGGTGACGAGAGTGGTCTCGCTCGACCGCGTGGGGACGTGCTGACCGGAGAACCATCCGGAGGCGGTACCGAGGGAGAGGCCCGGGACCTGTCGGACCACATCCCGCACCGACAGGCCGGCGGCCACCCGGAGGGCGGTGAGCGCCGCGCCGAGCTCCTCGCGGGTGAGAACCTGAGAGAGATCTGAAGATGAGCCGGGTGGGTGCGGGGGGCCGGAGTGAGTGTCCACGGTAAACATCGTACGGTCCGCCTTGGGTGGCGCGGGGGGCATTTATGCCGCTAGCGCAGGGGATTCGTGAGAACGTACGACGCCTCCGTACGGATTCGTACGGACATTTCGCCGTCGGGAGACCGGGAGACGGACCCCCAGCACTATGAGGTCACTCTCACCTGACGGAGGACTTCGTGACTGCCACAATCCCTTTCAAGCCCACGCGGGAGCCCACTCGCCAGTCCACGCACCAGCCCGACCGCCAGACCGGGTCCCGCCCCGAGCTCAGCGACCGTGAGGTCGAGGTGCTCATCGCCTGGCTCGCCTCCGACAGCAAGAGGGAGGTCACGGAACGCCTTTTCCTGGCGGACTCGACCGTGAGCACCTACATCCAGCGCGTGCGCTCGAAGTACGACGCGGTGGGGCGGCCGGCCCGGACGAAGGTGCGGCTACTGGTGCGCGCGGTCGAGGACGGGTACATCCGACTCGATGACCTCTGACCCGACCCGACGGGGTCGGTCCCTCGCGGGATTTCGTCCGCTGTGCTCGAGCGGGGTAGCCTTACCGGGTTGCTGACGCAACGACCCTCCTGCCACGGAAATTCCGTGGCCGAATCTGTAGTCCACAGGAGGTGATGAGGTCCCATGCGTCAATACGAAGTGATGGTCATCCTCGATCCGAGTCTCGACGAGCGCACCGTGGCGCCGTCGCTGGACACGTTTCTCAACGTGATCCGGCAAGAGGGCGGTTCGGTCGACAAGGTCGATGTCTGGGGAAAGCGCCGCTTTGCCTACGAGATCAACAAGCAGACCGAGGGCATCTACGCCGTCGTCCAGATCAAGTCCGAGCCGGACGCCGTCAAGGAGCTGGATCGTCAGCTCGGTCTGAACGAGAACGTGCTCCGCACCAAGGTGCTCCGCGCCGACAAGTGACCCGGGTTCTCCGGCTCGCCCGCTAATCTGGGCGTGGTCGGTCGAGCGCCGATCACATCCACCTGAGCATCAACACGGAGGACAAGCGCATGGCACAGGGCGACACCCCCATCACCGTGGTCGGGAACATCGTCGCGGACCCCGAGTTGCGGTTCACGCCGTCGGGTGCCGCGGTGGCGAACTTCCGGATCGCCTCGACGCCACGCCGCTTCAACTCCCAGACCAACCAGTGGGAGGACGGCGAAGGCCTGTTCCTCACCTGCAACGTGTGGCGTCAGGCCGCCGAGAACGTGGCGGAGTCCCTGCAGAAGGGGATGCGCGTCGTCGTGAACGGTCGCCTGCGCCAACGGTCGTACGAGACCCGTGAGGGCGAGAAGCGCACGGTCTACGAGGTGGAGGTCGACGAGGTCGGCCCGTCGCTCAAGTACGCCACGGCCAAGGTCACCCGCACCAACCGCGAGGGCGGCGGGGGCGGGTTCCAGGGTGGCGGCCAGCAGTCCGGCGGCCAGCAGGGCGGCGGATTCCAGTCCGGCGGCCAGCCGCAGGGTGGTTTCGGTGGCGGCCAGGGCGGCGGCCAGCAGAACGACGATCCGTGGGGCAGCGCTCCCCGGGCCGGCGGTTCCGGTGGCTTCGGCGGCATGGACGACGAGCCCCCGTTCTGATCCCAGGGTCTTTTCCCTCGGGGCGCGCGAAGCGCCCCACCCCATAAGCATGAGACATGACCTCGCGAGAGTCCGGCCCCGGTCGGCTCGTCGGAGGAAAGAAAGGTAGACGGATCATGAAGCTGATCCTCACCGCCGACGTCGACAAGCTCGGAGCTCCGGGCGACATCGTCGAGGTCAAGGGCGGATACGGTCGTAACTTCCTGCTCCCGCGCGGGCTGGCCATCGTGGCCACCCCGGGCGCCGAGCGCCAGATCGAGTCGATCAAGCGGGTGCGCGATGCCCGTGAGGTGCGCGACTCGGACCACGCCAACGAGCTCAAGCAGAAGCTCGAGTCGCTCGCCGACGTCAAGGTCCCGGTCAAGACCTCCGACACCGGCAAGCTGTTCGGCTCGGTCACCGCGGGCGATGTCGCATCCGCGATCAAGTCCGCCGGGGGGCCGGCGCTCGACAAGCGCGCCGTCCACATGCCCAAGGAGCACATCAAGTCGACCGGCGCCCAGAGCGTCGTCGTCGAACTGGGGCACGACACGACCGCGCAGGTCGCGTTCGAGGTCGTCCCCGCCTGATCTTCCACGTAGGGCCCCGGTCGTCGTCCCGACGGCCGGGGCCCTCGTCGTGGGATCGACGGGGTTGTGGACCGCCTGTGGATAACCGAACCGGCAAAGTACAACGATGTCGGTTCTGATATCAATAATGTTCATCTTTCGTTATCTATTGCGTCGTCGAACCGAGCGTGCTACGAGGGGTTGTCCACCGGCGGGTGGACCAGCGAAGATGCGGATGACCAGCGGTTTTGTTCAAACATGACCGGGTAATCCACTGGTTGTCCACAGCGGGGCCGGCATCGCCCCTGCTTATTCGTGTTTCATCCACAGTTGTCCACAGGTGGCCACCAACGATTGTGGATAACCCTGTGGATAACTTGGCGGGTAGTTGCCGGGCGTGTCGCCCCGGTGGCCTACAGTGAACTGGTCACGCGGGGCAGGCGAGGCGACGCGGAGCATTCAACACGTGAGGCGGAGAGGAGAGGTCATGGCGCAGGGGGGATTCGACGGATCCGACGAGATGCCGCCTCCGCCTGACGAAGGTGGTCGGGCCGAGTTCGGCCGCACACCGCCGCAGGACCTCACCGCGGAGCAGTCGGTGCTCGGCGGAATGCTCCTCAGTAAGGACGCCATCGCGGACGTGGTGGAGGAGATCCAGCCAGGGGACTTCTACAAGCCGTCGCACCAGGCCGTCTACGACGTGATCCTGGACCTGTACGCCCGTGGCGAGCCCGCGGACGCCGTCACGGTCGCGGCCGAGCTCGACCGCAGGGGGGACCTCCGACGCGCAGGCGGGGCCACGTACCTCCACACCCTCATCTCCACGGTCCCCACCGCGGCCAACGCCGGCTACTACGCGCAGATCGTCTCCGAGAAGGCGATCCTGCGCCGCCTGGTCGACGCCGGGACGCGGATTGTGCAGTTCGGTTATTCGGGGTCCGAGGGGGCCGACGTGGCCGAGGTTGTGGATCGGGCGCAGGCGGAGATCTTCGAGGTCACCGAGCGCCGGACCACCGAGGACTACGTGATCATCGAGGAGCTCCTGCAGCCCACGATGGACGAGATCGACGCCATCCACACCGCCGGCGGGCTGAGCAACGGGGTCCCCACGGGCTTCGCCGACCTCGACGCAGTCACCAACGGACTCCACGGCGGGCAGATGATCATCATCGCCGCCCGCCCCGGTGTCGGTAAGGCGCTGGCCCTGGACACCGTCCTCCCGACCCCGGACGGCGAGACCACCATGGGGGACGTGCGCGTTGGCGACCGGGTGCTCGGCGCCGACGGGCAGCCGACCGAGGTCGTGGCCGTGACCGAGGTTTGGGAGGACCGTCCCTGCTTCACACTGCGGTTCAACGACGGCTCGGAGATCGTGGCGGACGCCGAGCACGAGTGGCGCATCGAGATGGGCGGCACCCACCAGACCGTCACCACCAAGTCGCTCGAGACGCTGATGCTGGTGAGCGACTTCGGGATCCTGGTGCCCGAGAGCGCGGGTTCCGAGCGCCCCGATCGCCTGATCATCGACGTCCGCGGCGCGCAGAGCGTGCCTGTCAAGTGCATCGAGGTCTCCGCTGATGATCACCTGTACCTGGCCGGACCCACGGCGATCCCCACGCACAACTCCACCATCGGCCTGGACATCATGCGCTCGTGCTCGATCAAGAACGGGCTCTCCTCCGTGCTGTTCTCCCTGGAGATGAGCAAGACCGAGATCGTCATGCGTCTGATGAGCGCCGAGGCGCGCGTCAAGCTCTCCGATATGAAGTCGGGAAAGATGACCGACGAGGACTGGACCCGCATGGCCCGACGGATGGGTGAGATCTCCGAGGCCCCGTTGTTCATCGACGACTCGCCCAACCTCACCATGATGGAGATCCGGGCCAAGGCCCGCCGGCTCAAGCAGAAACATGACCTCCGGCTGATCGTGGTGGACTATCTGCAGCTGATGTCCAGCGGCAAGAAGGTCGAGTCCCGCCAGCAGGAGGTCTCTGAGTTCTCCCGCCAGCTCAAGTTGCTGGCCAAGGAACTCGACGTGCCGTTGATCGCCATCTCGCAGCTGAACCGTGGCCCCGAGCAGCGGACCGACAAGCGGCCCCAGGTCTCCGACCTCCGCGAGTCCGGCTCGCTGGAGCAGGACGCCGACATCGTCATGCTGCTCCACCGCCCCGACTCCACCGAACGCGACGACCCCCGCGCCGGCGAGGCCGACCTGATCCTGGGCAAACACCGTGGTGGTCCGACCTCCACCATCACCGTGGCGCACCAGCTGCACTACTCGCGCTTCGTCGATATGGCGCGCGGGTTGTAGGTGCCGTGTCGGTTGTCGGTTGCCAAGCGGTTTGGCCAAACCGGTGCCAATAGCGCGCCACGCGCTTATTCAGTTTCCCTACCAGTTCGGAGCGTTAGCCGCTCCAAACTCACCCGTGCGCCGCACTGGGGTGCCATCGGCCCACCACGTCGCCATCTAGCCCGTTGGCGGCGCGAAGAGGACCAAAAATGCCACCCCACCAGCAGTGATGCTAGCGCCGATATTATAGATTATGACAAGCTAACCGCCGGCAGGTCCACTATCGCTGCGACTCACGGGGAATAGATCGCCAGCGCTTGAGCCACTGTGCCACCTCGACTGAGGTGCTGGGGCAGACTGGCCAACATGTTGATGACGATCACCGCCCGTCGTCCGGAGGCGCTTCCCAATCCGAGTGATCTGACCATTCTGCTGCACACACGCCGATCGCTCGGCCAAAACTGCTCCTTAGCGCGCCGCGAGTGCGCACCCAATTTCGAAGGCGAACGCGGCACGACAGCTGGTGAGTCACTATGGCCAATTCGTCAGCACGTCTTAGGCGTTCCGGCCATCGAATCCGAACCCATCAACCCCAGATTGCGAGCCAGCTTATGAGCCCTGACGTCACTGGCCACATCATCCAGGTGGTGGTCCACAGTTCGACCTTCCAGGGCGGGCCTGTGCCTCCGCTTCACGTGGACGACGTCATCAGCGTTGTACTTGGTTTCGATTCCGAGGCCGAGCCTTCCGCTCCCGGTGTGGATACCTTTCGGGTGAGGATCCAACCGAAGTTCGGACACGCCCCGTACGGAGCAGAAGATGGTTCGCTGCGCTGGATGTTCGACGTTTACGGTGCCGGCTGGAGGGCGGAGTGGCACCACCACACCCCGGTCGCCGGGCTGATGCACCTGACCGGGCGCCTCGATGTCGGCTTCACTCGGGCGGTGCCCGGCCAGCCCGGCGTGGTAACCGGGAGGGTTCGGCGGCTGCAACTCGTCGAGGAGTGGGTGGAGTCCACTGTCGCGGGAAACCATTATGTCGCGGGCACAGAGCGGCTACGCGACCTCGGCCCCTCCCCAGATCGCTACTGGCCGCGATGGAAGACTATCGACGACCCCAAAACCTTTGCCGAGACCGGCATCCTGGTGGACCTCGACCTCGACGACATACCCGACGACGACACCGAGTTCGATGCGGGAGCAGTAGCCATTGACAGCGCAGACCTGTGGGTGATAGATAGGTCGAACCCCCTCCTGCTGCACATCGACACCACTGCCACGCCACCTCGAGTGACCGAGTACCGACTGCCCCTGGCAATCGAACAGCCGAGAGAGATGTGGACACGTCGTGTTCATGCCGACCGTGATGGTTGCTGGATCACTTCCCCAGAAGAGATTATTCGCTGCACCCGCACCGAGGCCGCCGAGGTGACCGTCCGCCGGGCCATAGAGACGGGCAGCGACAGGACCACATATCTCGACGGCCGCCTCTTTGTCCTGGAAGCGCCGCACTTTGGGGATCGCACCGACCCCCGTTACGGTTACGTCCGCGTCGAACCCGAGGAGCATCCAGTACGCGAGCTCGTCGACGGTGAACTAGTCCCCGTCATAGACGGTGCCACCATCGCTCGAGTTAAAGCTGCATTTCGACGAGCCGATCAGGTCACCGCCAACGAGGGCACCACCTGGATTGCTGACAGGACCCTCGTAGCCCAGCGACCCGACGGGACTAGCCACACGATCGATCTGCACCCCCGCACCCGTGGACGCGTGCGCTGGACGCGTGACGGACCGAGGAGTGGCTTAGCACTCGCCTCACTCAACACCGCCTATGCTCACTTCACGAAAACATCGGACAAGCAGTAGCCAGCGGGGACACCCAGGCGATCCGCGCGTGGGCTCAGGCCAACGGCCACGACGTCTCTGACCGCGGCCGCATACCCGCCACGGTGACGGAAGCGCACGCGATCCTCCACCTAGTGAGGCAGCATGGCGCCGGCCACGGTAATCGCTGGCCGGATCGCCGTGCTCACAAGAGGGCCAGGTTCGCTCAGCACCTTTCCGGCCGCCAGTGCGGTCGTGCGCAAACTTCCCGACACCGAGACATCGCCACCTGACCCCGTCTCGCTTGATTCCAGTGGCGTCAAGGATGGCAGTGTCGTCCGTCCTCGCCGAGCGGGACTGTGCACGTTCCGGAGACCGTGGGCCCACGCCGGGAACCAGGTCTTATGTGAAGTTTCCTTCCTTGAGGCGTGGGCGCCAGCTGGCGCCTCCGCTGGGGCAGAGCCCCTGGCCGTGTTCGGCTTTAGTAGCGCTCCAGCCGTTGCGCCGAGTACTGTCTCGGGCAAGGTAGCCCCGCGCCCGATGGCTTCGTCCATCGGTTCCTCTAGTGCGTGGGGTACATCAATGAACTCCGGCGCCACTGCTCGCCCCGCCGATGCGAACTTCATCGTCGAATCGATTCTCTCGGGAGCTCCTCCAAGTCTCTCCTTGTCGTCGGAAACCACTCTGGAATACGCCTTCTTCGGAGGCTATAGCCCGTTCGCCAACTGGGTGGGTAACGACCCGAAGGAATGGGAGCTTATTCCTACTCCGGAGTCCCTCTTTCTCACGAGGGATCTCGGCGAGAAGATCCGAACGTGGGTTGATGAACTAGACAGATGCCAGGAAGCAGAATATCGCGGGCTGCCTGCAGTTGATGACTCCGAACTGGTGGAGGTGGCGCTCGAAGGGCTCACTATCTGTGAACTGATCAGAGATGAGATTCCCTACTACTATGTGGATCCCTCGTTTCTCGAAACGCTCCCTCAACCTGTTAAAGCGCGAGTCGAAGATCGCATCCTTGACTGGAGGGGACGCCGAAAGATCGACGGAAAAAGGAAAGTGGTCGACCGGCAGGCCATGACGTTCCAGCCGTTTGGTCAGCTGCCGCCCGAGCTACCAACGATG
>JBKBUP010000029.1:9860-18846 GCA_046289795.1 Dietzia sp. | reverse complement strand
AACACCGGACCCCCGAGCGCCTCGAGCGCCGGGGGTCCGGTGCGTTCGCCCGGCCGTGTCGTCGCTGGCCGCGAACGTGTTCTAGACTTGCTCGATGTGCCCTGAGCCGCCGCGGTCCTCGCGGGGGACCGGGGCCGGATGACCGGAAGGGGGCGATCGAGAAGTGCGGATCGCACTGCTCTCGTACAGGAGCAAGCCACACGGCGGTGGGCAGGGCGTCTACGTCCGTCACCTGAGCCGTGAGTTGACCGCACTGGGCCACACCGTCGAGGTGTTCTCCGGTCAGCCGTACCCGGAGCTCGACCCGGGGCCCACGCTCACCAGGGTCCCGAGCCTGGACCTGTACAACGACGCCAACCCGTTCCGCACGCCGCGCCCCTCGGAGATCCGCGACAGGATCGACCTCCTCGAGGTGTTCACCATGTGGACCGCCGGCTTCCCGGAGCCGCGCACCTTCAGCCTCCGCGCGGCGCGTGCGCTCGCGCCCCGGCTCGCCGACTTCGACGTGGTGCACGACAACCAGTGCCTCGGCAGCGGTCTGCTGACGCTCGAGGAGGCCGGGTTCCCGGTGGTCGCCACCGTGCACCACCCCATCACCCGGGACCGCGACCTGGCCATGAAGGAGGCCCCGTTGCGGAAGAAGATCACCACCTGGCGCTGGTTCGGTTTCCTCGGCATGCAGATCCGGGTCTCCAGGAAGCTGGAGGAGATCATCACGGTGTCCAGCAACTCGGCCGAGGACATCGCCTCGGACTTCGGGGTGGACCCGGACCGGATCGTGACGATCCCGCTGGGGGTGGACACCGACCGCTTCCACGACCGCCGCGAGCGCGAGCCCGGACGACTGGTCTGCGTGGCCAGCGCCGACCAGCCGCTCAAGGGCGTACCGATCCTGCTGCGGGCGCTGGCCAAGGTCCGTGAGGAGCACCCCGGGGTGCGGCTCACGCTGATCTCCAAGCTCAAGCGCAAGGGCGAGGCCGCCAAGTTGCTGGACTCCCTGGGGTTGCGCGATGCGGTGGACCTGGTGTCCGGGGTCGACGACGACGAGTTGGCCGAGCTCGTGGGCACCGCCGAGATCTCGGTGGTGCCGAGCATGTACGAGGGCTTCTCGCTCCCGGCGGTCGAGGCCATGTCCAGCGGGTGCGCGCTGGTCGCCAGCCGTGCGGGTGCACTTCCGGAGGTCGTGGGCACCGATGATTCGGCCGCCCGTCTGGTCGAGCCCGGCAATGTCGACGAGCTCGCCCGCCAGATCAGCGCCCTGCTGTCCGACCCGGACGAGCGCCGGCGGCTGTCCCAGGGCGGGCGGGCGCGGGTGATGGAGCGCTACAGCTGGGCGGCCGTGGCCAGGAGGACCGTCGAGGTCTACGAGACGGCGATCGCCAGGGTCCGGGGCGAGGCGCTCCCGGACCTGACCGTCGGTCCGGTCATCGGACCGGACCAGGCAGAGATAGACGAGCACGTCACCGACGACGTGCCCGAGGTGCTCCCGGGTTCCGGCGAGTACGACATCCGTGAGCAGGAGGACGCCGCATGCTGACCGCTGACTTCGATCGTCTGGGGGTCACCCCCGGTATGCGAGCCATCGACGTGGGAGCCGGCCTCGGTCGGCACACCTTCGAGCTCTACAGGCGTGGTGCCGATGTCACGGCCTTCGACCAGAACACCGACGAGATGCGTCAGGTGACCGAGATGCTCGCCGCGATGGAGGCCGAGGGCGAAGGCCTGCCGGAGTCCAGGGGCGAGGCGGTGACCGGGGATGCGCTCAACATGCCCTACGAGGACGGCACCTTCGATCTGGTGCTCATCTCGGAGGTGCTCGAGCACGTCCCGGAGGACACCAAGGCGATCGCCGAGTTGGTGCGGATCCTCAAGCCGGGTGGGGTCGCCGCGGTGACCGTGCCGCGCGAGTGGCCGGAGAAGCTGTGCTGGAAGCTCTCGGACGCCTACCACTCCAACCCGGGCGGCCACTGCCGCATCTACACGGCCGAGGAGCTGGGCTTCAAGCTCCGCGCCGCCGGCCTGGAGGTCACCGGGACCGGTTTCGCCCACGCGCTGCACGCCCCCTACTGGTGGCTCAAGTGCGCCGTGGGTACGGAGAACGACGACCACCCGCTGCCCAAGGCCTATCACCAGCTCCTGGTGTGGGACCTGATGAAGGGGCCCTGGGTCACCCGGACCGCGGAGAAGCTGCTCAACCCGGTGATGGGCAAGTCCATCGTCTTCTACCTACGCAAGCCCGCGGAGGCCTGATCGTCAGTGCTCACCACGAACACCGGAGCAGACCGGTCCCGTCCCGTCCCCAGCGTCCCGGGGGTCCTCGACGCCGACGCGGTGCGGGCCACCGGCGAGTGGATCGCCTCCGTGCAGCGTCCGAACGGTGAGATCCCGTGGTTCACGGGCGGCCACACCGACCCGTGGGACCACGTGGAGTCGGCCATGGGCCTGTCGGTGGCCGGCCAGTGGGAGGCCGCCGAGAAGGCGTACGGCTTCCTGCGCGACACCCAGCGCGGCGACGGTTCCTGGCCGGTCAGGTGGCAGGACGGCGTGATCGTGGACGGGGACACCGACTCCAACTTCTGTGCCTACATCGCGGTCGGGGTGTGGCACCACCATCTGGTCACCGCGCAGCCGGGATTCCTGGAGTCCATGTGGCCGACGGTGCGCAGGGCCCTCGACCTGGTGCTGACCTTCCGGGGCCCGGAGGGCCAGATGTGGTGGGGCGCCGGCGAGGAGGGCTTCTGCGAGGAGGCCCTCATCACCGGCTCCTCCAGCGTCCACCACGCCCTGAGGTGTGGCGTGGCGATCGCCGAGGAGCTCGGGGGGAGCGCCCCGGACTGGGACGCCGCGGCCGACTCCCTCGGTCACGCCCTGCGGGCGCACCCCGAGCTGTTCACGCCCAAGGCCGAGTTCTCCATGGACTGGTACTACCCGGTTCTCGGCGGCGTGATGGTGGGGGAGCAGGCCCAGCAGAGGCTGGACTCCCTCTGGGACCGGTTCGTGGTCGACGGCCTGGGTATCCGGTGCGTGGACCACCGGCCGTGGGTCACCGGAGCCGAGACGTGCGAGCTCGTGCTGGCCCTCGAGGCGGCGGGACGGCACGAGCAGGCGCTCGAGCAGTTCACCAACATGCAGCACCTGCGGGACACCGACGGCTCCTACTGGACCGGGCTGGTGTTCGCGGACGGCAAGCGCTGGCCCGTCGAGCTGAGCACGTGGACCGGGGCGGTCATGCTGCTGGCGGCGGACGCGCTGTCCCGCACCACGCCGGGCAACGAGATCTTCCGCTACGTCTCGGACCACACCATGCAGCGGCTGCACCTCGCTCCGGGCGATCCGGCCGACTGCGCCCCGGGCGAGGAGTGCCCGCCCATCCCGGCCGCCGTGCGCTAGTCTGTCGGGAACTGCCGCTGGACACCTGTCTGGTCAGGTGTCGGACGGCGGCCCCGACCGCACGAGGAGCGCCCATGGAATTCGGACTCACCCTGTTCACCAGCGATCGGGGGATCCGGCCGACCACGGCCGCCGTGGCCGCGGAGAACGCCGGGTTCTCGGCGTTCTACGTACCCGAGCACACCCACATCCCGATCCGGCGCGAGTCCGCGCACCCGGGCACCGGCGGTGCCGAACTGCCCGACGAGCGCTACAGTCGCACGCTCGACCCCTGGGTCGCGCTCGCCGCGGTGTCCTCGGTCACCTCGACGATCCGCCTCGGCACGGCGGTCGCGATCCCGGTCGAGAGCGACCCGATAACCCTGGCCAAGACCATCGCCTCGGTCGATCACCTCTCGGACGGCCGCACCGTGCTCGGGGTGGGATACGGCTGGAACCTCGACGAGATGGCGGACCACAACGTGCCGCCCAAGCTGCGCCGCACCATGCTGCGCGAATACCTCGAGGCCATGCGGGAACTGTGGAGCCGGGACGAGGCCGAGTACCACGGGCAGTTCGTGGACTTCGGTCCCAGTTGGGCCTGGCCCAAGACCGTCCAGGAGGGCGGACCCCGCACGCTCGTGGGCGCCGCGGGAAACGAGAAGAACTTCAAGTGGATCTGCCGTAGCGCCGACGGCTGGATGACCACCCCGATCTCCCAGGACATCGCCGGCAGCGTCCGGCAACTGCGGGAACTGTGGGCGGAGGCCGGTCGCGAGGGAGAGCCGTACATCGTGGTGCTCGACGGCAAGCCGATCCCCGAGAAGATCGAGATGTACCGCGAGCTGGGGGTGCACGAGCTCGTCTACGGGACCCCGGACAAGTCCGAGGAGGAGGTGCTGGCCTACATCGATCGACTGGCCGGCAAACTCGGGCTGGCCGTCGGCGCCTGAACTACCAGAGCCTGAGCCGATGACGCTCCCGGCGGACCCCCTGCGCCGGTACCGTCGGCGGTATGACCTCCGCCACCGCATCTGACACCCCCGTCGTCGTCATCACCGGAGCCGGGGGCGGCCTCGGGGCCGCCACGGCCGCGCTCTACTCGGACCGCGGCTGGCACGTCGTCGCCGCCGACCTCACCGCGCCCCCCGGTGGCCCGGGGATCACGCCCGTGGCGGTCGACGTCACCGACTCCGGGTCTCTCGGGGCGCTCGCGGATCGGGTCCGCACGGACCACGGCCGTCTGGACGTGGTGATCACCTTCGCCGGGGTCCTGGGGATCGGGCCGCTCGCCGAGACCGACCCCGAGCGGGTCCAGCAGGTGCTCGACGTGAACATCATGGGGACCGTCCGGACGGTCCACGCCATGTTCGACCTGCTCCGCGTGAGTGGCGGACGGGTGGTCCTCATCAGCTCGGAGACCGGCCCCCAGCACGGGATGCCGATGAACGGCGCCTACGCCATGAGCAAGCACGCGATCGAGGCCTACGGGGACTCCCTCCGGCGCGAGCTCATGTTCCTCGGGCTCGACGTGGTGCTCATCCAACCGGGCCCGTTCCGCACGGGGATGACCGCCTCGATCCGGCGCCGTTTCCAGGAGTCCACGCTCCCGGGCTCGCCGTTCGCCGCCATGGCCGCGGTGATGGGGGAGATGGCGGCGGGGGAGGACGACAAGGCGGCCGACCCCCGGGTCCTGGCGCAGGCCGTCTGGACCGCCGGCACGACCGCCCGGCCCCGCCGCCGCTACGCCGTGAAGTGGGACCTCGGACGCAGGCTCCTGGATCACCTTCCCGTCCCGGTGGTGGACAGGGCGCTCACACTGGCACTGGGCGGCAAGATCAACGCCAAGAGGCTCGAACTGCGGCGCGAGGCGGCCGACACCCTCAGCGCCACCGACGCGGAGGTGCGGCCGTGAGCAACCTCGACTCCCGCCCCGAGGAGATCGAATGCGAGGCGGGCGGGGCGCCGGGTGGGCCCGAACCCGGGGGCGCCGCGGTGGAGATCATCACCTCGCGTGACGTCCCACTCGGCGGCGCGCGTGCGATGACGGTCAAGCGGACGCTCCCGCAGCGGCAGCGCTCGCTGATCGGAGCCTGGTGCTTCGTCGACCACTACGGTCCCGACGACGTCTCGGCCACCGGCGGGATGGACGTGCCCTCCCATCCGCACACCGGACTGCAGACGGTCAGCTGGCTCTTCGAGGGCAACGTGACCCACCACGACTCCGGTGACAACCACGCGGTGGTCCGACCCGGCGAGGTCAACCTCATGACCTCCGGAGCCGGCATCTGCCACACCGAGGTCTCGACCCAGGACACGGGTGTGCTGCACGGGGTACAGCTGTGGACGGTGCTCCCCGAGAGGGACCGCGAGAGCAGCGGCCGCGGGTTCGAGCACTACGTGCCCGAGTCGGTGGAGTACGAGGGCGGATCCGCTCTGGTCTTCATCGGGTCGCTGCTGGGCTCGTCGTCGTCCGTCACGACCTTCACCCCCCTCCTCGGCGCGGAGCTCCGCCTGGACCCCGGCGCCCGGCTCACCGTCGACGTGGACCCGCAGTTCGAACACGGGCTCCTGGTGGACGCGGGCGACATCACGCTCGAAGGCGTGACCGTCGAACCCACCCAGCTGGGCTACACGGGTGTCGGCGAGACCTCCCTGACGATCAGCAACACCGGATCCACACCGGCGCGGATGATCCTGATCGGCGGCACCCCGTTCGGCGAGGAGATCGTGATGTGGTGGAACTTCATCGGCCGCACCCACGACGAGATCCTGCGCTACCGGCAGGAGTGGGAGGCCGGGTCGGACCGCTTCGGCCGGGTCGACGGCTACATCGGGCGGACCCCGGACGGGCTCACCCGCCTGCCCGCGCCCGCCCTGCCGGGCAGCGTGCTCACGCCGAGGGCGAACCCGGCCGCGCGGGCGCAGACCGGTGACCCGGCACGGACCGACTGAGAGGAAGAGGCAGATGACCGAGTACACCGACGCGACCGGCGCCACCGTCGCCGTGCAGCGCGACTCCGCCTGGCTGCGCGACGGGAACGCCTGACATGGGTGTCCCGCAGCTGGACCGCGCCCAGCGCGAGGTCTACAAGCAGCTCGTCCGCACCGCGGTCGCCTCCCGGGAGGCGTCCACCGAGGCCGGGTTGGAGGAGACGCTGCTCGAGCTGGTCAACATCCGGGTCTCCCAGCTCAACGGTTGTGCGGCCTGCCTGGCCACGCACGTCCCGGCCGCGCGGAAGGCCGGGGTGTCGCAGGATCGCCTGGACCTTCTGCCGGCGTGGCGGGACATCGACGCGTTCGGCGGCCCCGAGCGGGCCGCGCTACGGCTGGCCGAGACGCTCACGCGCCTGGACGGAGTCGACGAGCGCGAGGCGGCCATCTCCGCCGCCGCCGAGCACTTCGACGAGGCGCAACTCTCCGCGCTGGAGTGGTCGATCGTGCTGATCAACGCGTTCAACCGCGTGTCGATCGCCAGCGACCACCGGGTGCGGCTCGAGGACTGATACGCGCCCGCAACGCATGGTCTCCACTCGAGCCGGGAGCACGTGAGGAGCCCGGAGGACTACCGTGGGCGCTGTGAGCGAGAAGCCGGACGTCCAGACCCTCGGCGAACTGCGCGCCGCGGGGTACACCAGCCGCACCCTGCGCGTGGAGATGCGCGACAACCTCCTCGCGGAGCTGGCCGCGGGCCGAGATCCCTGGCCCGGGATGCACGGCTTCGACTCGACTGTCATCCCGCAGCTCGAGCGGGCGATCATCGCCGGCCACGACATCGTCCTGCTGGGTGAGCGCGGGCAGGGCAAGACCCGCCTGCTGCGCACCCTGGTGGGCCTGCTCGACGAGTGGTCGCCCGTCGTGGCGGGGTCCGAGCTGGGGGAGGACCCGCTCGCGCCGATCACCACGGCGACGCGGGAACGCATCGAGCGGGAGGGCGACGCCCTGCCGATCGCCTGGCGGCACCGGTCCGAGCGCTACGTCGAGAAACTCTCGACCCCGGACACCTCCGTGGCGGACATGATCGGCGACGTCGACCCGATGCGCGTGGCGGAGGGACGGCGCCTCGGCGACCCGGAGACGATCCACTACGGGCTGGTGCCCCGCGCGAACCGGGGCATCGTGGCGCTCAACGAACTCCCCGACCTGGCGGAGCGAATCCAGGTGGCGCTGCTCAACGTCATGGAGGAACGGGACGTACAGATCCGGGGCTACGTGCTGCGGCTGCCCCTCGACGTGCTGGTGGTGGCCTCGGCCAACCCGGAGGACTACACCAACCGCGGCCGCATCATCACCCCGCTCAAGGATCGTTTCGGCGCCGAGATCCGTACGCACTATCCGTTGGACCTGTCCGACGAGATCGAGGTCGTACGCCAGGAGGCCGAGCTCACCGCGGAGGTGCCGGATGCCCTGATGGAACTGCTCGCCCGGTTCACGCGCGAACTCCGGACGTCGGATTCGGTCAACCAGGCGTCGGGGGTGTCCGCGCGCTTCGCGATCGCCGGGGCCGAGACCGTCGCCGCGGCGGCCAGGCGGCGCGCCGCCGTCAGGGGGACCGATGACCCGGGTGAGGCCGTGGCCCGTCTGGTCGACGTGGACGCCGCCGTCGACGTCCTGCGCGGCAAGATCGAGTTCGAGCCGGGAGAGGAGGGACGGGAGCCGGAGATCCTGCGGTATCTGCTGCGCAGCGCCACCGTCGACGTGGTGCGAGACCTGTTCCGCGGGCTCGACCTGGCGCCCCTGGTCGAGGCGTTCGACGGCTCGGTGACCCTGACGACCGGTGCCAGCGTGACCGCCGCGGAATTCGTCGAGGCGTTGCCCGAGCTCTCCGACCCGGGGCTGTACGACCAGATCTCCGAGCGCCTGGGCGCGGTGACCGTGGGTCAACGCGCCGGGGCCATCGAGTTGGCGTTGGAGGGGTTGTTCCTCTCGCGGCGCCTGTCCAAGGAAACAGGGGACGGCGCCGCCGTCTACGGCTGAGGTATCGCAGGGCCGAGGCGCCACCAGAGGAGGAGGTCCAGGATGTCGCGAGAAGAACCCCGGGCGCGGTACGGGCGCTACGTCGGCGGTCCGGACCCGCTCGCACCGCCGCTGGACCTGTCCGAGGCACTGGACGCCGTATCCGACGGGGTGATGTCCGGGTACTCGCCCGAGCGGTCGATGCGCGAGTTCCTGCGCCGTGGCGGTCGCGACCAGACCGGACTGGACGATCTCGCGGGCAGGGTGCAGCGCCGCCGCCGCGAACTGCTCGAGCGGAACCACCTCGGCGGAACCCTCGGGGAGGTGGCCGAACTCCTCGAGGAGGCGCTGCTGGCCGAGCGCGGTCAGCTGGCCCGGGACACGGAGATGGACCCGATGGACCGCACCCTGCGGGAGATGACCATCGAGAACCTGCCGGACTCCCCGGCCGCCGCCGTCGGTGAGTTGTCCGACTACGACTGGGCCTCCTCGGATGCCCGCGAGGCCTACCGCCGGATCCAGGACCTGCTCGGAGCGGAGGCGCTCGAGTCCCGGTTCGCCGGGATGAAGAAGGCACTGGAGAACGCGACCGACGCCGACCGCGCGGCGGTGTCCGAGATGCTCGCCGACCTCACCGAGCTGCTCGACAAGCACTCCCGCG
>JBKBUP010000029.1:0-9850 GCA_046289795.1 Dietzia sp. | reverse complement strand
GGACTTCGAGCGGTTCATGGACAAGCACTCCGACTCCTTCCCCGAGCAGCCCGCCGACATCGACGAGCTCATCGATGTGCTGGCCCGGCGCGCGGCGGCCGCCCAACGCATGATGCGGTCGATGACAGCGGAGCAGCGGGAAGAGCTCATGGCGCTCTCGCAGCAGGCGTTCGGTTCGCCGGAGCTCATGGAGCAGCTCGGGCGGCTCGACGGTCTGCTCCAGTCGCTCCGGCCCGGCGAGGACTGGGACGGTTCCGCGGACTTCGAGGGCGAGCAGGGGCTGGGACTGTCGGAGGGCGCGGCGGCGATGGCCGAGCTCGGTGACCTCGACCGTCTCGCCGAGCAGCTGGCGCGGGGCAGCGAGGGGTCACCGCTGTCCGAGCTGGACCTCGAAGCGGTGGCCCGTCACCTCGGTCGCGATGCCGCCGTGTCCCTGCGGACCCTGGCGCGGCTCGAGCAGTCGATGCGCGAGTCCGGGTACCTGAGCAGGCGACCCGACGGAGACCTGCGCTTGTCCCCGGCCGCTCTGCGCAAGCTCGGCGGTTCCCTCCTGCGTGACGCGGCACGTCGGCTCTCGGGCCGCACCGGAGCCCGCGAGACACGGATCTCCGGGGCGGCCGGCGAACAGACGGGATCGAGCCGCGGGTGGCAGTTCGGCGACGTCGAGTCGTGGGACGTGCCTCGGACCGTCACCAACGCCGTCTCCCGGGTCGCGGCCGAGGGGGGAGACCCGGGAGACGGGATCCGCCTGCTCCCGGACGACATCGAGGTGCGGGAGACCGAGTCGCGTACCCAGGCCGCCGTGGCGTTGCTGGTCGACACGTCGTTCTCCATGGCGATGGAGGGTCGCTGGGTCCCCATGAAACGCACGGCGCTGGCGCTGCACCACCTGGTGAGCACCCGGTTCCGGCAGGACACACTGCAGCTCATCTCGTTCGGCCGCTTCGCCCAGACACGGACGGTGGAGGAACTGCTGTCGCTCGACGCCGAGTACGAGATGGGGACGAACCTGCACCACGCGTTGCTGCTGGCCGGCCGGTTCTTCCGGAAGCACCCGTCGATGCAGCCGGTGCTGCTCATCGTCACCGACGGCGAGCCCAC
Organism: Dietzia sp.; assembly: GCA_046289795.1. Lineage (GTDB taxonomy): Bacteria > Actinomycetota > Actinomycetes > Mycobacteriales > Mycobacteriaceae > Dietzia. Next base: position 8,749 of record JBKBUP010000029.1, on the reverse strand, counting down.
GGCCCACCTGCTGGGCAGCGGGGATCCGTGGTTCGGCTACCCGCCCGCGCCCGAGACCATCCGCACCACCGTCGACGAACTGGACCGGGTGGCGCGATTCGGTGCGCGGACCACGTTCTTCCGGCTCGGTGACGATCCGGGACTCGGGCGCTTCCTCGACGCGCTCGCCCGCCGGGTCGGCGGCACGGTTGTCGCCCCGGACGTCGACGACCTCGGCGCGGCCGTGGTCGGGAGGTTCCTGCACACGCGCCGCGGCCGCCCGGGCTCCGGTGATGCCTGGAGCGCGGGCGGCCGCTGGGCGGGGTGACCCGCTTTCCCGCCGCGCTCCGGCCCGTCCACGAGCCGGAAATCCGCTACCCCCCTGCACCATCCGCTACCCGGATACGGGTAGCGAAGCGCGCAGGGGGGTAGCGGATTCTGGAAGTGAGTGCGGATTGAACGGGTAGGCGCGTCACGGCATGGGCGCGCCGACCTCGCCGGAATCGCGCCGCAGCACCCGCAGCGAGTCCACGGCGCGGACCTCGGTGAACTGACCCGACTCGAGGGCGCGGCAGTAGATCTCGTACGGCGGGCGACCGCCGTCCTCGGGGTTCGGGAACACGTCGTGGATCAACAGCGCACCGCCGACCGCGACCCACGGTGCCCAGCCCTCGTAGTCGGCCTGTGCCGCCTCGGAGGAGTGGCCGCCGTCGATGAACACGAACGAGGCGGGCTTGCCCCAGACGCGGGACACCTGGCGCGAGGTACCCACGGCGGCCGTGACCACGTCGTCGAGCTTCGCGTCCCACATCGTGTGCCGGAACGCGACGAGGGTCTCCAGGCGGCCGGTGTGGGGGTCCACCAGGGCGGTGTCGTGGTATTCCCAACCGGGCTGGTGCTCCTCGGAACCCCGGTGGTGGTCGACGGTGACGATGCTGCCGCCGGTCACACGCGCGGCCGCGCCCAGGAACACGGTGGACCGGCCGCAGTAGGTGCCGATCTCGACCCCCACGCCGTCGCCCAGGTACTCGCAGGCGATCTCGTAGAGGGTGCGGCCCTCGTCCAGCGGCATGAAGCCGGGGGCGGCGAGCGCCACGTCGAGCAGCGCCTGGTCGATCTGGGGTGCGGTCATGTCATTAACCTATCGCCCGTGACTCCGCTCCCGACCCCCGCCCTCAGCCCTCGCCCTCGGCCCCTGCGGCGGCCCGCCGTGCGGCCTTACGGGCGCGCGCCACGTGGGGACCCACCACGTTGCCCAGCTTGGTGCCGTTGGGCCAGCCGGCGTAATAGCAGAGGAACAGCACGATCTCCTCCAGCTCCTCCGGGGTGAGTTCGTCGTTGCCCAGCGCCGCACCTACCTGGATGTCGGCGATGTCGGTGTTGCCCTGCGCGGTGAGTGCACCCAGCAGGAGCAGGCGTCGGTCGCGATGGCTCAGGCCCGGACGGGACCACACCCGCCCGAACAGGTGGTCTGCGGTCTCGGCGAAGTAGTCGCCGGGGCCGTCGGTCATCTCGAAACCGTAGACCTCGGTCATCATGGCCAGCCCGCGCTCGCGCTCCGGGGTCGTACCGGACTCTGCCGTGTCGCTCATCGTGCTCCCTCGTCGTCGTCGTCGTTGTGGTCCCCCGCGGCACGAGCGATCTCACCGGGCCCCACGCCGAACCCGTCGCCCAGGTCCCGCAGCGCGATCCTGCCCAGGGGCAGGTCCACGTCCAGTCGGTCACCCAGCGCCAGGGCCAGGGACAGGTCCTTCTCGCCCAGGCCACGGACGTGCGTGAACACGCCGTGCCAGAAGTCGTCGGAGGCGATCGGTGCGGTGGTCTCGCGCAGCATGACGGCCCCGGCGCCTCCGGTGATGGCGTCGGTGTGCCGGACCACGCGGCCGAGCTTGGCGATGTCGACGCCCGCCGCCTCCGCCAGGCGGGAGGCCTCGGCAGTGGCGGTGAAGGAGATGAAGTGCAGCAGGTTGCGGGCCAGCTTCATCCGGGTACCCGCGCCCACCTCGCCGGCGTGGACCGGCATGGCGGCCCACAGGGCGAAGACCGGCTTGCAGGCCTCGTAGACCTCGCGCGGTCCGCCCACCATGACCGCGAGCTGGCCCTTCTCGGCGCCCGGCGCGCCGCCGGAGACCGGGGCGTCCACCAGGTGCACTCCCCGAGCGGTGCAGAGCGCGGCCAGCTCTACAGCCGTGGAGTCGGAGATGGTGGAGTGGACCGCGATCACCGTGCCGGGCACGGCGGTGCGCAGGATGCCCTCGGGCCCGTCGACGACATCGCGGACCTGCGCGTCGTCGAGCACGGTGACCGAGACCAGTCGGGCGGTCCGGGCCACCTCGGCGGGTGTCGCCGCGGCGGCGGCCCCCTCGGCCACGAACGGCTCGGTGGCCTCGGGACGGACGTCGCACACCACCAGGCCCCCCGGCCAGGCCAGGAGCCTCCGCGCGATGGGCGCGCCCATGTTGCCCAGGCCGATGAACCCGACCGGGGCGGGGGAGTCCTCGGGCGTCCCGGGTCCGATGCGCGGGGCGGCGTTCTGCTCTGCGCTCACGACCGGATGCTCGCTCACGATCTGATGACCTGTCCGCCGTCGACGTTGAAGATCTGGCCGGTGATCCAGGAGGCCTCGTCCGAGAGCAGGAACAGCAGCATCCCCACCAGGTCCTGCGGCTGGCCCATGCGCTTGAGGGGCAGCTTGTCGACCATGTCCCGCACGATCGACTGCGGGGTGGTGGTGCGGTTGGCCTCGGTGTCGATCGGGCCGGGCGCGATGGCGTTGATCCGGATGTTCGACCCGCCGAGCTCGGTGGCGAGCTGCTGGGTCAGGCCGTTGACGCCCACCTTGGCCAGGCCGTAGAAGCCGGAGTAGAGCCACGCGGCGGTGGAGGACTGGTTGACGATCGCGCCACCGCCGGCCGCCGCCATCTTCTCCCAGCAGGCCCGCACCATGAGGAGCTGGCCGTTCATGTTGACCTGCATGAACTTCTGGTAGTAGTCCCACGGCACGGTGATGAGGAAGTCGAGCTTCATCCCGCCGAAGATCGCGGCGTTGTTGACCAGCATGTCCAGCTGCCCGTACTTCTCGACGGTCGCCTCGGCGCACGCGGCTGCCGAGTCCGGGTCGGAGACGTCGGTGTGCTGGAAGAAGGCCTCGCCGCCGGCCGCGACGATCTCCGCGGCCACCCGCTCGCCCTCGGCGTCCGACACGTCGGCCACCACGACCTTGGCGCCCTCCGCGGCGAGTGCCTTGGCGTACTCCTCGCCGATGCCGCCGGCCGCGCCGGTCACGATCACGGTCTTGCCGTCAAAACGTCCCATGTCTGTGTGTCTGCTCTCTTGAGTGGTGAGGTGGATCAGGAGGGTGTGGTGGGTCAGGCCGGGGTGGCCACGGACTTGGTCTCGAGGTACTCCTCGAAGCCCTGGCGGCCCATCTCGCGGCCGATGCCCGACTGCTTGTAGCCGCCGAAGGGCACGTCGGCGCCGTACCAGACACCGCCGTTCACCCCGAGCGTCCCGGTGCGGATGCCGGCCACGACATTCTCGACCCGCTCGAGGTCGCTGCCCCAGACGGCGCCGGAGAGACCGTAGGGGGAGTCGTTGGCGATCCGGACGGCGTCGGCGTCGCCGTCGTGCGGGATGACGACGAGGACGGGTCCGAAGATCTCCTCCTGTGCCACCCGCGCCGAGTTGTCGAGTCCGGAGATCAGGGTGGGCTCGACCCAGAACCCCTTGGCCTTGTCCTCCCCGGAGGGGCGACCGCCACCGATCTCGATGGTGCCGCCCTCCTCCACGGCCAACGCGATGTAACCCTCGACCCGCTCGCGCTGCAGCTCGGAGATCAGCGGACCACACAGGGTGCCGGGGTCGGTGGGGTCGCCCGGCGCGAACGCGGCCATGGCTCCCTTGGCGGCCTCGACGGCCTCGTCGTACTTCTCACGCGGTACCACCAGTCGCGTGGTCAGTGCACAGCCCTGACCGGCGTGGGTGCAGGCGTTGAGGGCGGTCATGAAGCACGCGGCGTTCAGGTCGGCATCGTCGAGCACCACGGCGGCGGACTTGCCACCCAGCTCGAGGAACACCTTCTTGAGGGTCTCCGCCGCGGCCACCATGATCTTCTTGCCGGTGGCGGTGGATCCGGTGAACGAGACGAGGTCCACGCGCGGGTCGGTGGTCAGCTGGGCGCCCACCCCGTGGTCCGAGGACGACACCACGTTGAGCACGCCCGCGGGGATGTCGGTCTCCTCGGCGGCGATGCGGGCCACGGCCGCGGCGATGAGCGGGGTGTCCGGCGCGGGTTTGAGCACCACGGTGCAGCCGGCGGCCAGCGCGGGTCCGATCTTGGCCAGATTGATCTGGTTGGGGAAGTTCCACGGGGTGATGGCACCGACCACGCCGATCGCCTCCCGGCGCGCCGAGCGGTGGGAGCGGATCCCCATGACCTCGGACTCGCCCAGCTCCTCGACCCACTCGTAGGCGTCGACCAGGTCGGCCAGCCAGCCCAGGTCGGCCACGGGCCCCTCCAGTTGCGGGCCGGTGGTGAACATGTGGGGGGCGCCCACCTCGGCGATGGTCAGTTCGCGCAGCTCCTCGGTGTGGGACTGCAGGGCGTCCCGGAGTTGCCGCAGGCACGACGCGCGGAAGGAATGATCGGTGGACCACGTGGTGGTGTCGAACGCGGTCCGGGCGGCCGCGATGGCGGCGTCCATGTCCTCGGGGCTCGCGTCGGCGGCGCGGCCGATCAGTTCCTCGGTGGCGGGGTTGAGGACGTCGAACGTGCCTCCCCCGGAAGCCGGGCGCAGCTCGCCGCCGATGAGGAGCGGGGCGTCGTAGGTGGTGCTCGTCGTCACGGGGAGCCTTCCGTCGGGGTTGATGGACACCGGAGTGGGTGGACAACTGTCTAGACGATAGTCCGGTGAGTGGTGTACTGTCCAGACACATGTCCAGTGACGTTCGATTCGAATCGACGCGGCGGCGCCTCAACGGCCAGCAGGCCGAGACCGTCGACCGCCTCACCAGCGCCGCCGTCGAGGTGTTGCGCGAGAAGGGGCCGGGCGGCCTCGCGGTCCGGGCGGTGGCCTCCAGGGCCGGCGTCGCCCCGGCCACCGCGTACACCTACTTCTCCTCCAAGGGCCACCTCATCGCGGAGGTGTTCTGGCGGCGCCTCCGTGACCACGTCACCGAGGGCGCCGGGAACGGCTCGACGGTGGACAGGGTGGTGGCCGTCCTGCGCGACGTCGCGCTGCTGCTCGCGGACGAGCCCGAACTCTCCTCGGCGGTCACCGCCGCCCTGTTGGGCGACGACCCCGAGGTCTCCCACCTGAGGATCCGGATCGGTGCCGACATCCGTCGTCGTCTGATGGCCGCACTGGGGGACGAGAGCGACGACGAGGTGGTCGACGCACTGGAGATGGTCTACGCCGGCGCACTCGTCCGAGCAGGTATGGGCTACGGCTCCTACTCCGACATGGCGGACGCCATCGAATCCGCCGCCCGACTCATCCTGAGGTGACCTGAGACATGACCACCGCGACTCCCGCCCCGCTCGTGTTCAGCCCGTATGACTACGCCGTGCACGAGGACCCGTATCCGTTCTACGCCCGCCTGCGCGCCGAGGCGCCCGTCTACCACAACCCGGATCTCGACTTCTGGGCGCTGAGCAAGCACGCCGACGTCCGCGAGGCGTTCCGCGCGCCGGACGTCTTCTCCAACTCGATGGGCGTCTCCCTGGACCCGGCGGCGTACGGGCCGCACGCCTACAAGACCATGTCCTTCCTCGCGATGGACGACCCGCGGCACGCGCGCCTGCGCAAGCTCGTGAGCAAGGGCTTCACCTCCCGGCGCGTCGACGCGCTCTCCGAGGGCATCGAGCGGATCTCCCGGCAGTACTGGGACGAGTGTCTCGAGAAGGGTGAGTTCGACTTCGTCGAGGACTACGCCGGCAAGCTGCCGATGGACGTCATCTCCGACCTCATGGGGGTGCCGGAGTCCGACCGGGACGAGCTCCGCCGGCTCGCGGACCTCGTCATGCACCGCGAGGAGGGCGGCCAGGACGTGCCCGAGGACTCGATGGTCGCCGCCTTCGACCTCATCGCCTACTACCAGGGCATGGTCGCCGAGCGGCGCAATCAGCGGACCGAGGACCTCACCTCGGCGCTCATCGACGCCGAGATCGACGGGGAGAAGCTGGACGAGGACGAGATCCTCTCCTTCCTCTTCCTCATGGTGGTGGCGGGCAACGAGACCACCACGAAGCTGCTCGCCAACGCGATGTTCTGGGGCCACCGGTTCCCCGAGCAGTCGCAGTTGGTCATCGACGACCCTGAGCGCGTGACCGACTGGGTCGAGGAGACCCTGCGCTACGACACCTCCAGCCAGTTGGTCCTGCGCACGACGATGCAGGAGGTCACGGTCCGCGACGTCACCATCCCCGCCGACCAGAAGGTCCTCCTGCTCATCGGCGCGGCCAACCGCGACGAGGAGGTGTTCGAGGACGCTGGCGCCTTCCGCCTGGGCCGCGACACCTCAGCGAGCCTGAGCTTCGGGCAGGGGCCGCACTTCTGCCTCGGGGCGCACCTGGCGCGACTCGAGGGTCGGATAGCGCTCGATCAGATCTCGAGGACCATCACGGGCTACGAGATCCTGCCCGGCGCCGAGCGCGTTCACTCCTCCAACGTGCGTGGCTTCGCGCATCTGCCCATGCGGATCGAGGGCAGACGCCGATGAGCCTCAGATTCCCGCAGCAGCTGGACGTGGCCGAGCGTCCGGCACTCGTCACGGGTGCCTCCTCCGGGATCGGACGGGCCTCCGCGGAGGCGCTGGCCGCGCTCGGCCACCCCGTCGTCGTGGGCGCCCGTCGGGCCGACCGCCTCGACGACCTGGTCGACCGGATCCGTGAGGCCGGGGGACAGGCCACCGCACGGCCCGTCGACGTGACCAGCGCGGAGTCGGTCGCCGAGTTCGTGGCCGCCGCCGGCGAGGCGTACGGCCCCCCCGAGGTCCTGGTCTCCAGCGCCGGCACGCTGAAGATGGCCCGCGTGTGGGAGATGGACCCCGACGACTTCGCCTCGCAGATCGACATCCACCTGCTCGCCGTGCAGCGGTTGCTCCACGCCGTGGTCCCCGGGATGGTCGGGCGCCGCCGTGGTGACGTGGTGCTGATCGGTTCCGACGTCGCCTACACCGCCCGGCCCCGTTCCGGCGCGTACGTGGCGGCCAAGGCCGGTCTGGAGACCATGGCCCACCAGGCGCGGAAGGAACTCGAGGGCACGGGGATCCGCCTCGGAGTGGTCCGACCGGGCCCGGTGATGACCGAGATGGGTACCGAGTTCGACCCGGAGACCGCGGAATCGGTCATCAACGACTGGGTCAAGCACGGTTTCGGTCGCCACCCGCGTATGTGCAAACCGGCCGACCTCGCCCGGGGGGTCGCCGCCATGGTGTCGATGCCCCGTGGCGCCCAGATCACCGAGCTGGAGATCCAGCCGGAGGCCCCTATCGAGGAGGACTACTCGTGACCAGCACCGACAGCTCCACCGACAAGCCCACTGACTTCTCCACCCTCTCCGAGCCGCAGCGGGTCTCCGGAGGCGAGGGCGAGCTCGGCCACATGGACGAACTCCGTACCGACCCGATCAGCCTGTTCTGGCGGGTCCGTGAGGAGTGCGGCGACCTCGGCGTCTTCAAGATCGTCGACCGGGACATCTGCCTGGCCTCCGGCGCGGCCGCCAACGAGGCCTTCTTCCGGGCCCCGGACGAGTCGCTCGACCAGGCCGCCGCCTACCCCTTCATGACCCCGGTGTTCGGCGAGGGCGTCGTCTTCGACGCCAGCCCGGAGCGCCGCTCGGAGATGCTGCACAACACAGCCCTGCGCGGGGACCACATGCGACAGCACGCGGTGACCATCCCCCACGAGGTCCAGCGCATGGTGGCCGAGTGGGGCGACGAGGGCGAGATCGACCTGCTCGAGTGGTTCTCCGAGCTCACCATCTACACGTCCTCGGCGTGCCTGATCGGGCCGAAGTTCCGCGAGCAGCTCGACGCGCGCTTCGCCCACCTCTACCACGACCTCGAGCAGGGGACCGATCCCCACGCGTACATCGACGCCTATGCCGACATCCCGGCGTTCCGTACCCGCGACGCGGCGCGGGCCGGTCTGGTCGAACTCGTCTCCGCGATCATGGACGACCGGGTCGCCAACCCGCCGACCGACAAGGCGGACCGGGACCTGCTCGACGTGTTGATCTCGGTCAAGGAGGACGACGGCACGGACAAGTTCAGTCCGGACGAGGTCACCGGCATCTTCATCTCCATGATGTTCGCCGGGCACCACACCACCTCCGGAACCAGCGCGTGGATGCTCATCGAGTTGCTCAAGCACCCCGAGTACCTGGCCCAGGTCGTCGCCGAACTCGACGAGGTCTACGCCGACGGCGCCGAGTACTCCTTCGGCGCGCTGCGCCAGATGCCCAAGGTGGAGAACGCCCTCAAGGAGACGCTGCGCCTGCACCCGCCGCTCATCATCCTCATGCGGGTGGCACAGGAGGACGTACAGATCGGCGACCACGTGGTCCGCGCCGGGCAGACCGTCGCGGCGTCCCCGGCGGTGTCCAACAGGCTGCCCGAGGACTTCCCGGATGCCGACGCGTTCGACCCGGACCGCTACGCCGAGCCGCGCCAGGAGGACATCGTCAACCGGTGGACCTGGATCCCCTTCGGCGCCGGACGGCACCGCTGCGTGGGCGCGGCGTTCGCCCAGCTGCAGATCAAGGCCATC
>JBKBUP010000298.1:0-2427 GCA_046289795.1 Dietzia sp. | reverse complement strand
CGCCGAGGAGATGCCGCCCGCACCGGTACCGGCGGTGACGATTCCGGTCGCCCCACCGGTGACCATTCCCCGGATCGCGTCCCCGGAGGCCTCCTGATAGTTGTAGAAGATCTCCACCTTGGGCAGATCGCCTGCTGAGATCTCAGACAGGTCGAAGGGCGTGAGCCACCGGTCGGACTGGCAGTCGAGCACCCTGGACGGTCCCCGCGGGAGACTGATCCGGTCGCCGTCGATCCACCCGAGCACGCCGACCCTCCGGGACTCGAACGTGTCGGTACGCATGGTGTTGCCCTTGGTGACGTCGCGGGCCGCGTGGATCTCATCGTTGAGCATCAGCACGGTGCCGAAGCAGTAGGTCTGCTGCGATGCTGCGAGCCGGATCGACTGGACCAGGTTGGCGGGGCCGTCACTGCCGAACACCGGGTCGACATCCGGGGTCGGGCCGGCGGCCCACGGACGCATCGCGCCTGTGATGACTACCGGCTTCTTACTCTGGACGGTCACGTCAAGCCAGTAGCCGAACTCCTCCATGGTGTCGGTTCCGGTGGTCACCACGACGGCATCCGAGCTTGCGAGTGCTCGTTCGACCGCCAGGGTCAGCTCGCGATACTGGGCGATGGTGTACCCGCCTGAGCCGGCGTTACCGAACTGCACGATGTCCACGTTGGCCATCTGGTCGATGGCCGGGGCGATCTCGGGGATGAGCTCGGCCATCGGATACGTACCGGCGCGGTAGTTCGAGTACGAGTCCTGCGTGGTCGCCCGGCCGGCGAGGGTGCCGCCGGTTGCTACGACCGTCACGGTGGGCAGGGCAGGGTCCCCGTCATCAATCGGGTCAGTCGGATCGGGCTCGACCGGATCGGGCTCGACCGGAGTCTCGGGTGCGTCTGGCGCAGTAGAGCCCGTGCTCGATCCGAGACTTCCGGTGGCGAGGCTGTCGAGCGTCGAGCCCGCCGCTGCGCCGGGCAGCCCTGTGACCAGGAGTCCGGCGCAGGACAGAGCGGCCACGAGCGCTCGTGCCCTGCGGCGAGGTGTGATCTGGAGCATGTGCGCTCATTTCTCTGAGTGGGAAGGGAAACCCGGTCGCTCGTAGAGGTGATCCACAAGTGGTTCGAGCGACCAGAGACACCCTCTCGCCTTGCTGTTACGGCAACATTTCCTGCGCATCTTCTTAGGTTTCGAAATCATCAAGGGTGAGTTACGCAGTGATCCCGATATCTCGCGGGGGCCGTCGGCGGCGGCGATGGCACGTCCCGTCGAGGGCCACGACTCACTGATGGGAGCAGTCGGGGGCGACCTGCTTCAGATGGGCGCCAGACTCACGAGTGCTCGCAACACGACCAACGCCGCCCCACACGTCTGGCGCTACAGATGTGCGGTCAGACAGCGCGGTGGCGCTAGTCGTTGTTCTCTCGCATCTGGTCGCGGAGCCGTCGGGCCCTCTCCTTGCGTTCGCGCGCGATCCGGACCTCCTCGTAGAGCCTCATCCGGTCCGGGTAGCCGGTCTCCATCGCGTCGTACAGGGGGATCTTGAGCTCGCCGGCGAGCTTGCGCGCCGTGGCCACGTCCCCCACCTCTCGACGGGTCCACTCACCGTCGAAGGCGACCAGGCGCAGCCCCGGTACCGACACGAGCGTCTCGGGCTCGAGGAAGGCCTCGACCCCCACCCTGGTCTCGCACCAGGACCGGAGGTGGTCGAGATCGGCGGGGTCCGCCGGAATCCGCGTCTGCCGCCGCCGGAAAAGATCGCGGATCGCCACTGTCGGTCTCCTCCCGTCGGCCCCCCGTCCGGGGTGGGGCCGTCTACGAGATCCGATCGTACCGAGCCTCAGCACTGGTGATGGCGCGGCCACCGGTCGATCCGGGCGCCCGCAGACGCCGGGATCGGTGCGTCCGACGACACCGGCAGGTGGCACAGGGCACAATGGTGGTCGATCGTCCGGGCGGGGCGCCACAGCGGACCCGTCCCTGGCCGTCTCGAAGAATTGATAGCTCACAACCATGACGCCGCTCACGCGGGCGCGGATCGCGCCGGCGGGCAGCGCCCAGAACTCTTGAGGAGTCACGACACCATGGCCTTCTCCGTACAGATGCCGGCTCTCGGTGAATCCGTCAGCGAGGGCACCGTCACCCGCTGGCTCAAGAAAGAGGGGGACACGGTCGAGGTCGACGAGCCGTTGCTCGAGGTCTCCACCGACAAGGTCGACACCGAGATCCCGTCGCCCGCCGCGGGCACACTGTCCAAGATCGTCGCCGAAGAGGACGAGACGGTCGAGATCGGTGGTGAGCTCGCGGTCATCGACGACGGCTCGGGCGGCTCCGACGACTCGGACGAGCCGGCCGCGGAGGACACTTCCGACGACGACGATGACTCTGCAGACGACGCCGAGGCCGAGGCTGACGAGGCTCCCGCCGAGAAGCCCGCAC
>JBKBUP010000297.1:0-2437 GCA_046289795.1 Dietzia sp. | reverse complement strand
GGCGAGTGAATTGGTCAGCGCCACCAATCCGGCCTTGGAGGCCGAGTAGTGCCCGTTGCCCGGCGTGGCCTTGAGTCCCGCCGACGAGCTGACGATGATGATCGACCCGCCGTTGCCCGCCTCGATCATCGCGGGCACCGCGGCGCGGATCGTCCGCCACGTGCCGCTCAGGTTGACGCCGATGACCATGTCCCAGTCGTCCTCCGGCAACTCCCACAGCCGGCCCCAGTTGAGGACGCCGGCGTTGGCGACGAGGATGTCGAGCCGGCCGAAGGTGGCGATGGTGCGGGCGACCAGGTCCTGGAGTGGGCCGAGTTCCCGGATGTCGATGACGGCCGAGATGGCTCGCCGTCCGGTCTCCTCGACCAGGCGGACGGTCTCGGCGAGGTCGTCCGGTGTGGGCGCCGGGTAGGAGACGGACTCGGACACCGGCGCGCAGATGTCGGTGACCACGACGTCGGCGCCCTCCGAGGCGAGGCGGACGGCGTGGGCCCGGCCCTGGGCCCGAGCGGCGCCGGTGACCAGTGCGACCTTGCCCGCCAGGGGCGACACGGGAGTGCTCATGTCGACCATCACACCCGACTCGGTCCGTGGGTACGGGCGGTTCCGGCAAACCAAGCAAGTGCTTGGTAGAGTGGTTGCATGACCCAGAGCACCAGGCCGGCGTCGGAGCTGAGCGACGACGAGTTCGCCGCGGAGTTCCGCACGTGGCTGGACGACAACCTGACCGGAGAGTTCGCCGAGATCAAGGGGACCGGCGGGCCCGGCAGCGAGCACCAGTTCTTCGCGCGACGCCTGGCCTGGGAGCGCCACATGGCCGAGGCGGGCTGGACCTGCGTGGGCTGGCCGGTCGAGTACGGCGGCCGGGGGGCGTCCCTGAGCCAGCAGGTCCGCATACACGAGGAGTACGCCAAGGCCGACGCCCCGGCGAGGGTCTCGCATCTGGGCGAGACCCTGCTCGGGCCCACCCTCATCGCCCACGGCACCCAGGAGCAGAAGGACCGCTTCCTGCCCCGGATCATCGACGTCACCGAGTTGTGGGCCCAGGGATACTCGGAGCCGGGCGCGGGGTCGGACCTGGCCAACGTGTCCACCACCGCGAGGCTGGACGAGGACGGGAAGTGGCATCTCGACGGGCAGAAGGTGTGGACCTCCCTGGCGCACCTGAGCCAGTGGGTGTTCGTCGTGGCCCGCACCGAGGAGGGGACCAGCCGGCACAAGGGTCTGAGCTTCCTCCTGGTGCCACTGGACCAACCCGGCGTGGAGATCCGGCCCATCCAGCAGCTCACCGGGACCAGCGAGTTCAACGAGGTCTTCTTCGACGACGCCGTCACCGACGCCGGGATGATCGTGGGGGAGCGGGGCGAGGGCTGGAAGGTGGCCATGACCCTGCTCGAGTTCGAGCGAGGGGTGTCCACGCTCGGGCAGCAGGTCGGATTCGCCCGCGAACTCGACCAGATCGTGGCCATGGCCCGTGCCAACGGAAGCGCGGAGGTGCCCGCGGTGCGCGAACGGATCACCCGCGCCTGGGTCGGCCTGAAGGTGATCCGCGCCCATGCGCTGCGCACGCTCGCCGAGCGCGACGCCTCCGGGGGCAACGCCTCCGCGGCCAAGCTCTTGTGGTCCAACTGGCACCGCGACCTGGGTGAGCTGGCGATGGTCGTGCAGGGGGCCGAGTCGCTCACCGGGCCCACCCACGACTCCGAGGGCGCGGCCAACGACCTGCACGACCCGGAGCACCTCGAGCTGGCGCTGTGGCAGCGGCTCTTCCTGTTCACTCGCTCCGACACCATCTACGGCGGATCCAACGAGATCCAGCGCAACATCATCTCCGAGCGAGTGCTCGGACTACCCCGAGAGGCCAGGCCGTCATGACCCAGCACAAGTCCCCCCTCGCGACAGTTCCCGAGGAGACCCCGGGGCACGGGCTGCTCACCGGCAAGAAGGTCGTGGTGACGGCGGCCGCCGGCACCGGGATCGGCTTCTCGGCCGCCCGTCGCGCCGCGCTCGAGGGTGCCGACGTCCTGGTGTCCGACTTCCACGAGCGCCGCATGAACGAGGCCCGCGACACGCTCGCCGCCGAGTTCCCCGAGCAGCAGTTCGAGGCCATCACCTGCAACGTGCAGTCGACCTCCGACGTCGACGCACTGATCTCCGGTGCCGCCGAGAAGCTCGGCCGCATCGACGTACTGGTCAACAACGCCGGATTCGGCGGTGAGGGCGAGCTGGTGGACATGACCGACGAGGACTGGGACCGCGTCCTGGACATCACCCTGAACGGCACGTTCCGTGCGACCCGCGCGGCTCTGCGCTACTTCCGCGACGTGCCCCACAACGGGGTGATCGTCAACAACGCCTCGGTGCTGGGCTGGCGCGCCCAGCGGGCGCAGGCGCACTACGCGGCGGCCAAGGCCGGCGTCATGGCGCTCACCCGGTG
>JBKBUP010000296.1:0-2441 GCA_046289795.1 Dietzia sp. | reverse complement strand
CACGGCAAGGAGATGAGCTACAACAACTACGTCGACGGTGACGCCGCCTGGCGTTCCGCGTTCGACCACGCCGAGCCGTGCGTGGCGATCATCAAGCACGCCAACCCGTGCGGAATCGCGATCGATGCGGACATCGCCGCCGCACACCGCGCCGCCCACGAGTGCGACCCGGTCAGCGCGTTCGGCGGCGTGATCGCCGCCAACCGCCAGGTCAGCCTGGAGATGGCCGAGCAGGTGGCCGAGATCTTCACCGAGGTGATCATCGCGCCCTCCTACGCCGACGGGGCGGTGGAGATCCTGCAGCGGAAGAAGAACATCCGGATCCTCGAGGCGAATGCGCCGGCGCAGGCGGAGCTCGAGCGCAAGCAGATCTCCGGGGGTGTACTCGTGCAGCAGCGCGATTCCCTGGACGCCCGCGGCGACGTGACCGAGGGGTGGACCAAGGCCTGCGGCGACGACGCGGACGAGCAGACCCTGCGTGACCTGCTCTTCGCCTGGCGCGCCTGCCGGGCGGTCAAGTCCAACGCCATCCTGCTGGTCCAGTCCGGCGCCACGGTCGGCGTGGGCATGGGCCAGGTCAATCGCGTCGACTCAGCCCGGCTCGCGGTGCAGCGCGCCGGGGAGCGGGTGACCGGGGCCGTCGCGGCATCGGACGCGTTCTTCCCGTTCGCCGACGGACTCGAGGTGCTCGCCGAGGCCGGCGTGCGCGCCGTGGTCCAGCCCGGCGGGTCCGTTCGTGACGCAGAGGTGATCGAGGCCGCCGAGAAGGCAGGGATCACCATGTACTTCACCGGCGCCCGACACTTCTTCCACTGAGCGGACCGGAGTCGGCGATGGGGCAGGTGAGCGACGGGGTGGGTGCGCTGACCCCGCGTGCCCAGGCCAAGGCCCGGCGCCGCGACGAGATCCTCGTCGCGGCCGCCCGGCTCATGGCACGGCGGGGCTTCCACGCGGTACGCCTGGACGACATCGGCGCCGAGGTGGGCATCTCGGGGCCGGGCATGTACCGGTATTTCTCCTCGAAGGAGGACGTACTCGCCGAGATGCTGCTGGACATCTCCCGACGTCTCCGTGACGGCGGGCGCGCCGCGGTCGAGCGGGGCGGGGATCCCGCGGAGGTCCTGGACGCGCTGTTGGGGGTCCACGTCGACTTCGTGGCGACCGAGCCGGACCTGATCAGCGTGCAGTTCCGTGACCTCGGCGCCCTGCCGGCCGGTCCACGGCACGAGGTGCGCAGACTGCAGCGGGAGTACGCCGAGATGTGGGTCGACGCGCTCGTGCGGCTGCGGTCGGAGCTGGCCGCCGTCGACGCGCGCGCTCACATCCACGCGGTGTTCGGCCTGCTCAACTCCAGTCCGCGGCTGCCGTCGATGGCCGAGGCCGAACTGCGACGGGTGCTCACCGCGATGGCGTCGGCGGCTCTGCGGTCCTGAGTGTGCCGAGTAGCCGGGTGAACTCCTCCCGGTAGCGCTCCACGTTGTCCAGCTTGACGTGCTCGTACCCGCGGACCATGTCCGGTAGCTCGGCCAGCGCGACCGCGGGCGCGCGCCAGGTGGGGTCCTTGCCGACCGGGCCCGAGCGTTGCAGTTCGGCGGTGAGTCGGTGGACCAGATCGCGATACCCGGCCAGCAGCTCGCGTTCCACCCTGCGGACGTGCGCGTATCCGAACACGTCGAGCGGGGTGCCGCGCAGCCGCTTCATCCTCGCCAGCGCCTTCATCGCCGGCATGGCCCTGGGCCCGATCGAGATCTTCCTCTTCATCCCCATCGCGCGCAGTGCCGGCGGATGCAGTCTGAGGTTGGGCACGGCCCCCTCGCCCCACTCCTCGGTGAGCTGCGCGGCGAACGCCGGGTCGACGGCGAGGCGGGCGACCTCGTACTCGTCCTTGTATGCCATGAGCTTGAACAGGTTAGTGGCCACGGCGAGCGTGAGCTGTTCGGGATCGGCGCCACCCGCGGCGGGGATCTGTAGGGCCTCGGCGGCGCGCAGGTCCTCGACGCTGCACAGGTAGTCGGCGGCGTAGGCCTCACTCTGGAAGCCGATCAGCTCGTCGACGCGCAGGGCGACCACGGCACGGAGTTCGTCTGAGGCGTCCGCGCCCAGACCGGCGAGCAGGCGCTCCGCGGCGGGGGACGGCACGTGTAGGGCCGACGTCGCCGTTGACACCGGCCGGTGTAGGCCGGCGACCAGCGCGGCCAGGGCCTCCGGATCCGCGACGGCCTGGCGACCACGGCGGAACGCCTGCAGATTCGCCGTGACCGCCACACCGTTGAGTTCGATCGCCCGCTCGATGGCCTCGGCGGAGATGGGCAGGGCGCCGCTCTGGTAGGCCGCGCCCACCATGAGCATGTTGGAGGCCTGCGTGGAGCCGAAGAGGTTCTCCGTGATCTCACCGGGGTTCAGGTAGACGCCTCGCCTCGACGCGCGATCGATGACGGATT
>JBKBUP010000295.1:0-2444 GCA_046289795.1 Dietzia sp. | reverse complement strand
ATGGTGACCCTTCCGCCCGCACTCCCACCGTTGCAGTGGAACGTGTTCTCATATCGGTTCTACCACGACCTCCCGGTGATCACCCGCGCGGCGAGGTCCTCGGCCACCGCGAGGACCGAGACGTAGGGGCCGCACCGCGGAAGCGCCGGGAACACCGAGGCGTCGGCCACCCGCAGCCCCTCGCACCCCAGGACCCGGCCGGAATCGTCGACTACCTCGCCGATCCGCGCCGAGCCCGACAGGTGCTGGGAGGTCGACGGGACGGATGCCGGCCGCGGTCCACCGGCCGTGCCGGAGATCCCCAGGCGGTCGGCGACCAGCTCGGCGGCCCCGTCGAGTGCGGCGGCGTCCCGGGGGTCGTCGGCCAGCACCACCCGAGGACCGCCGTCACTAGGGTTACCGCCACCGATACCGCCATCAATCTCCCCACGGCCCACCGGGTTCATCAGGGCCACCCCGATCCGGTGCGGCTGGGGGGCGAGACCGGGGATCACCAGGTGCATCGGGACCGAGTAGGGCCGTACCTCGATCTCCACGACCCCCGCCGGTCCGGGCAGCGCGAGCCGGACCACGTGGGAGAGCAGCGGCGCCGCCGCGGTTGTGGGATCGGGCGCGGTGTCGGGATCGGGCGCGGTGCCTACCCAGTCGGGCGGTAGGTCCAGCAGGACCTCCGGATGCTCCTGCGTGCTCCGCCCGACCGGGTGGCCGGAGTCCGGTCCGATCCCCGAGCCCAGCAGGACGGCGGCCGTCCCGATAGACCCCGCGCACAGGATGACTTCCCGGGCGGTGATCTCCTCGTCGTCGTCGAGCACCACGCCGTCACACCGTCCCCCGGCGCGCCCACCGGACCACCGGAGTTCACGGACCGTCGCGCCCGTCACCACCCGCACGCCCGCGCCGGCGGGGTCCCAGGCGTCGAAGGCGGTGACGCGGCGGCCGTCCCGGCGCGCCTGCGCGATGGCGGACACCCGGCCGGGGAACGCCGCGGTCACGCGCGCGGCGACCGGGCCGGCGGGGACGAGTCGTGGCCGCAGGCGTTCGGTCGCCCGCGCGAGCCCCACCGCGTACCGGCGGGGCCAGTCCGGGCCCCACCCGGCGAGGTCGGAGGGCCGGGCCGGGGTGCAGTACCCGCCGTTGACCGCGCCCGATCCGCCGAGGGTCCGTCCCCGTGGCAGCTCCACCCCGGTCTGCCCCAGCGTGGCGCGGTGCCGGGAGATCACCCGCGACCCGGGGCCCAGGTCGAGCACGCCCGCGCGGGTGGGTGCCCGCTCGGAGCCCGCCTCGAGCAGGATCACGTCCACACCTGACTCGGCCAGGCGGCGGGCCGTCACGCAGCCCGCCGGCCCCGCGCCCACCACCACCACGTCCGCGGCGTGCGCCCCGGGGGGCCTCACCGCGTGAGCTCCGGCCGCAGGGCCCCGGCCGAACGGGCGGCCCACGCCGAGCGCCACACGCCCACGCCGTAGGCGATGTCGTCGAGGCGGTGCAGGACCACGTGCCCGAGCGGCTCGTCGACCGGCAGCCGGCCCGGCTCGCGGGCGGACCACCAGTGCCACAGGCCCTCGGCCACCGCCGCCACCGCGACCCGCCGGCGCAGGCCCCGCGCCGGGGGCGAGTTCGAGTTCGCGGTGGCGACCAGGGCAACGGCGGTCAGCGGCCAGTAGGGGCGCAGCAGCGCCTCGGGAAGCTGCCGGACCGAGGCCACGGATCCCCGGAGGACCAGCTCGGCCGCGGCCCGGTCGTCGCAGGTCAGCGCGCGGGTCCGGTGCCACGCACGGACTACCGCACCGGCCGCCACGAGCAGCCCGACGGGGGTCCCGCTCCAGAACCCCAGGGCCACCGTGAGCGACCACGGTGCGGCCACCGCGGGCGCGACGGCGGCGCCGTGCCGGTGAGCCAGCGGGGCCGCGCCGGTGCCGTAGAACGCACGCCGACGCAGAAGGGGCGCCACGGTGGTGCGGTGCCGGTGGGCCACCAGGGCGGCGGGCTCGTAGCGGATCAGGGCGCCCGCCCGGTCGGTGCGCCAACACAGGTCCACGTCCTCGGCCACGCGCAGTTGCTCGTCGAACGGGCCCTCCCCGGCGCCGTCGGGAACCGGGGGCAGCCGGTCGGGTCGCACCGCCAGGGCCGCGCTGGGGACGTACGCCACACGGGTCCGCGGCCGCACCCGCGCCGGCTCGGGCCCCATATCCAGGGCGGAGCGGGCCGTCTCGTAGCCGCGGACCCAGAACCTGCCCGGATCGCCGGCCACGATCCGTGGCGCGACCGCCGCCACACGCGGATCGTCGAGGTGCCCCAGCAGCGGGCCGAGCCAGCCGGGGCGCGGGATCACGTCGGCGTCCAGGTACACGACCACCTCGGCGCCGCCGGACAGCGCGACGGCGGTGCCGGTGTTGCGCGCCGCGGCCGGGCCGCGCGAGCGTTCGTGCCGCACGACGCGGATC
>JBKBUP010000294.1:0-2453 GCA_046289795.1 Dietzia sp. | reverse complement strand
CGGGGCGTCGAACTGCAGGTGGAGACGCAGGGCTCGGCCGGGGCCACCCCACTGGACCCCGCCGTGATCGAGGCCGCCGACGCGGTCATCTTCGCCACCGACGTCGGCGTGCGCGACCGCGGGAGGTTCGCCGGTAAACCCGTGGTCGAATACGGCGTCAAGAAGGCGATCGACTCCCCCGCGCGGGTGCTCGACGAGGCGCTGGCCGCGGCGGGCGACCCGAACGCCAGGCGCGTCTCCGGGACGTCCGGATCGCAGGGCGCCGACTCCGCCTCGGGCGGGTCCGGATCGGACGAGCACTGGGCCCGCGGGTTGCAGCGCGCGGTGATGACCGGCGTGTCCTACATGATCCCGTTCGTCGCCGCCGGCGGCCTGCTGCTGGCGCTGGGCTTCCTGTTCGCCGGGTACGACGTGGCGTTCGTGTGGGAGGAGCTGGCCACCGGGTTCTCCCTGAACGACCTGCCCGGGCAGCTCTGGTACCTCGACGGCGAGATCGTTTCCGCCGGGACCGCCGGGGCGGAGATGCTCACCCACGCCGGACTGCGTCTGTACATCGGCGCGGTGCTGTTCGCGATCGGCCAGGCCGCGATGGGGTTCATGATCGCGGTCCTGTCCGGGTACATCGCGTACGGGCTGGCCGACCGCCCGGGGATCGCTCCGGGCTTCGTCGGCGGCGCCCTCTCCGCCACCCTCGGCGCCGGCTTTATCGGTGCGCTCGTCACCGGCATCCTCGCCGGCTACCTGGTGCGGTGGATGACCACCTGGAAGACCCCGCGGTGGCTGTCCGGCCTCATGCCGGTGGTGCTGATCCCGCTGCTCGGTTCGCTGGCTATCGGCCTGCTCATGTTCCTGCTGCTCGGCCGGCCGCTCGCCGCGCTGACCTCCGCCATGGAGTCATGGCTGGGCGGGATGAGCGGCTCCTCGGTGATCCTGCTCGGTGTGATCCTGGGGCTGATGATGTGCTTCGACCTCGGCGGGCCGGTCAACAAGGCCGCGTACACCTTCGCCACCGCCGGGCTGGTCGCCGACAACCCGGCCTCGCTCCGGATCATGGCCGCAGTGATGGCCGCCGGCATGGTGCCGCCACTGGCCATGGGCCTGGCGACTGTCGTCCGGAAGCGGCTGTTCAGTGAGGTCGAGCAGGAGAACGGCCGGGCCGCGTTCCTGCTGGGCGCCAGCTTCATTACCGAGGGCGCGATCCCGTTCGCCGCCGCCGACCCCGTCCGCGTGATCCCGTCCATGATGGCCGGTGGCGCGGTCACCGGAGCGCTCATCATGGCGTTCTCGGTGGAGTCGTACGCACCGCACGGCGGCCTGTTCGTGGTGTTCGCCATCAACCCGGTCTGGGGTTACCTGGTGGCCATCCTCGCCGGGATGCTGGTCTCGACCACCGCCGTGGTCCTGGCCAAGAGCGCCCGCCGCGAGCCCGCTCCCGCCGCGACCCCGGCGCCCGTCGCCGTGGCCGCCTGACCCCGTCCCGGCAGCTCGCCAGTTCGTCAGTTCGTCAGTTCACCAGCCACGAGGAGACACCATGCCCAACACGACCGTCATCGTCGGATCCGCCGAGGGGTTGCACGCACGCCCGGCGGGGATCATCGCCGAGGCCGCCGAGAAGTACGACACGGACATCGAGATCGCGTTCGACGGCGAGGAGGCCGACGCCGCCTCCGCCATGCTCATCATGGCGCTCGGTGCCGAGAAGGGGGCCGAGGTCACGGTGAGCGGGGACGACGCCGCCGCGGTGGCCGAGATCGCCGGTCTGATCGAACAGGACCTCGACGCGGGATGACCGTCCTCGTCGTGGGATCGGGCGGGTACCTGGGATCGCGTCTCGTACCCGCGCTGCTGGCCCGGGGGCACCGCGTCCGGGCCGGCTTCACCGATCCGCGGCGGGCGCGGGCCCACGATTGGGCGGGCCGCGTGGAGGCGGTCCGCTGCGACGTCCTCGACCCCGGGAGTCTCTCAGACGCCCTGACCGGGGCGGACTCGGTCGTCTACCTGGTCCACCGGATGGGTTCGGGGCCCGACTTCCGGGCCGAGGACGCGGCGGGCGCGCTCGCGACGCGCGAGGCCATGGCGGCGGCCGGTGTCCGTCGGTGCGTCTTCGTCTCCGGGCTCGCTCCTTCCGGAGGCCCCCGCCGGTCCGTGTCCAGACCCCTGTCCAGACCCCTGTCCCGGCACATGGCCTCCAGGCTCGAGGTCGAGGACCTGCTCTCGGCAGGAGCCACTCCGGTGTTCACGCTGCGGGCGGGCATCATCCTCGGCGCCGGGTCGGTGAGCTTCGAGATGCTGCGCACCCTCTGCGAGCTGTTGCCCGTCCAGCCGGTCCCCCGGTGGCTGCGCGGCAGCCGCGTCGAGCCCGTCGCCGAACGTGACGTCATCGAGGCCCTGTGTCACGCGCTCGAGGCGGCTCCCCGTACCGGTCACGGGGACCTCGGGTGCGGCGAGGCCCT
>JBKBUP010000293.1:0-2489 GCA_046289795.1 Dietzia sp. | reverse complement strand
TCGAGGCCGCCGACCGGCTCCAGATGCCGATCCAGTGGCTGGTCCACTTCCACGCCGAGCTGATGGTCGGATACGTCTGCCTGCTCATCGGCCTGGCGTTCGGCCTGATCGCGCTGCGCGCGCAGGGGCCGGCCATCCGGCGCTGTCTGATCCTGATCGGGCTGATCGCGGCACAGGCCGCAGTGGGGATCACCCAGTACCAGTTGGGGGTGCCCGAGATGCTGGTGGTGCTGCACGTGACCCTGGCCGGGGCGATCACCGCTGTGACCGGCGCCCTCTGGGCCGCGGCGGTCATCCGGGAGCGTGCCGTCGGGACCACTCGGTCCGCGTAGGTCGGTGGCGCGCGGACCCGCCCACCGACCGGACCTGTCGACGAGAACGGCCCCGCCGGTGGCGGGGCCGTTCTGCGTCGTCCGGCAGGATCAGAGCAGGGAGCCGGAGCCGGCCATGCGCTTCCAGTGGCCCGCGGGGACATCGGTGCGGGAGACCAGCTCGCGGGTCCAGTCCGAACCGGTAATCCCGGGAATCGAATCGCGGACCGCCTCCGCCTCTGCCAGGGTGTCGACCATGTAGTCGTCCATCACGCCGTCTGCGCCCACGAACGTCAGACGGATCCCCGTCCGTCCTGTGGGTTGGAGGACCAGCTCGGCCTCGCCGCCGTGGCGGGCGAGGAACCTCTTGACGAACTTCACGACGGCCGGGGGCAGTGTCGGTCCCGCCGGGACCATCTCGACCTTGATGGGATCGATCTTCTCCGACTGCGCCTTCTCAGACGCTGTCGTCTCGGCCGGCTTCTCGTCAGCGGGCGGGGGCGTCGCGGCCGGCTGCGACGCGGCAGGGGCGTCGGCGGGCCTGGCGGCAGCGGAGGGGACCGCTTCGGCCTCGGCGGGCGCTTCGGTCGCCGAGGGCTTCTCCCCGGAGTCCTCCGCCGGCGTGTCCGCGCCGGCAGCGGCGGCACCGCCGCCCAGGGACAGCCCAGCGGAGCCACCTCCGGGGGCCTTGGCCTTGGACCCGCCACCCAGCGTCAGGCCGCCCGGCTTGCCGCCACCCGGGGTCTTGGCGGTCGAACTGCCGCCGAGCGTGAGCCCGCCCGACTTCTTCGCTGCCGGTGCCTCCTCGGCGGGCGCCTCCTCGGCGGGAGTCTTCGCTGCCGGCGTCTTCTCGCCCGAGTCGTCGGCGGTGACCGCGGCAGGCCCGTCGGCACCCGGCGCGTCGACCACGGGTGCCTTCGCCGCGGCGGGCTCGCCCGACGTCTTCGCGTCCGCGTCGGATCCGGTGGTCTCCGCTGCGCCGGCGGCTGCGGCCGCACCAGCGCCGCCGCCCAGCACCAACTTGCCGACGGTGCCACCGCCGGGGGCCTTGGCCCCCGCGCGGCCACCCAGCGTCAGGCCGCCACCGGCGGACGCCGGTGGGGTCTCGGCTGCGGCGGGCTCGGTCGTCGAGGACTCCGCCTTCGCGGATTCGGTCCGGTCCGGCTCAGAGGGGGGCGCCGCGGCGGACGCGGTCGCACTCTCGGTCTCCGGCTCCGTGTCCACGGTGTCCGGGGTGTCCGGGGTGGTGCCGGTCGCGGCGGCTGCCTTCGCCGGTGCGGTGGCCCCGCCCCCTTCGACCTCCTTGATCCGCGATCCGTGCAGGGCTGAACTACCGCCGCCGGGAGCCTTCGGGGCGCGGCGACCCAGGCTGATCCCGCCGGTGGAGGTGCCGCCCGCCGCGGCTGCGGGAGCAGCCTGGGTGGTGGTCTGCTCACCCGATGCCGCGGCCTCGGGAGCAGCCTGGGTGGTGTCCTCCTCAGCCGGTGCAGCCGCAGCGCCTGCGTCGGACACCGTCTCGACGGCGGCGGGCGCCTGGTCGGGCGTCGACACCGCGCCGGGTCCGCTGGTGGTGACGGCGGGCCGACCGGTCGCCCGGACTCGCGGTCCCCCGGCGTACTGGGAAAGGATCTGCAGGCTCATGGGGGTACCTTATCGTCTCCGGTCTCCCCGGCTGTCCGCCGCTCCCGTGGTACCGCGACCCGACCCGACCATCTCCGGGCTGCGGGACCGCGGGACGTACCGGATACTGGGCCCATGCGCGCAGTTCAGATCTCCGAGCACGGAGGCCCCGACGTCCTCGACCCGGTCGAGGTCGACACTCCCTCTCCGGGGCCCGGAGAGGTCCTCGTCCGGACCACCGCCGTCGGCGTCAACTACATCGACACGTATTTCCGCGAGGGCATCTATCGGACCGAGCTGCCGTACATCCCGGGCAGCGAGGGGGCCGGCGTGATCGAGTCGGTGGGAGAGGGCACGCGGGACCTCGTGGCCGGTGACAGGGTGGCCTGGTGCCAGGTCCCCGGTTCCTACGCGCAGTACGTGGTCGCCCCGGCAGAGGCGCTCGTCGCCGTCCCCGACGGGGTGTCCGACCACGTGGCCGCGTCGATGCTCCTCCAGGGACTGACCGCGCACTACCTCATCACCGACACCCATCGCGCGAACGGCGGGGACACGGTG
>JBKBUP010000292.1:0-2519 GCA_046289795.1 Dietzia sp. | reverse complement strand
GAACGCCCGCCGTGAGCTCCGGCTGACCGAGCAGCAGGGACCGAGCCGACTTGAGGTCCTGCGGGCGGTGTACCACCAGGCGCCGTACGCCCTCGCGGTGGTCGACCGGCACCAGGACGTCGTTCTCTACAACCGTCGAGCCGCGGAACTGGGGATCGTGGACGACCGGCTCCTGGTGGACCCGGTGTGGCGCGCCGCCCACGCCACCTTCACCGACGGCGAACCCTCGGCGTTCGACCTGCCCGCCAAGATCATCACGGGCCGCCGCCGCATACCCTCGGTGAGCGGTCGCAGCGAGATCCTGGGCGGCCACCTCGAGCAGTTCGTGGTGGTCTTCGCCGACGACGACTCCGAGCAGCGGCGCATGGAGGCCGCCCGACGCGACTTCGTGGCCAACGTCTCCCACGAGCTCAAGACGCCGGTGGGGGCGATGGCCGTGTTGGCCGAGGCGTTGCTGGAATCCAAGGACGACCCGGAATCGGTCGAGTACTTCGGCGGCCGCGTGGTGAGCGAGGCGCACAGGCTGGGCAAGATGGTCTCCGAGCTCATCGAGCTGTCCCGGCTCCAGGGCGCCGAGCGGATCCGCGACCCCGAGCCGGTGGACGTGGACGCCGTGGTGGACGAGGCCATGCGCAGGTCGGCGTCCGCGGCGGAGGCGGCCGGGATCGAGCTGATCACCGACTCGCCGTCCGGGCTCGAGATCTCGGGCGACTGGACCCTGCTGGTCACGGCGTTGACCAACCTCATCTCCAACGCCGTCAACTACTCGCCCGAGCACACCCCGGTCTCGATCACCCGGGCGATCGACGGGGACACCGTGATGTTGCGGGTCACCGACCGGGGCATCGGGATCGCGCCCGAGCACCAGACCCGCGTCTTCGAACGCTTCTTCCGCGTGGACAAGGCCCGGTCCCGGGCCACCGGCGGGACCGGGCTGGGGCTGGCGATCGTCAAGCACGTCGCCCAGAACCACAACGGCCTCGTCAGTATCTGGAGCCGACCCGGGACCGGGTCGACGTTCACACTCGAACTTCCGGCCCATGTCGAGCCGGGTGGCGAGGGGGCCACGTCCCCCGCCGAGCACGACCAACAAGGAGAGGACCAGGTGCCGTGACCAGGGTGCTGATCGTAGAGGACGAGGCGTCGTTGGCGGATCCGCTGGCATTCCTCCTGCGCAAGGAGGGCTTCGAGGTCACCATCGCCGGCGACGGCCCGACCGCGCTGGAGAGCTTCGACGCGGAGGGCGCGGACATCGTGTTGCTGGACCTCATGCTCCCGGGCATGTCCGGAACCGACGTGTGCAAGCGGCTGCGGGTGACCTCGAGCGTCCCGGTCATCATGGTGACGGCCCGGGACAGCGAGATCGACAAGGTGGTCGGGCTGGAGTTGGGTGCCGACGACTACGTGACCAAGCCCTACTCGGCCCGCGAGCTCATCGCCCGCATCCGGGCGGTCCTGAGGCGCGGCGCCGACTCGGAGTCGGACCAGCCGGACGACATCGGGGTCCTGGAGTCGGGGCCGGTGCGCTTGGACATCGAGCGGCACACGGTGACCGTCCGCGGGTCGGTGGTGACCCTCCCGCTCAAGGAGTTCGACCTGCTCGAATACCTGCTGCGCAACTCGGGCCGGGTGCTCACCCGCGGACAGCTGATCGACCGCGTGTGGGGGTCGGACTACGTAGGCGACACAAAGACTCTGGACGTGCACGTCAAGCGGCTGCGGTCGAAGATCGAGCAGGACCCGGGCAAGCCGGTCCACCTGGTGACGGTCCGCGGCCTGGGCTATAAGTTCGAGGGCTGACCCGCGGATCCGGGTCAGGCGCCGCAGGTCGGCCCCGCCTGCACACGCCCCGCCTGCGCACGCTCGGTGGCGGGGTGCACGGCGACGATCCCCAGCTGGCCGCGGCGCCTGCACGCCGCCGCCAGCACCTCGTAACACTCGGCCCCCAGCAGGCCGATCAGCTCGTCGCGCAGAGAGACATACACCGGCTCTGCCCCGACGTGGGCCTCGGGCGAGCCGGTGCAGTACCAGTCGAGGTCCAGGCCGCCGGGGCCCCAGCCGCGGCGGTCGTACTCGCCGATACGGGTGTGGAGGACCTCCACCTCGTCGGCCCGCGTCTCCCACTCCTGCGTCCGGCGGATGGGAAGCTGCCAACACACGTCCGGCTTGGCCTCGGGCAGGGTCCGGCCCGTGCGCGCCGCCATGTGGTGAAGGGCGCAGCCCGACCCCGCCGGCCAGCCCGGATCGTTGAAGAACACGCACCTGCCGCCGTGGCGACGGGTACGCAGAGCGGGCTCGGGCTCGCCGTCGTCCCCGGTGAGCTCGTCCTCCTCCAGCCACGGTTCCAGATCGCCGCCCTCGGCCCCTGCTGCCTCCAGAGCGGCCTCCCGGTGCTGCCAGTCCCCGGGCCCCAGGAGCGCGACGTTTACTTTCAGGCGATCGCGGTCGTCGTCGTCGCACAGGAACGCCCCGTGGGTACAACAGCCCGAATCGGGCTGGTCGGCCTCGATGCCGTGACA
>JBKBUP010000291.1:0-2536 GCA_046289795.1 Dietzia sp. | reverse complement strand
GCGCGGGCTTCCACCCGGGCCGGCGCAGGTTCTCGAGTGCCGGGCGACCGACACCTGCGCGGCCGAGGATCTCCGTCTCGGTGACCGCACCGCAGTCCAGCGCGCGGAGGCAGAAGTCGGCCAGCGCGCGGGCGGTGGCCGGCTCGTCGAGGTATCCGGCCGACACCGGGGCGCCTGCCGGCGTGGTGCCGAGGTAGGCGGCGACCCGCGCGCAGGCCGTGGGGAGCGAGCGCCGATAGAACGCGTAGGTCGCCACGTACCGGGAGACCAGCTGCGCGGGATGCAGGTCCCATCCCTGGTAGAAGCCCCGGCGCAGGGAACGGTCGACCAGCCGCGCGTGCAGACGCCACGCCTCGTGCACACCGGCCCGGTCGCCGACGGGCAGCCGGTTGGTGGAGCCGTCCGAGAGCGCGACCCCGGTCCCGGCGGCGGCGACCTGCATGACGGCCTTGGCGTGGTCGGCGGCCGGGTGGTCCATCGCCTGGTACTCGGCGGCGATCCCGCAGGCGGCCGAGTAGTCGTAGGTGCCGTAGTGCAGCCCGATGCAGCGGCGATCGGAGGCGTGGACGAGCCGGGCCACGAGAGCGGATCCGTCGGGCCCGCAGATCGACTGCGGCGTCTCGATCTGGATTTCGAACCCGATGCTCCGCTCGGCCAGCCCGCAGGCCTGCTCGAGCTCGCGGCACATCCGGACCATGGCGCGCACCTGGTCGACCGAGGTGACCTTGGGCAGGGTCGGCCGGAAGCTGCTCAGCAGGCCGCTGGACAGGCCGCCCGGCACCCCGCCGGGCACCCCGCCGTGCGCCCCGACCCCCGCCGCGAGCCCGCTGACGACACGCGTGAAGGTGCGGATCCCCCGCCGGCGGGTGACCGGGTCGAGGGAGCCGAACCGTATCCCCCAGAACGGTGGGAGTGAAGGTAACGGTGACGACGACGACGACGAGGTCGGCCCCCGCCCCGCCGCTGCTGCCTGCGCCGAGAGCAGGTCGGCCAGCACGCGGTCCACGTGCGCGTCCTCGTCGCGGTCGCGGTCACCGGCGAGCACGCCGCGCTGGGTGAAGCCGTCCTCGAAGTCGATGCGCAGGTCCTCGACGGGTTCCCGCTCGAGTTTTCCCCTCACGAGCGCGTGGAGGACGGCGGCCTCGGTGCGGAGGCCAGCCTCGTCGTCGTCGCTCCCGGTCCCGGTCCCGCCCGACACCACACCGCCGAACACACCGACCAGCGCGGCGGCGTCAGGAAGGTGGGCGTCGAACGCCTCGAGCGCGGCCGCGCCCACCTCGGCCACCACGCCGGAGTGGACGCGTTCGGCGGGCAGGTACAGGGTGTGGACGGGCTGCCGCGTGGCGGGAGGGCCGGGGAACCGCTCGGCGAGGTCGGCGTCGGCCGCGGCGAGGTCGGAGTCCAGGGCGTCGGACAGCTCGTCGGCCAGGGCGTCGGGCACGCCCTCGAGTCCTGCGCTCACCGGCGTTCCTGCTGCGCTGCCGCCAGGACGCGCGCGGCCTCACGGACGGCCCCGGTGTTGGCCCGGCCCTGACGGGATCCGGCGAGTTTGGCGGCGATGTGGTCGCGCACGGTGATCGGCTCGTACGCCGACAGGTCCGCGCCCGGCAGGTCCGGCAGGGTGGCCACGACCGCGTCGACGTCGCCGTCGTGGAAGAACGCCGCGGAGCGTCGGCGAACGATCCCGCCGTCGACGATCGGGGGCTTGACCCGGTGGAGCGTGGACATCCAGCGGTCGCCGGTCAGACGCGCGGTGAGGTCGCCGAGGTTGACCAGCAGACCGCCCTCGACCGGGTGGACGTCGTGCCACACCCCGTCGGCGGACAGGACCTGCAGGCCCGCCACGCGGTCGGCCCACAGCACGGTGACCAGGCCGAAGTCGGTGTGTTCGCCCATCCCGGTGAGCTCGCCGTCGAGCGTGACCGGGCCCGGCGGCAGGGCGTAGTTGTTCATCCGCAGCACGTCGATCGAGTGACCGGTGATCCCGGTGAACACCTCCGGCGGCACACCGAGCGCGTCCGCGAAGGCCCGGGTGAGCGTCCGCGCGACCCGCGAGGCCTCGGCGAAGTAGGCGTCCACGCGGGGCCGGAAGTCGCCGCACCGGGGCCACACGTTGATGCCGTAGTCGGCCTCGTCCAGGGCTAGGTCCGGGTCCAGGTCCGAGTCCAGGTCCGGGAAGGAGCGCGCCTCGACGCCCACGTTGAAGGCCTCGAAGAAGTCGTTCATCCGCCCGGCGGACTCGACCCCCAGGCTCAGGCTGAGCGTCTCGCTCTTCGGCGGGCTGTACCCGCGGTTGGCGCCGGCCACGCGGTAGTCGTTCTTGGTCTCGGGCGGCAGCGCGAAGAAGTCGTCGATCGCGGCGGCCAGCCCCTCGATCACCGCGTCGTCGATGCCGTGCCCGACGATCTGCATAAACCCGATGGAGGAGCACGCCGCGTCGATCTCGCGGGCGACGCGCGCACGGGCGGCAGGGTCGTCTCGGGCAGGGTCGTCGCCAGCGGTGTAGGGCGTCAGGTCGACGACCGGGACGCGGAAT
>JBKBUP010000290.1:0-2553 GCA_046289795.1 Dietzia sp. | reverse complement strand
GCCATGTCCGCCATCGATGACCGTCTGCTGGAAATCCTCGCCTGCCCCGAGGACAAGGGTCCGCTCCTCCTGGCGGGAGACGACACGCTGTACAACCCCCGCCTTCGCCGCGCCTACCGGATCGACGACGGTATCCCGGTCCTGCTGGTGGAGGAGTCACGTCAGGTGGACGACTCCGAGCACGCGGACCTGCTCGCCCGTGCGGGCGGCGCTCCGCAGGAGTGACCCGGCTGGACACCGGTCCGGGCCAGTTCCGGGCGCTGCTCCGCGAAGCCCACCCGGCCGAGGCCGCGCGAGCACTGCTCGGGGGCGTCCTGACCCATGACTCGGTCTCGGTGCGGGTGGTGGAGGTGGAGGCCTACGGCGGCCCGGTCGACTCGCCCCATCCGGATCCCGCCGCGCACACCTGGCCGGGACCGACCCCGCGGAACGAGGTGATGTTCGGCGACGCCGGTCACCTGTACGTCTATCTGAGCCACGGGATCCACCGGTGCGTCAACATCACCTGCCGTCCCGCGGGGGAGGGGGGCGGCATCCTTCTCCGTGCGGCCCGGGTGGAGAGCGGACACGACCAGGTGGACCGCCGCCGGCCCGGGATACCTGCCGAGCGCGCCGCTCGCGGACCGGGGAACCTCGGCAAGGTGTTGGGAATCGACCTCTCCTTCCGCGGCATGGATGTTCTCGACTCGTCGTCGTCGGTCACGTTCCATCCCGATCCGCTCCCCGATGCGCAGATCCGGACGGGTCCCCGGGTGGGCGTCTCCCGCGAGGCGGACCGCCCATGGCGGTTCTGGCTGGAAGGGGCTCGGGAGGTCTCCTCCTACCGGCGAAGCCCACGTGCGCCGCGCGTCACGCACCCCGCCCCGTGGTAGCCCGCCGCGCTGATGGGGAACAATGACGGGCGTGACTACCAACATCCTCGATGACCTGCAGTGGCGGGGGCTCATCGCGCAGTCGACCGACCTCGACACGCTCCGTGCCCATCTCGACGAGGGCACCGTGTCGCTCTATTGTGGCTTCGATCCCACCGGGCCCAGCCTTCACGCCGGTCACCTGATCCCGCTGCTGACCCTCCGCCGGTTCCAGTTGGCCGGGCACCGGCCGATCGTCCTCGCCGGTGGGGCGACCGGGATGATCGGCGACCCCCGTGACGTGGGGGAGCGCACCATGAACACCGCGGACACGGTGGCCGAGTGGACCGAGCGCATCTCCGGCCAGCTCGAGCTGTTCGTGGACCTCAACGAAGGTCCTGCGGGTGCCCGCGTGGTCAACAACATGCAGTGGACCGGGCATCTGACCGCCATCCAGTTCCTCCGCGACGTCGGCAAACACTTCTCGCTCAACACCATGCTCGGGCGCGACACAGTCAAGCGACGTCTGGACGGCGACGGGATCTCGTACACCGAGTTCTCCTACATGCTCCTCCAGGCCAACGACTTCCTGCAGTTGCGTCGCACCATGGGTTGCACCATGCAGATCGGTGGCTCCGATCAGTGGGGCAACATCATCGGCGGCGTCGATCTGAACCGCCGGGTGGACGGGGAGTCCGTGCACGCCATGACCGTCCCCCTGGTCACCTCGTCAGACGGGAAGAAGTTCGGCAAGTCGACCGGCGGCGGGAGTCTCTGGCTCGACTCGGCGTTGACCAGTCCGTACACCTGGTACCAGTACTTCCTCAACACCGCCGACGCCGACGTGGTCCGCTACCTGCGTTGGTTCTCCTTTCTCGGGCGGGAGGAGATCGACGAGTTGGACGAACTCACCCGGGAGAAGCCGCACCTGCGGGCGGCGCAGAAGCGTCTGGCCGAGGAGATGACCACGATGGTGCACGGGGTGGCGGCCACGGAATCGGTGCAGGCCGCGTCCCAGGCGTTGTTCGGACGCGGCGAGTTGACCGATCTGGACGAGCGGACCCTCGCTGCGGCGCTCGAGGACGCCGGCGCTGTCGAGGTGGAATCCGACAGTCCCAGGACGATCGTCGATCTGCTGGTGGCTTCCGGTCTCTGCGAGAGCAAGGGTGCGGCGCGTCGTGCTGTCGGTGAGGGCGGCGCGTACGTCAACAACCAGCGCATCGACGATGTCGATTGGACACCGACGACGGGCGACCTCCTACACGGGGCCTGGCTGGTGCTCCGGCGCGGCAAGAGGAGCTTCGCCGGGGTCCGGATCAGCTGAACGGTTGGAGCAACGAGAGAAGGCGCCGGTAGACACCGGCGCCTTCTTCTATTTTGCGCGATGACCAGGCGATTTGCGTTTGGGTTCACGTCTGCGTAACTTATTGGAAGTCGCCGAGAGCGAGCCCGGACCGAGAGATCCGAGCCGTGGGAGGTGACGGGTTCCAGGTGGTGGTGAGGTTGCCCGGTTTGACCGGGTGGGCCGGAGTCGCTAGGCTGGACAAGTTGCCCCGAAATGGGTGGCGTTGGTTGTGAATCCTCGTGATCCGGGTGGTCGGTGACTGTCCGGGGAGCGATGTGGTGGTGTTGTTTGAGAACTCAACAGTGTGTTTTGTTTGTGATAGTGCCAAATTTTTTGTTTGGTTGCGACCCTTTCACA
>JBKBUP010000289.1:0-2560 GCA_046289795.1 Dietzia sp. | reverse complement strand
GCTACGCCGACGTGGTGGACGCCGCCCGGGACGTGCCCGCGATCCTGCGGCACCACCCCACCGCGGTCGAGGGGATCGACGAGGTGATCGTCGAGACCATGCGCGAGCGGCGCGGCGCCGACGCCGTGGCCGCCCTCCCCGCGGGCAGGGCCTGGCTGTTCGTGGAACTCGACGACGACGACGCCGACACCGACGTCAACGCCGACGAGGCGGCGGGCGCGTCGGCCGGAACGCTCGATGACCGGGTGGCCGGTCTCGCCGCGGAACTCACCGGGGACGGCCACGCGGTGGAGGCGCTCGTCGTGACGGACCCGGTGGCCCGCGCGGACCTGTGGCGGGTGCGCGAGGACGGCGCCGGGCTGAGCTCGAGGCTCACCGACCCCGCGACCGGCGCGATCATCGAGTCCTGGCCCGGTTGGGAGGACTCGGCCGTCGCACCCGAGCGCCTGGCCGACTACCTCGCCGACTTCCGGGGGCTGCTCGAGCGGCACGGCCTCACCGGCGTCATGTACGGGCACTTCGGCGCCGGGTGCATGCATATCCGCATCAGCTTCGACCTGCGGTCAGAGAAGGGCCGGGGCGTCATGCGCGCCTTCTGCACCGACGCCGCCCACCTCGCGGTGAGCCACGGCGGGTCGCTCTCCGGGGAACACGGCGACGGCCGGGCGCGCTCGGAACTGTTGCCGATCATGTACTCGCCCGAGATGCTGGACACCTTCGCTCGCTTCGCCCGCAGCTGGGACCCCGCGGGGATCCTCGCCCCGGGCGGGCTGACCGCCACGCGGCCACTCGACGCCGACCTCGCGCTGGCCGGGGTGGGCAGGCGCGACCTGGGCCTACTGACCTCGGCCGACGGCGCCCACCCCGTGCAGGCCTGCATCGGGGTGGGCCGCTGCCGCACCTCCACCGGCGGTGTGATGTGCCCGTCCTTCCGCGCCACGGGCGACGAGAAGGACTCCACCCGCGGCCGGGCCCGCGTGCTTCAGGAGGTGGTCCGCGGGACGCTCCCCATCGACGACCCGGCGGTCGAGGAATCGCTGGAGCTGTGCCTGGCGTGCAAGGCGTGCTCCTCGGACTGCCCCACCGGCGTGGACATGGCCACCTTCAAATCCGAGGCCCTGCACCGGCGCTACAGGCGCAGAGTCCGACCTCTGGCCCACTACTCCCTCGGGCTGCTCCCGCTGTGGCTTCGCGGGACGGCCCGGGCCGCCCGCCCACTCAACGCCGTGCTGGGCACCCGCACGGGCCGGGCCGCCGCACGACTGGGCGGGCTGGCGGCAGACCGTACCCTGCCGCGCTTCACCTCGGCCGCCGAGCTGCGTAGCGAACTCGCCCGCGTCCCGGACAGCGTGTGGACGGTACGCGACCAGGGTCACCCGGAAGGGCGGACCTCGGCCGAGGTCGTGCTGTTCCTCGACTCCTTCACCCGCGGCCTGCGCCCCGCGGTCGCCGGCGCCGCGGCCCGCGTCCTGGGCGGCGTGCACACCTCCGTCGCGTGCAGCGCCGGCCACTGCTGCGGGTTGACCCACGTCACCACCGGCAGGCTCGAGACGGCACGCCGCACCATGAGCCGGACCGCCCGGCACCTCGACGCGATCCGCGGGCCGGACGGGGGCGAGGTCCCCGTCGTCGTCGTCGAACCCAGTTGCGCGGCCACCCTCCGCGAGGACCTCCCCCGCCTGCTCGCCGACACCCCGGACGCCGAGACCGCCCGCCGCGTCGCGGCCCGCATCCGGTCGGCAGCCGATCACCTGGGCCGACTCGCCGGCGAGGGACGTGCGCCCGCCTGGCCCGGCGGCACGGCCCCGGACCGGGTCACGGTGCAGACCCACTGCCACGAGTACGCGACCTTCGGCAACCGCGTGCAGAGGGCGACCCTCACCGCGCTCGGGGTGGGCTCGGTCCGGGAGGCCACCGGCTGCTGCGGCGTCGCCGGCGACTTCGGGTTCACCGCCGGACACGAGGCCGTGACCGCCGCCGTCGCCGAGCAGGCGCTGGCCCCCGCCCTGCGAGCCGACCCGGACGCCCCCGTGCTCACCGACGGTTTCTCGTGCGCCACACAGGTCGGTCACCTCGGCGCCACCGACCCCACGACCGGGTCCGGTCGCGTCGGCCACCACCTGTTCGAGCTTCTCGACCCCGATCCCGATCCCGACCACAGCCCCGACCCCGCGCCCTCCAGGAGGCCCACATGACCCGCTCCGTCACCGACATCATCGCCGCCCTCGGCACCGGGGTCCACGTGGACGGACAGTGGAGCGCCGCCGCCTCCGGCGCCACCTTCGAGGTGGTCAACCCCGCCACCGGCGAGGTGATCGCGACCGTGGCCGACGGGGGGGCCGATGACGCCGCCGCCGCGATCGAGTGCGCGGGCCGCACCCAGGCCTCGTGGGCCGCCGTCCCCGACCGCGACCGTGCCGAGATCCTGCGCAGGGCGTACGAGTTGATAGTCGACCGCGCCGACGAGCTGGCGCTGCTCATGACCACGGAGATGGGCAAACCGCTGACCGAGGCGAAGGGGGAGGTGGCGTACGGCGCGGAGTTCTTCCGATGGTTCTCC
>JBKBUP010000028.1:0-18900 GCA_046289795.1 Dietzia sp. | reverse complement strand
ACCCGACCCCGCACCGCCGGGATCTGTTCGTTCTCCAGCCGGCGCGTCCAATGGCGGACCATCCCCAGTTGGCTGAGCGAGAAGGCCACGAAGACACCCACGATGTAGAGCTGGATGAGCACGGTGACCTGGGCGTCGAAGGCCACCACCAGGACGATCGCCGCCACGGCGAGCAGCACGATCCCGTTGGAGAACGCGAGGCGGTCACCGCGTGTGGCGAGCTGCCTCGGCAGGTACTTGTCGCGGGCGAGCACCGAGGCGAGTACGGGGAAGCCGTTGAACGCGGTGTTCGCCGCGAGCACCAGGATGAGTGCGGTGATGGTCATGATCACGTAGAAGGCGACCGGGAGGCCCGCGAAGACCGGGTCGGCCAGCTGCGCGATCATCGTCTTCTGCTGGTAGTCCTCCGGCGCCCCGATCAATTGCGTGGCCGGGTCCTCCGCGATCTGCACCCCGAGTTGGTTCGCCAGCACGATGAGCCCGAGCAGGAACGAGATGGACACCACCCCGAGCATCACGAGCGTCGTGGCGGCATTCCTGGCGCGGGGACTGCGGAACGCGGGCACACCGTTGTGGATGGCCTCGACCCCGGTCAGTGCGGCGCAGCCGGAGGCGAAGGACTTGGCCACCACGAACGCGAGCGCGAGCCCGGTGACCGCCACGCCGTCGGGCGTGACGAGCTCGAAGTCCGCGGACTCCGCCCGCAGGTCATGGCCCAGCACACCCACCTGGAACAGACCCCACACCACCAGTGCGGCCATCGCCGCCATGAACGCGTAGACGGGGATCGCGAACATCGCGCGGGACTCCCGAATGCCCCGCAGGTTGATCGCGGTGAGCAGGATGATCGCGATGACGGCGAACACGACCTCGTTCGAGTACACGAACGGGATCGCGGACCCGATGTTCGCGGCCGCCGCGGAGATCGACACCGCCACGGTGAGCACGTAGTCGATGAGCAGAGCCGCGCCGACCCCCAACCCCGCGTTCGGCCCGAGATTGACGGTGGCGACCTCGTAGTCGCCCCCGCCGGACGGATAGGCGCGCACGTTCTGGCGGTAGCAGGCGATCACGACCACCATGACCCCCGCCACCGCGAGCCCGACCCACGGGGTGAACGCCAGGGCCGACAACCCGGCCAGCGACAGGATGAGGAAGATCTCCTCGGGGGCGTAGGCGACCGAGGACAGCGCGTCGGAGGCGAACACCGGCAACGCGATCCGCTTGCGCAACGGGGTGGCGCCGGTCGTGTCGCTGCGGAAGGGGCGCCCCAACAGGAGGCGCTTGGTTCCTACGGAGACCCTGGAGATCCTGGACACCGACACATCGTAGGGCTCCGCGTGCCGCAGGGACAGCGCCGTCGACGAGGGTAGCGTGATCCAACAGGTCGGCACGTCGCGGACCGTGAGGAGCGGTACTCGCCATGAGGGTCATCATCATGGGCTGTGGGCGTGTCGGGGCGGCGCTCGCGACCGAACTCGACGAGGGCGGTCACGAGGTGGTGGTGATCGACCGCGACCCCGCGGCGTTCGCCCGACTGGCCGAGGAATTCGGCGGCCGCACCGTCACGGGGCTCGGCTTCGACCGGGAGGTGCTCGTCGACGCCGGACTCCACGGCGCGGACGCGTTCGCGGCGGTCTCCTCCGGGGACAACTCCAACATCATCGCCGCCCGGGTGGCCCGTGAGACCTTCGGCGTCGAACGGGTGATCGCCCGGATCTACGACGCCGGACGCGCCGAGGTCTACGAGCGACTGGGCATCCCCACCGTCGCCACCGTCCCCTGGGCCACCGGCCGCCTCATCCGGTACATCACGGCCGGCTCGAGCCCGGTCGTCTGGCGTGACCAGACCGGCGAGGTGTCGGTGGTCGCGATCACCCCGCCGCCGGTGTGGGTCGGGGCCACTCTCGCCTCCCTCGCCGGAGTGGTCGGCGGCAGCGTCGTCGCACTGACCCGCTTCGGCGAGTGCAGGGTCCCCGACGGGAGCACGCTCGTCCAGTCGGATGACCAGATCCACCTCGCCGTCCCCTCCGGAGTGGTCGACGGTCTCGACGACACCCTCGGAGGAGGACCCTCGGATGACTGACCGCCCTGTTCCCGACGATTCCGTTCCCGACGATTCCGTTCCCGACAGCCGGGTCCCCGACTACGCCGACGGGGCCGGCCTGTTGGACCGCACCCCCGCCCGCACGTTCCACTCCTCCACCATGCGGGTGCTCGTGGCCGGGGCCGGCGTGGTGGGGCGGTCCATCGCGCGCGAACTCCTGGCCAACGATCACCACGTCACGCTCGTCGACAAACGCGCTGCAGTGTTCGATCGTGACGGGGTGACCGGCGCCCGGCAACTCGTCGGGGACGCCTGCGAGTTGAGCTTCCTCGAGCGACTCCGGGCCGAGGAGGCCGATGTGGTGGTGGCGGCCACGGGTGACGACAAGGTGAACCTGGTCGTGAGTCTGCTGGCCAAGACGGAGTTCGCCGTGGCCCGGGTCGTCGCCCGCGTCAACGACCCCCGTAACGAGTGGCTGTTCGACGACCGCTGGGGCGTCGACGTGGCCGTCTCCACCCCTCGCCTCATGGTCTCCGTGGTCGAGGAGGCGGTCTCCGTCGGAGACGTCGTGCGGTTGATGACCCTCCGGCGCGGCGGGGCCAACCTTGTGAGCGTGACCCTGCCGGACCAGACCCCCCTCGCGGGCCGACCGGTCTCCCGCGTCCGGTTCCCCCGCGACGCGGCGCTGGTGGCGATCATCCGCGGTGGCAGGGTGATCGTCCCGGAACCCGACGTGCCGTTCGAACCCGGCGACGAGTTGCTGGTCGTGGCACCGGAGGCGGCCGAAGCGGGCCTGAGCGACGCGGTCCTCGGCGGCTGACCCCCCTCAACGAACCCGGGCGGCACCCCCGGGAACGGTGACCGCGACCTCACGCCCGTAGTCCCACCCCGGTGCGAGGGGCAGGGCGTCGCCACTCCAGAACCGGCCGGGGTCGTACCAACTGGCGTCACCGGCCGGCAGCAGTACGCCCATCGCCTCGAGGGTCATCCCCACCACCTCCGCGCAGTAGGCGGCCTCCATGCGTAGTGCCGGGCCGGTGTCCGCACGTCGGCGCCACGGGAGACCGGCACCCCGGCGGCCCGAGGTCTCGTCGTCGTCGCCACTTCCTGATCCGTGCCCCGCACCGGCGTCGAGGTCGGCCGGGTGGCGTCCCCGCGCCTCCCACCGTCCCCGTGCCGCCCACCGTCCCCGCGCCCACCGTGCGGTGAGACGCCCCGCCGACGGGAACGACACCCCGTTCAGTCGGGCGATCGTCTCCAGGAGTGCGTCCTCCTGCGAGGGTCCGATCTCCGGGGTGATCTGGCGGAACCACGCGCGTTGGCCGTACGGCCCGGTCCACTGACGCACCGCCGCCTCGAGGTCATGGAGTTGGACGCCCCGTTGCCGACGACCCGTCCACACGTCGGTCAACGCTCGCCCCATCTCCGCGTGCCAGAGCAGCGGGGGCATGTCGTCGAGGACCACCGCCACCCCCACGTGGTTCACGGGGGAGTTGGTCAGGGTCTGGATGAGACGGTCGGCGGTCGTGCGCCCGCGGAACAACCACAGGTCTCCGGTCCGGGTGCGGTGGGCCGCGGCGGCCAGCGGGACGGTGTCGAGG
Organism: Dietzia sp.; assembly: GCA_046289795.1. Lineage (GTDB taxonomy): Bacteria > Actinomycetota > Actinomycetes > Mycobacteriales > Mycobacteriaceae > Dietzia. The sequence continues at coordinate 15,252 of JBKBUP010000028.1, read as the reverse complement.
CTCATGGTGCGATCCTGCCAGCCGGCCCGGTGTGAGCACCTACCCTTGATCCCATGGCACCCCGCGGACGGCAGTGGCTCAAGATGGTCGGCGCGGCCGGAGTGGTCGGCGTCGCGGCCACCGGCATCCTCGCCGCCCGTACGGAACGCCGACGGCAAGCGTACGAGCCGGAGGAGATCCGGGAGCGACTGCACCAGCGCTACACCCGCATCCAGTCCCGCCGGGAGAGCGGCACCGACTGACACCCGTATCGGCCTCCGCCCCGGTTGCCGATACCCTGGCGGGCACCATGTCGACGTCCTCCGTGCCCGCCCCCGAACTGCGCCGGGCCCGGCACGACCTCCTGGTCCGGCTCGACGACGTCGGCATCCTCGACGCCCACCGGCTCAGGTCGAGGATCCGCAGGGCCCGCGCCGACCAACTGGACGAGCTGGGCGAGCGGATCGACGCCGCGGCCGCTCGCCTGCGCCGTCGCGCGGAGTCCGTCCCGACCCCCGAGTACCCGGAACAACTGCCGGTCAGCGCCCGCAAGGACGAGATCGCGGCGGCGATCCGCGACAACCAGGTCGTGGTGATCGCCGGCGAGACCGGATCCGGCAAGACCACCCAGATCCCCAAGATCTGCCTCGAACTCGGCCGCGGGGTCCGCGGGATGATCGGCCACACCCAGCCGCGTCGTCTGGCGGCCCGGTCCGTCGCCGACCGCATCGCCGAGGAACTCGGCGTGGAGACCGGCCGGCTGGTGGGCTCCGCCGTGCGCTTCGACGACCGCACCAGCGCCGACACCGCGGTCAAGCTGATGACCGACGGCATACTGCTCGCCGAGATCCGACGTGACCGGCTGTTGCGGGCCTACGACACGATCATCATCGACGAGGCCCACGAGCGCAGTCTCAACATCGACTTCCTGCTCGGTTACCTCCGGCAGATCCTGCCGCGGCGGCCGGACCTCAAACTCATCATCACCTCCGCCACGATCGACCCCGATCGCTTCGCCCGCCACTTCGCGGACCCCGCGGGCCGTCCGGCCCCCGTCATCGAGGTCTCCGGCCGTACCTTTCCCGTGGAGATCCGGTACCGGCCGCTCCAGCTGGAACACGCGGACCGGACCATCGACCTGGACCCCCTCGACGCGCTCGCCGATGCCGTCGGCGAGCTCCTCGCCGAGGGGGACGGTGACGTGCTGGTCTTCCTCTCCGGGGAGCGCGAGATCCGCGATGCCGAGGAGGTGCTGCGGGGCCGGAAGTTCAGGAGCACCGAGATCTTCCCGCTGTACGCCCGGCTCACAGCTGCCGAACAGCAGCGGGCCTTCCGCCAACACTCGACCCGGCGCGTCGTCCTGTCGACCAATATCGCGGAGACCTCGGTGACGGTCCCGGGCATCCGCTACGTCGTGGACTCCGGCCTGGCCCGCATCTCGCGCTACTCGACCCGCACCAAGGTCCAGCGACTACCGATCGAGGCGATCTCGCAGGCCTCCGCCGCGCAGCGCGCCGGACGATGCGGCCGAGTGGCGGACGGCATCTGCATCCGCCTGTACGCGGAGGACGACTTCGACTCCCGACCCGAGTTCACCGACCCGGAGATCCTGCGCACCAACCTCGCCTCGGTCATCCTGTCGATGGCCGACCTCGACCTGGGGGCCGTCGACGACTTCCCGTTCGTCGAACCACCCGACCGCAAGGCCATCCGTGACGGGATGACGTTGCTCTCCGAACTGGGTGCGCTCCGGATCGACGACGACGAGCGCCCGCACCTGACCACGGTGGGCCGCGACATGGCGGCCCTCCCCCTCGATCCGCGGTTGGCCCGGATGGTGGTCGAGGGTCACCACAACGGTTCGCTGGCCGACGTGTTGGTGGTGGTCGCGGCGCTGACCGTGCAGGACGTCCGGGAGCGGCCGGCCGAGGAACGCGACAAGGCCGACCAGTTCCACCGTCGGTTCGCCGACAAGTCCTCGGACTTCCTGGGCTACCTCAACCTGTGGCGCTACCTCACCGAGCAACGCCGGGAGCTCAGCGGGAGTGCGTTCCGGAAGATGTGCAAGGCCGAGTACCTGCACTGGCTGCGCATCCGCGAATGGCAGGACCTCACCGCTCAGTTGACGAGCATGTGCCGCGAGCGGGGCTGGCATCCCGCGTCCGGTCACGCGGCCGAGGACGATCTCCACAAGGCCGTCCTGTCCGGGTTGCTCACCAACGTCGGGATGCGGGACGAGGACACCCGCGAGTTCCGCGGCACCCGCGGTATCCGGTTCCAGGTCTTCCCCGGTTCGGACCTGTCCCGGAAGCCACCGCGCTGGATCATGGCCTCGGAGCTCGTCGAGACCTCGAGACTGTGGGCCCGGGATGTCGCGCGAATCGACCCGGGGTGGATCGAACAGCTCGGTGGGCACCTCGTCCGGACCCAGTATTCCGAGCCGCACTGGTCGGACGCCGAGGGCGCCGCGATGGCCTACGAGAAGGTCCTGCTCCTGGGACTGACCGTGGTCGAGGCGCGCCGCATCCTGCTGTCCCGGGTCGACGCACCGCTGGCGCGGGAGATGCTCGTCCGGCACGGGATCGTCGACGGACGATGGGCCACCCGTATCCCGGTGATCCTGGAGAACGCCGAGTCCGTCGCCCGGGCGCGCGAGCTCGAGACCCGCAGCCGGCGCCGTGACCTGGTGATCGACGACGATGCGCTGGTCGAGTTCTATCTCGACCGGCTCCCCGCGGACATCGCCTCCGGTCGTCACCTGGACTCGTGGTGGAGAAAGCAGGGTCACCGGGATCCGGACCACCTTCGGCTCCGACCCGAGCAGATCCGCACCTCCGACACCGCCCCGGCCGCCTCCGAGTTCCCGCCGTTCTGGCGGCAGGGTGAGCGCAGCTTCGAGCTCAGGTACGCGTTCGACCCGGGTGTCGACTCCGACGGCATCACCGTGCGGATTCCGCTCCCCCAGCTCTCCTCGGTCGCCACGTCCGGCTTCGAATGGCTCGTCCCCGGACTCCGGGAGGAGCTCTACACCGAGATGCTCCGGACGCTGCCCAAGTACCTGCGTCGGCTGTGTTCCCCGCCTGCCGAGTACGCCGCCCTGGTGGCCGGCGACCTCACGCCTCGGTCCGCTCCTCTGTCGGTCGCGCTCGCCGAAGCGCTCTCGGCGAGGATCGGAACGACCGTCGAACCCCGAGAATTCCACCCGGAGCAGCTCCCCGACCACCTGCGAATGCGCTTCGAGGTCGTCGACGGTGACGAGGTGGTCGCGTCCGGAACGGATCTGGGTGCCCTGCGCAGCCGCCTGGTGGACAAGGTCCGGGCCACTCTCAATTCCCGCCTCGTCCCCGATGACGGTCCACATCGGGCGTGGACCCCCGCCACGATCGGGGACCTGGTCCCCTCGATCACCGGCACGGTCGACGGCGTGGAGGTCACGGTATACCCGGCCCTGCAGGTGCGGGCAGACGGCATCCACCGGATCGCCTGCGCGACAGAAGAGGAACGGCGGGCCGCACAGACGACAGCGGTGCTGACCATGATCTCCGGCGGCCTGGTCTCGGCGGCATCGATAATCCGGGGTCGCCCGGTCGAACAGCGCCTCGCGCTCACCCAGTATCCCCACGGAGGTGCCGACTCTCTGGTGTCGGACGCGTCGTTGGCCGCGTGCGGGCGGATCATCGCTCGACGCAAGGGGGCGCCCGTGCTCACCGTGGACGACTTCGACGAGCTGCGGGCGACAGCCGGGTCCGAGGTGCCGGCCGCCGTGACCGCCTCGATCTCTGCCGCCCTGCCGGCTCTGGTGGCCGCCCAGTCGGTCTCAGCCCGGCTGGAGCAGGTGCCCCGGGAGGTCGCGGAGGACGTCGCGCCCGCTTTGGATTTCCTCGTGGGCAAGGGATTTCTCGCGCGACATCCGGCGGAGTTGCTTCCCCAGCTGGAGCGCCATGTGAGGGCCATCGATCTCAGGCTGGACCTGGCGGAGAAGTCCCCCGCGAGGTACTCAGATCTCACGGCCCGGTTGGAGAAGTCGGAGGCCACGGTCGCGGAGGCGACGGCAGCGCTTCGCAGACGACCGGGTGGGGCGCGGGCCTCTCGGGACCTCCGGTGGCTGCTGGCCGAGTACCGGGTCGGACTCTTCGCGCAATCGCTGGGGACCGCGCGTCCGGTGTCCGCCGAGCGGATCGAGAAGGCGGTGGCCGCCGCTGTCTCGCGCCGCACCGGGCGGTGAAGCGGAACAAGGTGATCGGGCGCGCGCAGCCGAGTGTGGGTGTCACTCCTGCTGAGCTGCAACCGGTATACGCGCTAGTGCGTGGCGTGCCGCTCGCGAAGGGCGATGATCTCGCTCTCGAAGTCCGCGGCGGAACTGAATTGCTTGTAGACGGACGCGAACCGCAAGTAGGCGACCTCATCGAGGTCCTGGAGCGGTCCCAGGATCGCCAGACCGATCTCGTGAGCGGGGACTTCTGACGCCCCTCCCGCCCTGACGGCGTCCTCGACCTGCTGCGCCAGCCGCCGGAGAGCGTCCTCCTCCACCGCCCGGCCCTGGCACGCGCGTCTGACGCCGCGAACCACCTTGTCGCGACTGAAGCTCTCGGTGACCCCGCTGCGCTTGAGGACGGTCAACAACGGAGTCTCGAGCGTGGTGAACCGGTGTCCGCACTCAGGGCATTCGCGGCGCCGTCGGATCGCCTGCCCTTCGTCGACCGACCGAGAGTCGATCACCCGGGAGTCCTCGTGGTGACATATGGGGCAGTACATTCCAGCTTCGCCATTCGTCGACCGGGTCCGCACGTGTCCAGCGGCCGGAGCCGACAGGGGTGCGTGGGCGACGGGCCGCCGTCCCGGGATCATTCTAGAAGGCGATCCCGTGGGTCACGCATAGGCGGGCCCGCCCAGGAGTGCCAGCGCCAGCAGCATCAGGACCCCGAACACGATTCCACAGACCAACAGCGCCCATGTCGGAACGTCGTCGACCACCGGTGCAGTCGCCCGCGCCTCGACGCCGCAGGCTCTGACCTGCTCCGCCGACGCGGGACGGACGAGCACTCGACGGCCGGGTGCCACCGATCGCGTGGTGACCTGACGGCCACGGTCGAGCGTGCGGGTACCGGGACGGACGTGGGTGTCCGGGCGGGGCCTCGGCTCGAACGCGGTGGGCCGGTCGTGTTCGGTCGCGCAGACCTCCGTCCACGGCATCGACGGACGTGATCGTGACTGCATCTCCATAACGGACATGAATACTCCCAACTCGATACGGTGTGCGATGTTCATTCGCACGCCCGTGTGCATTAGTGTGCACATCTGTTCGAACTCGAACCTGACTAGAGTTGTATCACGCGGGTCCGACAGAGTCGACATTCGTGAGGATATTTCTTCGAACACCTGTGTGGCGCGGACGGTCCGCGGGCAGTAGGGTGTACACAGAGAAGGACGTCGAACACCCATTCGCCGAAGGGACCCACACATGCCCAAGCCCGACTTCGAGGCCCTGACGCCTCGCCAGAAGAGCGTTCTGTTGCATATCCACGACACGGTCAAGGACCGGGGCTATCCCCCGAGCATCCGCGAGATCGGTGACGCCGTCGGTCTGCAGTCGACCTCCTCCGTCGCGCACCAGTTGCGGACACTGGAGAAGAAGGGCTTCCTGACCCGTGATCCGCACAAGCCCCGGGCCGTCGACGTCCACGGTGTCCCGGGGCAGCGGTCCCGGGGTCGGCGTGCACCTGCCCAGGAGGAAGCGAGGCCCATCGGGGCCGTGGAGCCGGTATACGTTCCCGTTCTGGGCCGGATCGCGGCCGGCGGACCGATCCTGGCGGAGCAGGCGGTGGAGGAGGTCTTCCCACTCCCGGCCGACCTCGTGGGTTCCGGCGATCTGTTCATGCTCAGAGTGGTCGGCGAGTCGATGATCGACGCCGCCATCTGTGACGGCGACTATGTGGTGGTGCGTCGGCAGAACGTGGCGGACAACGGCGAGATAGTGGCGGCGATGATCGACGGGGAGGCAACCGTCAAGACCTTCCGCCGGGATTCGAGCGGCGTGTGGCTCCTGCCCCACAATCCGTCGTTCAGTCCGATTCCCGGAGAGCACGCGACGATCCTCGGAAAGGTCGTCACGGTCTTCCGCAAGCTCTGACCCCGAGCGAGCCCGGTGTCGTCTGACCTCGCTACCGGGTCAGGCGACACCGTCGTGTGAACTGCCGGTGCGGTACTCCCCGAGCTCTCCCACCACGGAGGCTGGTAGCCGGACCACGATCCGCGTGCCGTCCTGCGTGTGCTGCTCGTCCACCACCGCGCCCTCGGCGTGGACACGGGAGACCACGTCTCCGCGTGTGAAGGGGATCTCCAGCGTCACCTGCGTGTCACCCGAGGCGACTACCCGCATGATCCGTTCGAGAAGCTCATCAAAGCCCTCTCCTGTCGCCGCCGAGACGAACACCGCGTCAGGGAGGGCGTGGTGCAGTTCGGTCAGCACGACCGGGTCCGCCACATCGATCTTGTTGATCACCACGAGCTCGCGTGGACTCTCGGCGTTCTGTTCCTCCACGACGTCGTTGATGACGGTGCGGACGGCCTCTATCTGGCGCAACGGGAAAGCGTCCGATCCGTCCACCACATGGAGCAGCAGCTCGGAATCGACGACCTCCTCCAGTGTCGAACGGAAAGCCTCGACGAGCTGCGTCGGGAGGTGTCGGACGAATCCGACGGTGTCGGTGAAGACCACCGCGCGCCCGTCGGGGAGCTCGGCCCGCCGGGTGGTGGGGTCGAGGGTGGCGAACAGCGCGTTCTGGACCAGAACGCCTGCGCCGGTCAGGCGGTTGAGCAGACTCGACTTGCCGGCGTTCGTGTACCCGGCGATAGCGATCGAGGGCACCGGGGTGGCGCGCCGGCGATGCCGCTTGGTGTCCCGGGCCTGCTTCATGCCCTTGATCTCCCGACGCAGCCTGGCCGTGCGCTCCCGGATGCGGCGACGGTCCGTCTCGATCTTCGTCTCACCGGGACCACGGAGACCGACGCCCCCGTTGCTACCCGCTCGGCCACCCGCCTGCCGGGAGAGCGCCTCGCCCCAGCCACGTAGGCGCGGGAGCATGTACTCCATCTGCGCCAGGGAGACCTGGGCCTTGCCCTCACGACTGGTCGCGTGTTGGGCGAAGATGTCGAGGATCAACGCGGTGCGGTCGATCACCTTGACGTTGACCACCTTCTCCAGCGCGATCAGCTGACCGGGAGTGAGCTCACCGTCGCAGATCACCGTGTCAGCGCCGGTCGCGTCGATCACGTCCTTCAGCGTCTTGGCTTTGCCCGAGCCGATGTACGTGGCGGCGTCCGGCTTGTCGCGGCGCTGGATCAGCGCGTCGCAGACCTCCGAGCCGGCGGTCTCGGCGAGCTGGGCCAACTCGGCCATCGCGGCCTCTGCCTGTGCGGCGGAACCCTCGGTCCAGACGCCGACCAGAACGACCCGCTCCAACCGGAGTTGGCGGTACTCGGCGTCGTTGACGTCCTGGAGTTCGGTCGACAGTCCGGCTACCCGGCGCAGCGAGGAGCGCTCCTCGAGCTGGAATTCGCCGACCGAAGGATCATGGTCTCGTGTGGCCCGGTCAGGGGCGGTGTCATCGTTAGTCATTCACCGGCATCATCTCACAATTCCTGTCGAGACGCCTCCGTGCGATGCGATGCACCAGAGCGCCGGAACCACCCTTCCGCGACGATCTCGGAGGGTCCGGTCAGCGCGGAACCGCCCTCGGTCAGGGTCACCGCGACCTCCCCTCCGGGTACTGCCACCATCACCTCGCCGGTGGCCTCACCGGCATCGGCGAGGGCGGCGACGGCGGTGGCGACGATTCCCGTACCGCAGGACATCGTCTCCCCGGATCCACGTTCGTGGACACGCATCGACACCCGCCCGTCGGCGAGCGGGGTGGCGATCTCCACATTGACACCCCCGGGGAAGAACCCCGTGTCGTACACCGGGGCTTCGTGCACCGGGAGTCCGCGCAACTCCGCGGCTCCCAGACCCGGGACGACGCACGCGAGGTGGGGGTTGCCCATGTCGACGGCGAGGCCGGCGTAGACCCTGTCACCCAGTTCGACGGAGGAGACCCCGAGGAGCCCGGGCTCCCCCATGTCGACGCGGACCACGGCGTGGTTCCCGTCGTGGCCGAGGATGTCTGCGGGCCGTGGGCCGGAACGGGTGCCGATGGGGATCCGGCCGACCGCGGCGCGCCCGGTCGACACCAGGGCGTGGGCATAGACCCTCACCCCGTTCCCGCACATCTCGGCTATCGAGCCGTCCGCATTGCGGTAGTCCATGAACCAGTGGTCGGCGTCCACGCCCGCCGGCAGGACGGTGAGAACACCCCGGTCCACAAGGGATCCTGCGGTTGCTAACCGAAGTACCCCGTCGGCGCCGATCCCGGCGCGCCTGTCGCAGAGCGCCCGTACCAGATCCTCGTCGAGGTCCAGCTCGGCGTGGTCGTCCGGCAGGATCACGAAGTCGTTGAGGGTTCCGTGACCCTTGATGAAGGCGATGCCGTCGATCGGTGCGGTCGGAGGGGCTGGGCTCATGGCCACAGATCCTAGCCAACTCGGCGACCCGTTCCACCCTGCGGAAAAGCCGGATGATCCCTCGGCAGGGGGGCACTAGAGTCGGGGAAGAGAACGGTCCCCTATGTGAGGAGCACATCGATGTCCGAACGCATCACCGTCGGCGGCGTCCAGGTCGACGAGGTCCTGTACGACTTCGTCAACACCCAGGCGATCCCGGGCACCGGGGTCGATCCCGACGCGTTCTGGGCGGGAGTCTCCGAGATCTTCACCGACCTCGCACCGCGTAACCGTGAACTGCTCGCGGTCCGCGACGAGCTGCAGTCGAAGATCGACACCTGGCACCACGAGAATCCGTCCCCGATCGACCCCGCCGCCTACAAGGCGTTCCTGCAGGAGATCGGCTACCTGGTCCCGGAACCGGACTCCGTCCGGGTGAACACCGAGAACGTCGACGAGGAGATCGCCACGGTCGCCGGCCCCCAGTTGGTCGTGCCGATCATGAACGCGCGATTCGCGATCAACGCGGGCAACGCCCGGTGGGGTTCGTTGTACGACGCCCTCTACGGCACCGACGCGATCCCTGAGTCCGGTGGCGCGGAGCAGGGCTCCTCCTACAACAAGGTCCGCGGGGACAGGGTCATCGCCTGGGCACGTGAGTTCCTCGACGACGCCGCTCCGCTCGGATCCGGCAGTCACGTCGGCACCACCGGCTACTCCGTGGTCGACGGACAGCTGCAGGTGACGCTCGCCGACGGCTCGACCACCGGCCTGGCCGATTCCGCGCAGTTCGTCGGCTACCTGGGTGAGGACACCGCCCCGACCTCGGTGCTGCTGCGTAACAACGGTCTGCACGTGGAGATCCAGATCGACGCCGACTCCCCGATCGGATCGACCGACTCCGCCGGCGTCAAGGACGTCGTTCTCGAGTCCGCCGTCTCCACCATCATGGACTTCGAGGACTCCGTCGCCGCCGTCGACGCGGAGGACAAGACCCACGGCTACCGCAACTGGTTGGGCCTCATGAAGGGCGACCTCTCGGAGGAGATCCGCAAGGGCGACAAGACCTTCACCCGCGTCCTCAACGACGACAGGGTCTTCACCGCGCCCGACGGTTCCGGCGAGGTCCGCCTCCACGGTCGCTCGATGCTCTTCGTCCGCAACGTGGGACATCTGATGACCAACCCCGCGGTTCTCGACTCCGAGGGCAATGAGCTGCCCGAGGGCATCCTGGACGCCCTGATCACCTCACTGGCCGGCATGCACGGAATCGCCGGGGGCAACGAGCGCGGCAACAGCCGCCACGGATCCATCTACATCGTCAAGCCCAAGCAGCACGGCCCCGCGGAGGTCGCGTTCACCACCGAGCTGTTCGGTCGTGTCGAGAAGCTCCTGGGGCTGCCGGCGAACACCCTCAAGGTGGGCATCATGGACGAGGAGCGGCGCACCTCGGTCAACCTCGCCGCCTGTATCGCCGAGGCCACCGACCGGGTCGTGTTCATCAACACCGGCTTCCTCGACCGGACCGGAGACGAGATCCACACCTCTATGGAGGCCGGGCCGATGATCCGCAAGGGTGAGATGAAGTCCGCCCACTGGATGACGGCCTACGAGGACTTCAACGTCGACACCGGACTGGCCTGCGGCCTGCGTGGGCGCGCCCAGATCGGCAAGGGGATGTGGGCCAAGACCGACCTCATGTCCGAGATGCTCGCCGAGAAGATCGGTCAGCCGAGGGCCGGCGCCAACACCGCCTGGGTCCCGTCCCCCACCGGTGCCACCCTGCACGCCACCCACTACCACCGGGTGAACGTGATGTCGCGGCAGGAGGAGCTCCTCGCGGGTGGACCCCGCGCCGGCGTCGACGACATCCTCAGCGTGCCGCTCGCACCCGACACGGACTGGACCGACGCGGAGAAGAAGGAGGAGGTCGACAACTCCTGCCAGACCATCCTCGGTTACGTCGTCCGCTGGGTCGAACAGGGCATCGGCGTCTCGAAGGTGCCGGACATCCACGACGTCAACCTCATGGAGGACCGCGCCACCCTGCGGATCTCCTCGCAGATGCTGGCCAACTGGATCCGTCACGGCATCATCACCGCCGATGACGTGGAGGACTCGCTGCGCCGCATGGCGGAGATCGTCGACAAGCAGAACGCCGGCGACGACGCGTACCGGAACATGGCACCGGACTTCGACTCGTCCATCGCCTGGCAGGCCGCTCGCGAGCTGATCCTCGAGGGCACCGGGCAGCCGTCGGGCTACACCGAGCCGATCCTGCACCGCCGCCGCCGCGAGTTCAAGGCGGCCAACGGACTGTAAGGGACCGCCCCGGACGCGAGTTCTCAGAGATCCGCTACCCGCCCTGGATATCCGCTCCCCTCATGGGGGTAGCGGATCCAGGGCCGGGGTAGCGGATCTTCTGGTTCAGGGGTGCAGGTCCGCCACGGCCGACCTGAGCACCTCGACGGCGGCGTCGCGGCGCTCCTCGGTGAACCTCGCCTCGGGCCCCGACGCGGACACGGCGAACGCGGCGTCTCCGACCCCCACCGTGATCGCGACACAGCGGACGCCCTCCTCCTGCTCCGACTCGTCGGTGGCGAATCCGGCACTGCGTATGCGATCGAGTTCGGCGAGCAACCGGCCGGGCTCGACGATCGTAGAGTCCGTGTACCTACGCATCCCGGTCCGGTCCAGCATGGCGCGGACCTCGTCGTCGTCGTCCTGTGCGACCAACGCCTTCCCCACCGCCGTGCAGTGCACGTGTACCCGCCGCCCCACCTCGGTGAACATCCGCATCGAGTGCGGTGACGGGACCTGGGCCAGGTACACCACCCCGTCTCCCTCGCGGACGGCCAGGTTGGCGGTCTCGCCGGTTCCGTCGACCACGGCCGCCAGGACCGGCTCCGCCCACGACCACGTCGCCCGCCCGGCCGCGTCCCCGATGCGCTGCAGTCTGGGCCCGAGCAGATAATCGCGGCGCGCGTCCCTGCGAAGGTGGCCCGAGTCGGCGAGAGTGCCGCACAGGCGGTGCACGGTGGCCGCGGCCAGACCGGTGTCGGCGCAGAGTTCCCCGAGGGAGGCGCGCCCGCCCCGGCGGGCCAGCGCGTCGAGCAGGGCGAACGCCCGGTCGACCGACTGGACGCGGCCCCGGCCCGGTGGCGAGGTGCTCATCGTGGCGCCTCCCCGAGGAGTTCGAGTGCGGTGTCCAGCGGGGTCCGCACGCCGGTGGCGGCGGCGCCGTCCGGGTGGGTGCGGGTGTCGGTCTCAGTGCCAGGCCCGGTGTCGGTGTCGATCCAGCTGATGCGGTGATCGCGCCCGAACCACGATCGTTGCCTGCGGACGTACCGGCGGGTGCCGATCACAGTCCGCTCGCGCGCACGGAGCACTCCCTCGTCGTCGATCCGCAGGTCGTCGTCCATCTCGTCGAGTACCTGCGCGTAACCGATGGCGCGGCGGGCCGTCACCCCCTCGAGCAGCCCGAGCCCGACGAGCCCACGCACCTCGGCGACCAGTCCGTCGGCGAACATCCGCTCGGTGCGCGCGGTCAGCCGCTCATCGAGCTCGGGGAGCGCACAGCGCAGGCCGAGCAGGCGCGTGCCCCAGCGCGGGTCACCGATGGTCGGTCGCGAGGCGGAGAACGGCTGACCGGTGAGTTCCACGACCTCGAGCGCCCGAACCGTCCGGCGGGGATCGGACGGCAGGATGGTCCGCGCCGCCTCCGGGTCCACGCGGGCGAGCTCGGCGTGCAGCGCCTGCACCCCGACCTCCTCGAGTCGGCGTTCGTAGCGGGCACGGACCTGCGGATCGGTGTCGGGGATGGACCAGTCGTCGATCAGTGCCTGGACGTACATCATCGAACCGCCGCACAGGATCGGCACGTTCCCGCGCTCCCGTATCTCTGCGATCTCGCGCTCGGCCTCACGTCGGAAGTCGGCGACGCTCGCGGTCTCGGTCACCTCGAGAACGTCGAGTCTGTGGTGCGGGATGCCACGTCGCTGGGACGGCGGCAGCTTCGCGGTGCCGATGTCCATGCCGCGGTACTGCTGCATGGCGTCACAGTTGACCACCTCCCCGCCCAGACGCTCCGCCAGGTCCAGCGCCAGGTCGGACTTGCCGGTTCCGGTAGGCCCCACCACCGCGACGGGCACTGGGCCGGTCATACGGCGCCTCCGGTGGTCGCGGCATCCGACGACGACGAGAGGTCCCATCGCGCGCAGTGATAGCCCACACCGAACGGCGCCCAGGACACCGACTCCAGCGCCGACCGCTCCCCGACCAACCCGGCCAACTCGAGCCACGCGGGTCGGCTCCACCACCCCACGTCATCCGCCACCGCGCCACCGGGATCCGGCAGCGGGCCACCGCGTCGCAGCCAGTCGGTCAGTTCCGAATCGAGGGTGACGCCGCGCGGGTCCTCGGGCACGGGGGCGCGGGGGGTGAGAGAGGCGGGACCGTCCGCCACGACGACGACGAGGGTGTCCGGCTCCGGGTGCCGTGTGGGCTGCCCGTCGCCGGTGATGCCCACGAACGACCTCGGTAAGTCGATCCCGGCCCGGTCGAGGAGCCACCATCCGATCAGGGCCGCGTCGGGGACCTCGGCGTGTTCACCTGCGGGTGCATCGGCCCGTCCGACCGGCACCGCCGACCCCCACCTGATCAGTGAGGCTCGTACGTCGCCGATCGTCCGCGCGGCGGGATCCGACCCCAGCACGACCACACGGTCGCGGCCCGCCGCGGCGGCTCGGAGGAGACCCAGTGCCACCTCGACCTGGGAGGCGGTGTCCGCGGCCGCCCCTCCGGACAGTTCGGGCACCATGACCGGCGCGCCGGGTACCAGGACGACAGGGGTGCTCACACGGAGAACCTTACTGACCTCCCCGGGAACGCCCTCTCGGGACTCGGCGGGACTCGGCGGGGATACCCCGACACCCGGGCGGTGGTTGGTACACACTAGGGGGATGCCGTCCCCTCACCGGGCCGGCGAGGCGACGACCGGTGCGACTCCGGCGATGGTGCCGTGTCACGCGGCAGAACGAAACGAGGACAAGATGAGCGACCAGACACCCACCACTCCCGGGGAGGCGAACCCGGGAACGTCCGCACCGACCCCCGCACCGACCCCGGGACCTCGTCCCGGTGCGCCGTCACCCGCCGCGCTGGCGCGGAAGGTGGCGCCGCGGCCCGCTGCGGCCCCCGAGTCGCGCATCGTCCGGGCATCGGATCCGACCGAGTGGGGTCGGGTCGACGACTCCGGCGACGTGTACGTCAGAACCTCCGACGGCGAGCGGCAGGTCGGGTCCTGGCAGGCGGGAGCCCCGGAGGAGGGTCTGGCCCACTTCGGCCTCAGGTACGACGACCTGGTCGCGGAGGTCTCGCTCCTCGAGGCCCGACTCCAGTCGCACCCGCAGGACGCCAAGAAGACCCGTGCCTCCGCAGCAAGCCTAGCCGAGCAGATCCCGACCGCGGCCGCCGTGGGGGATCTCGATTCTCTCGCCGGCCGTCTCGCCGCCGTGGTCGAGCGCTCCGGCGCCGTCGAGGTCGAGGCCCGCCAGCGGAAGGACGAGGAGCGCGCCACCGCGATCACCCGCAAGGAGGCGCTCGCCGTCGAGGCCGAGGAGATCGGCGAGTCGTCCACACAGTGGAAGGCCGCCGGCGACCGCCTCCGGGAGATCCTCGACGAGTGGAAGACCATCCGGGGCATCGACCGCAAGACCGACGATGCGCTGTGGAAGCGTTTCTCCAAGGCACGTGAGGCGTTCAACCGGCGCCGCGGTTCCCACTTCGCGGACCTGGACCGCAACCGCGCATCGGTCAAGCGGGTGAAGGAGGAGCTGGTCGAGCGCGCCGAGGCCATCTCGCACTCGACTGACTGGAACGACACGGCCACCGCGTTCCGCCGGCTCATGGACGAGTGGAAAGCTGCTGGCCGTGCCCCCCGCGAGGCCGACGACGCCCTGTGGAAGCGCTTCAAGGCCGCGCAGGACGAGTTCTTCGACGCACGCCACGCCGCTGCCGCCGAGCGGGATGCCGAATTCGAGGGAAATGCGGATGCCAAGGAGGCGCTGCTCGCCGACTACGAGGGTCGGATCGATCCGGACAAGAACCTGGCAGCGGCCCGCTCGGCGTTGCGCGAGCTACAGACCCGCTGGGAGGAGATCGGCAAGGTCCCTCGCGAGAGGATGGGTCAGCTCGAGGGACGGATCCGTGCCCTGGAGAAGTCGGTCTCCGATGCAGCCGACGCGGAGTGGCGCCGCACCGACCCGGAGGCCAAGGCCCGCGCCGCCCAGTTCTGGGTGCGGGTGGAGGACTTCGAGGAGCAGGCGGCGAAGGCCGAGGCCGCGGGTAAGTCGAAGGACGCCGAGAAGGCTCGTGCTCAGGCCGTTCAGTGGAAGGAGTGGGCTGAGGCCGCCGAGAAGGCGGTCGACACCCGCTGATCCGGGACGGGACACCCCGGCGGGACCGTGCCGCCAGTACGACGCCGTCAGGGCCCCACCTCCGTGGTGGGGCCCTGGTTCAGTCGCGGTGTCGGACGGAGTCCTCGAGCTCGCGCTGCTCCGGGGTTCGCGCCCACAGCACGCCGGCCAGCGTCATCACCAGCAACAGCACGAGGATCACGCTGACGTACAGCCCGATGCCGGGCGCGCCGAAATTCTGGAAGTCGGGGTTGGGTCCCCGCCCGGACTGACGAAGCCAGATCGCCAGCATCCCGTAGACGGTGGCCACACAACTCGC
>JBKBUP010000288.1:0-2594 GCA_046289795.1 Dietzia sp. | reverse complement strand
GCGCACCGCCGCCCGCTCCGACGAAGACGAACTTCGCGTCCACCGTGCGCTCGTCGCCGGTGTGGCGGTTGGCCACGGTCAGTCGCCAGGTGCCGTCGGTATTTCGCTCGAGGTCCTTGACCTGGTTCTGGTAGTGGACCTCGGTTCCGGTCCGGGTGAGGTACTTGACGAACTGTCGGGTGAGGGCACCGAAGTTCACGTCGGTGCCGTTCTCGAAGTGACTGAGGGCGAAGGGCTGCTCGGCGGAACGACCACGGGCCATCAGGGGGACGAGACGCTCGAGCTCACCGAAGTCGGTGGTGTGACCCATCCCCGGGAACAGGGGGTGACCCGCGAGCTTCTCGTACCGCTTCTGCAGGTAGTCCTGCCCGGCTTCGCCGGCCACGAAACTCATGTGCGGGACCGGGCGGATCCACTCCGTCGGGTCACCGAGAATCGTGTTCTCCACGGCATAGGACCAGAACTGCCGGGAGACCTGGAACTTCTCGTTGACGCTCACGGCCTTGGTGATGTCCACGTCGCCGTCGGCGGTCTTGGGCGAGTAGTTGAGTTCGCAGAGTGCCGAGTGGCCGGTTCCCGCGTTGTTCCACGCGTCGGAGGACTCCAGCGCAGGGCCCTCGAGCCGCTCGAAGATCTCGATCTGCCAGTCGGGCTGGAGGCGACGCAGCAGAGCCCCGAGCGTCGCGCTCATGGTGCCCGCGCCGATGAGCGCCACATCCGTCGTACCGTGCTTTGCCACCTGATCTGCAGTCACCGGCTACCCTCGCTATTTGGTCGTGGACCCGAATTGGAATCGACGCGGGCCCGTCCGGCGACCCCGCGTCCACCGGATTCCAAGACTACTCACCGGCCTGCCCCCGCGGCACACCGGACTAGGGTGGTCGTCGTGTCTCCGCCCTCCCCCGATCCCGTCGCCCCCGCCCGATCCGACGGGCAGTGGACCCCGGACCTGCTGGGCCCGTCCTACCGCCGACGCGAGCTCCCGCTCGGTACCGATCCGGACGGTGAGGGACCGATCTCGGCCACTCTCGTGCGGCACGAGGACGCACCGGCGGAGCCCGTCGCCGCCCTCCTGGTCGTCCACGGTCTGTCCGATTACTTCTTCCACACCCATCTCGCCGAGTTCCTCGCCGGTCGCGGGATCGCCACCTACGGCGTGGACCTGCGCAAGTGCGGTCGCTCCAGACGGGACGGCCTGACACCGCACTTCACCACCGACCTGGAGAGGTACGACGACGAACTGGACCAGTCACTGGCCGTGATCACCGCCGAACACCCCGGACTCCCGGTCCTCGTGGCCGCGCACTCCACAGGCGGGCTGGTGGTGCCGCTGTGGCTCGGTCGGCGTCGCGACAGGGGCGAGTTGGGTCCCGTCGTGGGACTGGTCCTGAACTCCCCCTGGTTCCAGCTCGACGTCCCCGACCGCGCCCGAACCCTGTTGGACCCGGTCATCCGCACCCTGGGCTCCGCCAGGCCCTATTACCGGCTACCCCTGAAGAGCTCCGACCGGTACGTGGTGAGCACCCACATCGACCACGACGGGGATTTCCACTTCGACACCGCACTCAAACCCCCGGGTGGGGTCGGGGTCCGGGCCGGATGGTTGGCGGCCGTCCGCCGGGCGCAGAAGCGCCTGCAGTCCGGGGTCCACCTCCCGCTGCCCGTGCTCATGCTGCGATCCACCGCGTCATCCGCCCACACCCGCGGCGCGGACGGAGTCCTCGACGTCGACACCGACCTGATCCTCGACGTCCGCTCGATGGAGCGTTTCGCCGACCGCGTCTCGGACCGGGTCACGGACGTCCCCGTCGACGGCGCCCGCCACGACGTGTTCCTGTCCCGCGCGGACGTGCTCGAGGTGGTCTTCCAGCACCTCGGCGAGTGGCTGGACCAGATTCTCGCACCCCACACCAAGGAGTCCTGACGACCATGACCCAGACCCCCTCCCGGCATTTCGACCTCGTCGTGATCGGTACCGGCAGCGGCAACTCGTTGATCGACGAGTCGTTCGCCGACAAGTCCGTGGCGATCTGCGAGAAGGGATCGTTCGGCGGGACGTGCCTCAACGTGGGCTGCATCCCCACCAAGATGTTCGTCTACGCCGCCGACACCGCCACCGCCATCAGGCACTCGAGCACGTACGGGATCGACTCGACGCTCGACGGCGTCCGCTGGCCGGACATCGTCTCCCGGGTGTTCGATCGTCGGATCGACCCCATCGCCTCCAGCGGCGAGGACTACCGGCGCAACCGCTGCGACAACGTCACGGTGTATGACGGCCACGCCACCTTCGTGGGGCCGCGGACCATCGACACCGGCACCGGGGAGATCATCACGGCCGACTCCGTGGTGATCGCCGCCGGGGCCCGCCCCTCGATCCCCGGGATCGTCGTGGATGCCGAGGTCGCCTACTACACCAGTGACGACGTCATGCGGATTCCGGAGCTGCCCAGATCAATGGTGATCCAGGGCTCCGGCTTCATCGCCTGCGAGTTCGCCCACGTGTTCTCCGCTCTCGGCGTCGAGGTGACCGTCATAGGCCGTTCGGACGTCCTGCTCAAGAACGTGGACAGGGAATTGGCCGAGCGGTTCAC
>JBKBUP010000287.1:0-2627 GCA_046289795.1 Dietzia sp. | reverse complement strand
ACTGCTGGGAACCCTGCCCGAGAAGCAGAGGGAGATCATCCGACTACGAGTGGTCGTAGGACTCTCAGCGGAGGAGACCGCGGAGATCGTGGACAGTACGGCCGGAGCCGTGCGGGTGGCCCAACACCGGGCCATGAAGCAACTCCGGGCGAGGATCGAGCAGGACGGAGAGGAGCGATGGCGATGAACGACGACGATGTCGACCCCGGCACCCGGGACGACGACGCCGCCTCGCTCGACGAGCACGGTCCGGACCCGGAAGCGCTGGAGCGTGACGACGAGCTCCTCAGCGTCCTCGGTGCGGGCGATCGCCCCGCCGACACAGACGTCCTGACCGCACTCTTGGCAGACTGGCGCGACGAGGTCGACTCCGCACCCCTGCCCGAGTTGCCGGGTGACCAGGAGATCGAGGTCGCGCTCGCGCCGAACGTCTCCCGCCTGTGGCCTCGACGTGGCTGGGCCAAGTCCCACGAGCACCACCACGGGCAGCGCCCCGCGCTGTGGCAGGCGGTCACCGGGGCCGCGGCCGTGGCGGCCGTCATCGTCGGCGGCCTGTCGGTCGCCGCACACAGCGCGATGCCGGGTGACCCGCTGTGGGGGGTCTCCAAGACGATCTTCTCCGACCGCGCCGGTGAGGTGGAACTGGTCAGCGACCTGAGCGAGCACCTGGCCGCGGCGGATCTGGCAGCCCGCGAGGGAGACCGCGAGCGGGCCGAGCGTCTCCTCGACGAGGTGTCCGGCCGGCTGGACGAGGTCTCGGACGCCTCGGAACGGGTCGAGTTGATGAAGCGCCGCGACGCGATCAGGCGTGACCTGAGCAGGGTCACGCCCAGCTCGGTCCCGTCCCCGGCACCAGCTCCCGCGCCCGCCCCGGCCCCCGCTCCGGGTCAGGGACCCGCGACACTCGTGCCCGGGGTTCCCGTCCCACTGCCCTCGAACCTCATCCCGCCACCGCCCGCCGGTATGCCGGTGATCCCGCTGCCGCTGGACGGACTGCGGATCTCCACGACCCTGCAGATCCCGATCGACACCCAGCGGATCCAGGACTTCCTGGCACCCACCACGGGTCGGCCGCAGCCGGGCGACGTGGACACGGTTCCGCCGACGCCCGCACCGACCCGGACCACCGTGACCCAGGTTCCGACGTCGGCGCCGGCGGCGACCAGCGCGCCCGCGACGACGCAGTCCGTGCCGCCCACCGGCTGATCCCGTCCGACAGCGTGGCTGCAGTCCGGTGGTTCAGCGGTGTGCCCGGTCAGCGACGCCAGTAGAGGCGGCGCGGGCGCATCGCGCGCACCGCGTCGGCGTATCCCCGGCAGTAATCCCACGTGACGTAGTCGTCCGGGATCGGGTCGAACGCGGGCTCGTGGGGTAGGAGCGAGCCGTCCTCGAGGAGCTGCATGAGGTTGGCGCGGAGCATGTCCCACTCGTGGTAGTGCTCCTCTGCGCAGTCCTCGCACTGCACGGCCACCCCCTTGGCGCCGGTGGGGGCCAGGAGCTCCCGGAACTCGGCGAGGTCGGCCAGATCCTCCTCGATCGCACGCCGTTCCTCCGCGTCGAGCGGCCCCGAGGGGAAGCCGTCGTCGACGGGGTCGAGCCCGGCCAGTTCCGCGGTCGGATCGTCCGGATCGCCGGCGAACGGGTCGGGCGGCATGCCGTGCCGTAGGGGATCGTTCACGCCCCCACCGTACCCGTGGGCACCACCTGGCGGGGCCGACGGTTCGAGCCCGGGCCCTCGGACGCACTATCCTCGGACTCCAGACCTAGACGACCCCCAGGAGGACGGCAGATGAGCGAGTCGCGAGGCCCCGTGCGCACCGGCGGCGACGATCCGACGAAGGTCGCCATGGTGGGCCTGACCTTCGACGACGTGCTGCTTCTTCCGGCCGCCTC
Source organism: Dietzia sp. (assembly GCA_046289795.1). GTDB lineage: Bacteria > Actinomycetota > Actinomycetes > Mycobacteriales > Mycobacteriaceae > Dietzia. Next base: position 734 of record JBKBUP010000287.1, on the reverse strand, counting down.
CGAGGTGGTCCCCAGTGAGGTCGACACGAGTACCCGACTCACCCGCGACATCACGTTGCGGGTGCCGCTCGTGTCGTCCGCGATGGACACCGTCACCGAGGCGCGCATGGCCATCTCCATGGCCCGCCAGGGCGGGATCGGGGTGCTGCACCGCAACCTCTCCGTGGCCGACCAGGCGGCACAGGTGGACACGGTCAAGCGCTCGGAGGCGGGCATGGTCACCGATCCGGTCACCTGTGCCCCCGCCAACACCCTCGCCGAGGTCGACGAGATGTGCGCCCGCTACCGGATCTCCGGCCTGCCGGTGACCGACGAGCGGGGCGAACTCGTGGGCATCATCACCAACCGCGACATGCGATTCGAGGTGGACAAGTCGCGGCGGGTCGACGAGGTCATGACCCGCGCACCGCTGGTGGTCGCGCGGGAGGGTGTCACGGCCGAGGCCGCCCTCGGTCTCCTGCGTCGCCACAAGATCGAGAAGCTGCCGATCGTGGACGGCGACGGTCGCCTCACCGGGCTCATCACGGTCAAGGACTTCGTCAAGACCGAGAAGCACCCGGACGCCACCAAGGACTCCGACGGCCGACTGCGTGTGGCCGCGGCGATCGGTACCGGTGAGGACGCCTGGCAGCGCGCCGGCACCCTCACCGAGGCCGGGGTGGACGTCCTCGTCGTCGACACCGCGCACGCCCACAACCGCAACGCGCTCGAGATGGTCGCCCGCGTCAAGCGCG
>JBKBUP010000286.1:0-2628 GCA_046289795.1 Dietzia sp. | reverse complement strand
CCCAGCCCACACGGGTCTTGTCGGTGCGCACCTCGGAGATGTCGTCGACGAGTATGGCGGACATCATCGACTCCATGAGCCCGACCAGCTCCATGGCGAAGGCGTAGGGCGCGATGATCTGCAGCGTCTCCATTGTCCACGGCACGTCGGGGATGAACAGCGACGGCAGCGAGCCGGGCAGTTCGCCCTGGTCGCGGACGTCGGGCATGCTCCAGCCGAACAGCACCACGAGGGCGGTGAGCGACACGATCGCGATCAGCGGGGCCGGCACCGCGGCCGACAGTCTGGGGAAGAACACCATGATGGCGATCCCGGCCGCGACCATCGGGTAGACCAGCCACGGCACACCCAGCAGGTGGGGGATCTGGGCGGTGAAGATCAGGATGGCAAGGGCGTTGACGAAACCCACCATCACCGACCGGGGGATGAAGCGCATGAGTCTGCCCACGCCGATCAGGCTGAGGACCACCTGGATGACGCCGGCCAGCAGCACCGTCGCGATGAAGTAGTCCAGCCCGTAGTCGCGCGCCACGGGAGCGATGACCAGGGCAATCGCGCCGGTCGCGGCGGAGATCATCGCGGGCCGTCCGCCGGTGAAGGCGATCGTCACGGCCATGGTGAACGAGGCGAACAGCCCGACCCGCGGATCCACCCCGGCGAGGATGGAGAACGAGATGGCCTCGGGGATCAGCGCGAGCGCGACCACCAGCCCGGCCAGCACCTCGGTCCGCAGTCGCCGCGGGGACGAGAAGGCGTACCTGAACGAGGCGAGGACGCCGACCGGAGCCAGGTCGTCATCGTTGATCGACCCGGGTGAACCGGCGTGGGTGGGTGCTGTCACGAAGGGATGTCCTGTCCGCGGAGGGCCAATGCACACTCTCCCGTAACGGGAGGGTTAGAAACCTACCGTAACGGGAGAGTTGGTCGACCACGAAACCCGGTGCCCCACTGTGACCAAGGACACCCCGGGTCGGCACTGCCGGAGGGGCGGCCCCGGGCCTCACGCCAGGAGTGAGGCATCCACCTCGTCCCACGAGCTCGCGCCGCACAGCGACAGCGTGAGATCGACCTCGGCGAGCAGGTTGTCGAGCACCTCGCCGACCCCCTGCTGCCCCGCGATGGCCAGGCCGTAGATGTGCGGTCGCCCGATCGTCACGGCGTCCGCCCCGCACGCCATGGCCTTGACCACGTCCGTGCCGTTGCGGATTCCCGAGTCGAACAGCAGCGTCGGCTCCGGGCCGACGGCTCCGCGGATCCGCACGAGTGCGTCGAGGGTGCCGATGGATCCGTCCACCTGGCGGCCTCCGTGGTTCGAGATCATCACCGCATCGACGCCCATGTCGAAGGCCCGCTGGGCGTCGTCAGGGTGGAGGACGCCCTTGAGGACGACCGGCAGTCGCGTCCGATCCCGCAGCGTGGCGATGTGGTCCCAGTTCAGCGCCGGATTCGAGAACGTGTCGAGGAAGGTCTGGACTGCGGCGCGGGTCTCCGGGGCGCTCAGGTTCCTGCGCAACCCGCCGGGGTGGTTCCGCGCCATCTCGAACAGCGTCTGAACGGCCTTCGGTGTGACCTTGACGGAATCGGACTCTGCGCCGGATTCGGTGCGGGCCTCATGCGCCACCCGCTCGGCCACCATCTCGGTGAAACGCGGATCCGACGTGTACTGCGCGATCCCGACCCCTCGCGTGAACGGCAACGAACCGAGGTCGAGATCCCACGGCCTCCAGCCCAGAGTCGTGGTGTCGAGGGTGACGACCAGTGCCCCGGCGCCGATGTCCTCCGCGCGGGAGATGAAGCTGTCGACCAGCTGCTCGTCTCTGCTCCAGTACAGCTGGAACCAGCGTGGCCCGTCCTTCATCGCCTCGGCCGTGGATTCCATCGGCGACGAACCCTGCGAGGACAGGATGTACGGCAGCCCGCGCTCGGCCGCGGCACGCCCGATGTGCACATCGGCGTCACGACGAACCAGTCCGGCGGCGCCGATCGGTGCGACGAGCACCGGTGCGGGGAGCTTCTGCCCGAGCACCTCCGTCGAGAGGTCGCGCTGGGCGGTGTTGCGAAGGACGCGTGGGACCAGTTGGCGCCGGTCCAACGCGTCGCGGTTGGCCGACATCGTCACGCCCGAACCGGCCCCTCCGTAGACGTAGGCCCAGGCCCGTTTGCCACCGGGCCGTCGCAGGAGCGCGCGGCGCGCGGCGGCCTCGAGCTTCTCCGCGCTGGTCGGCACCTTCGGAGTGATCCCCGAGACGCCTGCCCGGTAGATGATGTTCTGGCGCGCCCGGCCGGGCGCGGTGTTCCCGGGCTCGTCGCCGGCACGCCCCGTCGCGTCGTCGGCATCGCCGGGGGATTCTGCGTGGGAGGTCGCGAAGTCAGACGTCATACCGGCGAGCGTACTGAGGGTTCGGATAGCCAGAGGGCTGCGGGCGAGGTCAACCGAGGGCGTGGAGAACCGCCAGTCCGGCCGCCCCGCACGCCGCGGCCACGAGGAGCGAGGTGAGCGTGCCGATGATGAACCGCTCGCTCACGGCGGGGTTCTCGCGGATCTCCGGGTAGCGGCCCAGGGCCTTGATGGCCACCACCACGGCGGCCAGTTCGAAGCGACCGGCCAGGATCGCGGCCGTGAGGCCG
>JBKBUP010000285.1:0-2632 GCA_046289795.1 Dietzia sp. | reverse complement strand
GACGGCGTGGACGCCGTGCTCTTCGATCTGGACGGGGTCATCACCCCGACGGCGGAGAAGCACATGCAGGCGTGGAACCGGATGTTCTCCGCGTACTTCGTCGACCGCGGGATCGACCCGTACTCGGACGAGGACTACTTCCGCTACATCGACGGCAAACCGCGGGTGGAGGGCATCGCGTCGATGCTCGCCGCGCGCGGCATCACCCTGCCCGAGGGCGACGACGACGAGGGTTCAGCCGAGGACGACACGATCAACGGGCTGGGGTTGCGCAAGAACATCGTCTTCCGTGAGCTGCTCGACGAGGGGATCGAGGCCTACCCGGGGTCGGTCGCCTACCTCGACGCCCTCGACGCGGCCGGGATCGCCTCCTGCGTGGTCTCCAGCTCCAAGAACGCCACCGCGGTGCTCGAGGCGGCGGGGCTGCGGGACCGCTTCGAGATCGTCGTCGACGGACTGGTGGCGCAGGCTGATCGGATCCCCGGCAAGCCCCGGCCCGACACGTACCTGCGGGCCGCCGAACTGCTGGGCGTGCCCGCGGACCGCTGCGTGGTGATCGAGGACGCCGTCTCGGGCGTGCAGGCCGGTGCCGCCGGCGGGTTCGCCAAGGTCATCGGCGTGGACCGCGGCGCGGGCCGCGAGGTCCTGCTCCGGGAGGGTGCCGACCTCGTCGTCGTCGACCTGGCCGAGCTGATCCCCGGACTGACGGGGGCACGGTCATGACCCCGGTCCCCCCCGGGCGCGGCCCGGTCCACGACACGATCGGACAGTCCGTCCCCGGCAACATCCGGACGACGTACGGCGTCAACCTCCGCAGCCATCTCGAGGTGCCGGAGATCAACCGCTCCACGCACCCCGCGGACCCGTGGCGCTGGGTGGAGACCAACCCCAAGGCCTCCCCGCTGGGGGTCTCCGAGACGCAGTTCGCCGTGGCCAACGGCTACCTGGGCATGCGCGGCAACCCGGAGGAGGGCCGCGACTCCCACACGCACGGCACCTACGTCAACGGATTCCACGAGACCTGGCACATCCAGCACGCCGAGGACGCGTTCGGTCTGGCGCGCGAGGGTCAGACGATGGTCGAGGCCCCCGACACCAAGACGATCCGCGTCTACGTGGACGACGAGCCGTTGCGGGTGAGCGAGGCCGACCTCGAACACTACGAGCGCAGCATCGACTTCCGCGACGGCATCCTGCGCCGCGAGCTGGTCTGGCGCACGCCGGCCGGCAAGAAGGTGATCATCCGCACCAGCCGCATGGTCTCGATGGTGGAGAAGCACCTCGCGGTGATGACCTACGAGATCGAGCTGCCGGACGAGCCGGCGCCGGTCGTGATCTCGTCGCAGGTCCTCAACCGGCAGGACGGCGAGGACGAGTATCACTCCGCCGAGGCCGTGCCCGAGGGCTTCGACCCGCGCCGGTCGGACGGGCTCGACCACCGGGTGCTCGAGCCGATGCTCTCCGAGGGGCAACGCGGATACCAGGTGCACGGCTACCGCTGCGCCAACTCCGGGATGTCGATCGCCGTGGCCGTGGACCACGAGGTCGAGACCGAGGACGACGTCGACATGAGCGTGGAGGTCGACGACGACGCGTCCAAGGTCGTCTACCACGCCCACGCCACCCCCGGCCGCGTCCTGAGGCTGACCAAGCTGGCGGCCTACCACACCTCCGAGAAGGTCCCGGCGCGCGAGCTGGCCGACCGGTGTGCACGCACCCTGTCCCGAGCACGCGACCGCGGCCTGGAGGAACTGCAGCGCACGCAGCGCGACTGGTACGACCACTTCTGGCACCGCGGGGACGTGGAGGTGGACGGTCCGGCCGAGACCCAGCAGGCCATCCGCTTCAACCTGTTCCAGCTGGCCCAGGCCTCCGCGCGCGCCGAGACCTACGGGATCGCCGCGAAGGGCGTCACCGGGAGCGGCTACTCCGGCCACTATTTCTGGGACACCGAGACCTACGTCCTGCCGTTCCTGACCTACACGATGCCGCGGTTCGCCCGCAACGCCCTGCGCTTCCGGTACTCGATGCTCGACAAGGCGCGCGAGCGCGCACGCTTCCTGTCGGTCAACGGTGCGCTGTACCCGTGGCGCACGATCAACGGCGAGGAGGCCTCCGCCTACTACGAGGCCGGCACCGCGCAGTACCACATCAACGCCGACATCGCGCACGCCATGGTCAAGTACCTGTGGGCCACCGAGGACCAGGAGTTCATGATCCGCGAGGGCGTGGACGTGCTGGTCGAGACCGCGCGGATGTGGGTCTCGCTCGGGTTCTTCGCCGAGGACGGCTGCTTCAACATCCACGGCGTCACCGGGCCCGACGAGTACACCACCGTGGTGGACAACAACCTGTTCACCAACGCCATGGCGCGGTTCAACCTGGTGGCCGCGACCATCGCCTGCAAGCGCATCGCCGAACTGGGCGACGGCCGGTGGGCGGGGATCTGCCGACGCCTGAAGATCGACGACAGCGAGATCGCCGAGTGGCGGCGCGCCGCCGAGAACATGGTGATCGCGTACGACGAGGCGCTGGGGGTGCACCCTCAGGACGAGGACTTCCTGGTCAAGGAGGTCTGGGATCAGGACCTGGAGCACCCGCGCCGACCGCTGCTGCTGCACTTCCACCCGCT
>JBKBUP010000284.1:0-2637 GCA_046289795.1 Dietzia sp. | reverse complement strand
CTACGTCTGCTCTCCGGCCGGTCTCACGTCCACTGGACCACCGTGTCCCACGCCAGCTTGACCGCCAGGATGCCGATGACCACCAGGAACACCACGCGGATGAACTCGTTTCCGTGTCGCATCGCCATCCGCGCGCCGATGAAACCACCGGTGAGGTTGGCCACCGCCATACAGCCGCCGATGATCCACAGCACCTCGCCGTGGAGGCCGAACACCAGGATCGAGGCGATGTTGGTGGTGAGGTTGGCGAGCTTGGCCGCCACGGTGCCCTGGAGGAAGCCGAACCCCAGGAACGCGACGATCGCGATCACGAAGAACGACCCCGTGCCCGGGCCGAGCACCCCGTCGTAGAACCCGATCACCACACCGATCAGCGCCGAGCGCCAGGTCCGCGCCCAGCCCGTGTGCCGGTCCTCGTGGGTGCGCCCCATGGTGGGGCGGAACCACGTGTAGGCACCGACGGTGACCACCGCCACCAGCACGACGGGCGTGAGCAGGTCCCTGGGGATGAACCGGGCCACCGAGGAGCCCGCGGCCGAACCGGCGAAGGCCGCCAGCACGAGTGGCAGGACCATCCCGACCGGCACCCTGATCTTGCGGAGGTAGGTGAGGGTGGCGACCAGTGTCCCCGCGACCGAGGAGAGCTTGTTGGTCCCGAGGATCTCGGGGGTCGAGGCGTCCGCGGGCAGTCCGACGACCAGCGCCGGGAGCTGGATGAGCCCGCCACCGCCGACGACCGAGTCGACCCAGCCCGCGACGAACGCGGCCAGCACGAGCGCGGCGAGGACCCACACTGAGACCCCCACGGCCGGGGACGCGGCCAGACCCGCGAGTGACTGAGGCATACCGATCACTGTGCTGTAATTGGTTTGTGTATATCAACCCTTACGGGGCCGATCCGGTGACCCTGGCCGCCGACCTGGCGGGCCGCCGTCCCCGCACCACCCGCGAACTGGTGGACCGTTGCCGGGAGTCGGGGGTGACCATCGACCGGGGCGCCTCCGACGCGGACCTGGAGGAGGTGCTGAGGTTCCTCGACGACTGGCTCGTCGTCGTCGACACCACCGACCCCCGCGGGCGGGCCGACGTCCTCAACGCACTACTCGCCGAACACTCGGCGCCGCCGCGGCTCACCGACCACGACGGCCACTGGCACGTGCACTACCGCGCCGACGACGTCTCGTTCGCCCGCCTGCTCACCGCCATGTTCTCGGTGGGCACCGCACTGCATCTGACCTCGCGCGGCATCGACCGCCTGGCCAGGTGCGCGGCCGACGACTGCGTGGACGTCTTCGCCGACACCACCCGCAACGGCCGCAAGCGGTACTGCTCGACCCGCTGCACCAACCGGTCCGCCGTGCGGCGCCACCGAGCGAGACACTGAGCGCGAGGCACTGAGCACGCGGGACCGAGCGCGCGGGACCGAGCGCGCGGGATTGAGGACGCCCCGGCGCGGCCCCGGCTACTTCTTGTCCGCGCTCGAATCCGCGGACAGCGCGGCCACGAAGGCCTCCTGGGGCACATCCACGCGACCGATCGACTTCATGCGCTTCTTGCCCTCTTTCTGCTTCTCGAGCAGCTTGCGCTTGCGGCTGATGTCGCCGCCGTAGCACTTGGAGAGCACGTCCTTGCGGATGGCACGGATGTTCTCGCGGGAGATGATCTTCGCGCCGATCGCCGCCTGGATCGGCACCTCGTACTGCTGGCGCGGGATGAGCTCCTTGAGCTTGCCCGTCATCTTGTTGCCGTAGGCCTGCGCGTAGTCCCGGTGCACGATCGCGGAGAAGGCGTCCACGGCCTCCCCCTGCAACAGGATGTCGACCTTGACCAGGTCGGACGCCTGCTCGCCGGCCTCCTCGTAGTCCATCGACGCGTATCCCTTGGTCCGGGACTTGAGCGAGTCGAAGAAGTCGAAGATGATCTCGCCCATCGGCATGACGTAGCGCAGCTCGACGCGGGTCTCGGACAGGTAGTCCATGCCCTTCATCTCGCCCCGCTTGGACTGGCACAACTCCATGGTCGTGCCCACGTACTCGCTCGGCACGATGATCGTGGTCTTGACGATCGGCTCGAAGATCTCGCGGTGCTTGCCCTCGGGCCAGTACGACGGGTTGGTGACCTGGTGCTCCGTGCCGTCCTCCGCGACCACGCGGTACACCACGTTCGGGGCCGTGGAGATCAGGTCGAGGTCGAACTCACGCTCAAGCCGGTCCCGGGTGATCTCCATGTGCAGCAGACCCAGGAAGCCGCAGCGGAAGCCGAAGCCCAGCGCGACCGAGGTCTCCGGCTCGTAGTCCAGCGAGGCATCGTTGAGCTGGAGCTTGTCCAGGGCGTCGCGCAGCACCGGGTAGTCGGATCCGTCGATCGGGTAGAGCCCCGAGAACACCATCGGGTTGGGTTCCTTGTACCCGGCCAGCGCCTCCTCGGCGCCACCCCGGGCGCTCGTCACCGTGTCGCCGACCTTGGACTGACGGACGTCCTTGACGCCGGTGATGAGGTAGCCGACCTCGCCGGGGCCGAGCCCCTTGGTGGCCTTGGGCTCGGGCGAGATGATCCCGACCTCGAGCGCCTCGTGGGTGCTGCCCGTCGACATCATCTTGACCTTCTCGCGCGGCCTGAGCGAACCGTCGACGACGC
>JBKBUP010000283.1:0-2651 GCA_046289795.1 Dietzia sp. | reverse complement strand
GGGAAGAGCTTCCGGGCACCCTTCCGGGTCAGGTGCTGGTGTGTCGGCACCCCGTGCCGTCCGCCCAGCAGGTCGTAGAGCGCCACCCCGGTGCCGACGTACAGGCGCTCCCACCAGCGGTGGGTGAGCGGGAAGAGGAACGGCACCGGTCGGGCGAGGTGCGGACACAGTGTGTTGAGGATCAGCGCCCGCTCGCGGAGCGCCTCCCGGACGAGCCCGAAGTCGAGCTGCTCGAGGTAGCGCAGGCCGCCGTGCACCAGCTTGCTCGAGCGGCTCGACGTTCCTGAGGCGTAGTCCCGTGCCTCGACGAGCGCGACGGACAGGCCGCGGGTCGCGGCGTCCAGGGCGACTCCGGTGCCGACGACACCGCCCCCGATGACGAGCACGTCGAACTCCTCGTCGGCGAGCCGGCGGAGTCCTTCGGCGCGCTGGGCGGGGCTGAGCGTCGCCGGGTCGTGGGTGGCGGTGGCCATGGGAGTCCTCTCAGTCCGCAGGTGCGGGCCGGGCGTCGGGCGTCGGCGGGGCGCTGTCGCGAGGTGGGCCGGTGTCGCTGTGCGAGGTGAGCACCTGGGCGGCGAGTGCGTGCCCCCGCCGGAGGGCCGCATCAACCGGCTTCCCGAGGCGGCGGGCCGAGAGGTACCCCGCGGCGAACGCGTCGCCGGCGCCGACCGGCTCGACGACGTCGACCGGGAGGGCCGGCTCGACCGTCGTGCCGTGTGGGGTGAAGGCGGTCGCCTCGATGCTGCTGTGCTTGACGACGAGCTCGGCCACGTCGGGCAGCAGGGCGCGCACGTCCGCGGGGGTGGCGACGTCCCACAGCCGGGCCGCCTCGTCGAGTCCGACGAAGACCGTCCCGGCGCGACCCGCGAGCTCCAGGAGCCGCGAGGCGGCGTCCGCGGCGGACCACAGCCCGGGCCGGTGGTTGACGTCGAAGGAGGTGGCCGGCCCCGGGGTGTCCAGGAGTCCGGCGACCAGGGCGTCGCACTCCGCGGAGAGGGCGGGAGTGATGCCACTGAGGTGCACCAGGTCGACACCGTGCAGGGCGCCGGGAGGCAGTGCCCGCATCCGGGACGCCGCCGAGCCGCTCCGGTAGTAGAGGACGGCGGTGCCGGTGGCCGCCGGGTCCTTGGCGTACACCCCCGTCGGCAGGTCGGGGTCGACCTCCAGCGGGCCGTCGTCGACGCCCTCGTGGCGGAGGACGTCGCGCAGTCGCTGACCGAACGGGTCATCTCCGACGCGGCCGGCGAAGCGGGCGCGCATCCCCTGCCGGGCGAGGTGGACGGCGACGTTCAGCTCGGCCCCGGCGGCCGAGACGGACAGCTGGGTGGCCTCCCGCAGTGAGCCGCAGAGGGGGGTGAGAGCGATCAGGGCCTCGCCCACGCAGAGCACGACGGGGTCGTCGGCTGCCGGGTCGGCCCCTGCCGCAGGGCTCCCACCCGTGTCGGAACGGGTCACATCGGCTCCTCTCCCGAGTTGAGGGCTTCCAGGGCCGCGGCGACGGCATGCAGGGCCAGGCCCTGTCCCCACGGCTGGATCCGGTCGTCGCGGATGACGCTGTAGCCGAACGGCACCAGCTGGAGCACCGTGCCGGCACTGGTGCGGGTCAGGGTGCCGTCGGGATCGACGTAGGCCATCACGCCGCGCACCGCGCGCCACCCGGCCCGGTGCACCGTGGTGGGCAGGTCGGGCAGCAGCCGATGGGCGCGCAGCATCGCCGCACCGATCCCGGCGGCGGCCGAGGTCTCCACCAGGCCGGCCGTCTCCGGGTGCTCGTCGACGAGCACGCTCCACACCCCGTGCTCGGGTTGGAGGTCGGCCAGCGCGACCAGCTGACGGGCGAGGTCCGCCCTGGTCATCGAGACCGTCTCCGTCAGCCCGAGGCTCTCCACCTGCTCCGTGCCGAGCGCCTCGGCGACCTCGAGCAGCTCCACCATCGCCAGGGCGCACCAGGCGTTGGCCCGGCCCCAGAAGCAGCGGATCACCTGCCCGTGGTGGGAGCCATGGACGAACAGCCCGGTCTCCTCGTCCTGGAGGACCGCGTGGTGACGCCGGACCTGCTCGGCGAAGGTCACGATGAGGCGGTGGTCGCCGGTGGCGAGGCCGATGTGGCCCAGCGTGACGCCGGTCATGAAGACGGTGTCGGCCCAGATCCCGCCCGGCCAGTGCTCCAGGGTCCCCTCCGCGTCATAGGTGGCTGCTCCGGGAGTCCTCAGCCAGGCGACGAGGTCGTGCAACGCGTCCGCGAGGTCGGGCCGGTCGCCGATCGCGAGCGCCAGGGCGGCGCCGGGCGCGAGGTGGTTGACGTGCTCGACGGTGACGCCGGTGCGCACTCGCTCCTCCAACCAGGCCAGCACGTCCCCCGGATAGGGCCGACCCTGGGCGCGGGCGAGGCGGGCCAGGCCGAGGAGGCACACCCCCTCCCCCCAGAACCACTCGTGCAGACCCATCTCCCAGGTGCGGCGTGCCAGCGCGTCCCCGGTCCGGACGAGCTCCGGTGCGGTGACCGCCTCCACCGGGACCGGCGGCCGGGGGGGCTCGGCCAGGCGCGCGTTGGCGAGGTCCTCACCGGCCACTGGGCACCTCCTCGGCGGCCGGTGACGCAGACTCGGCGACGGCGCTCGGCGGCTCCAGGCGGTGTCCGGCGACGAGGT
>JBKBUP010000282.1:0-2662 GCA_046289795.1 Dietzia sp. | reverse complement strand
ACCTGACCTCGCGGTACAACGCGCTGTCGCTGTTGCCGACCGCGGCGAGGGCGGGCAAGTTCGCCGCGGGCGCAAAGAGGCTGCTCGGCCACAGCTTCCGGAAGTTCTGACCACCCGCGCCCGCGGTGGTCGCAGCCACGGCGCTCCTGGTCGCACCCGCCGCGACGAATCGGGCCCAGCACCGCGGTGAGTGCGAACAGTAGGGAGGGCCCACATGATTCCCGAGGCGTGGATCCCGCACCGCCGTGAGGACGGTGAACTGATCGGGTGGATCGACATGGTCGTCGCCGAGCCGTTGCTCGTGCCGATCGACCGGCTCGGCCGCCCGCTCGATCCGGTCGACGACTGGCACCAGGCGGAGGACGTGCTCGAGGGGATCGGTCTGCGGTTCCTCATGGAGCGTTTCCTGTTCCACGAGAACGGCCGCGACACCGTGGTGCGGATCTCCCACCTCTACGAGGACCGGATCGTGCTCTCCACGGCGCTCACGGACGCGATCGAGGAGGTCGGCCGCGAGATCGTGGCACCGTTCCCGGTACCGGCGACCCTGCGGCCCGCCTGACGGCGCCGACCATCCCGTGGCCCGCCTTTGCGAACCGTCTGAGCTGCGCCCGCCCGGGTCACCGCCGCACGATCACGGCCTTCGAGCCCACCTCGCGGACGTCGAACAGTTCCGGGTCCGCGAAGAGCTCCGGGTGGAACCTGATCTTCTCCCGACTGTTGTTCCGGGCCAGGGGCATCGTGTTGACCATCACCGGCAGCACCCAGTTCCGCGAGCCCTCCCGCGCGAGCACCATCACGTCCGGACCACGGAAGGGGCTGGAGTCCAACGCGTCGGCCAGTTCTCCGGGGGAGTCGGCGGTGGCCCAACCACGGATCTCGTCCGTCCGTTCGGTGTAGCGCCCCGCCGGGGTGGCGTAGGCCTGAGTGGGTGCCTGGAAGGTGAAGTACGGGCGGTAGGCGTAGACGGTCGGGACCGAGGTGAGGACCACCAGGTCGGAGGGCTCGCGCCCGGGGGTCATCTCGTCGATCGCGTCCAGCACCGCCGTCGGGGCCGCCGCGGTCTCGCGGGCCGCGGCGGCGAAGCGCGAGTCCTCCTCGGAGACGTGCTGCGCCAACTGGACCGCGGCCAGCCCGGCCACCACCACGGCCGCCGCCGCGACCCGGCCGCACGAGCGCGCGGGCGAGGTGGACACCGCCCACCGGGCCAGGGCGAGCGAGCCGATCACCCCGGCGAGGGCGAGCGCGAGCGTGATCACCGGGATCATCCGGAACGGCAGCAGCGTGGACCCGGTGACTGTCCGCAGGCCCGAGAGCGCGAACCAACCGAGCACCGTCAGGACCATCACCCCCAGCGCCTGCGCCAGCACGAGCGCGCGGGCGGGTGCCGGGAGCGGCCAGCCGGGGCGGGTGAGGACGCCCTCGTCGTCGTCGTGGTCGTCCTTCCCGGATTCGATCCGGGCGCTCAGCGACGCCGCACCGCGGTCGGCGAGCCGCCCGGCACCGCCCGGCCACACCGTCACCACCAGCCACACCACGCCGATCAGGCACAACAGGCCCGTGGCGGACACCTCGAACATCGGCAGCGGCCAGCGTGAACCGATCTCCGGGGCGAAGTCGTTGGCCACGGACGGCTCGGTCTGCGCGCCACCCAGCACCGCCAGGAGGAAGCGGTGCCAGAACACCAGCGCGAGGGCCGCGGAGATCGCGGCCACCGCGACCAGACGGGCGAGTAGGCCCGCGACCACGCGCCGGTCGGCGCGGTAGCGCCAGGAGTTGACGACGACGACGAGGGCCACCAGCAACGCCGCGAAACCCGCGATGAGCGTGTATCCCAGAGCGGCCCAGCCCAGGTAGACGCCGATCGTCACGACCAGCGGCCACGTGGGTCGGCCGTCCCCGGGGCCCCGCGACCGCGCGGCGGCGCGTGCGCAGAGCAGGAAGGTCGCCACCACGACCTGCGGGAGGAGGCAGATGAGGATCCACGAGTAGGGCTCGTAGGCGTTGGTGTGCCCGCCTACTACCGCGGTGACCAGACCGAACAGAACCGCCAGCCGCGTCGGCACCAGCCAGCGCCAGGCGACGAACGCGATCGCGCCCGCGATCGCCATGGTGACGATCGAGTACGGCTTGTAGAACTCCCAGCCCTCGACCCCCGCCAGGGCCGCCAGTCGCCCGCCCACCCAGAACCACTGTGGTGGATAGAAGGGGGCGGCGTCGGCGTAGAAGGGGTCGTTCAGGGCGGGCGAGTCGGCGAAGCGGGTGACGTAGGCGACGCGGTTGAGCTGGTCGCCGCCGAGCCCGAACAGGTAGTGCGGGGTGTCGTTCAGCAGCAACCCGAGGTGGGAGGAGGCCAGGAACGCGGGGCCGGCGGTCCCGAGGAGCCACAGTCCGCGCTCGCCGGTCCCGTGGCCGGTCCCGGGGCCGGTTCCGTGCCCCCCGCGGCCCCGGCGCAGCAGGAGCCAGCCGGCCAGCACCACCAGGCCCGCGGCGACGGTGGCGCCCAGGGCCTCGGGCAGCCAGCTGGGCTCCGGCAGCGACAGGGCGTCGATCGCCGTGAGGGTGAGGGCTCCGACGAGTGCGGCCACGACGAGCCCCGCCAGGAGTTCGCACCCGCGCCACGCGAGCAGCCGGGCCGCGCTCATCGGGCGGGCTCCGGGGC
>JBKBUP010000281.1:0-2670 GCA_046289795.1 Dietzia sp. | reverse complement strand
GGTACTACCGGGACGGCGGGTGGCTCGCTAAGGCGACCCGAGGCTCGAAAACGGTCGCGTGGCTCGCCGTCGACAGCGGCGTCCTCACGGTCACCTTCTACTTTGCCGAACGTCATCGTGACGTCCTTCGGGATACGCCCGGCCTTCCCATCGATGTTCGCGAGCGCATCGCCGGCACGGCACTGACCGGCAAGCTGCTCCCGGTCACACATGAGGTCAGAACCTCCGATGACGTCGCCGTAGTCGCCGCGACGCTGGCGATCAAGCTCGCGGCGAAGTAGCGGTCCGGCGGTTGGCACCGCGCGGAGATCCACCCCGCCGCGACGTGAGCCTGACCGCCGATACGGCCGTCCTGTCAGACCCCTCCCTCGTAGAGTGGCGCCATGAACCTGCTTCTGCTGTCCCTCGGCGTCGGCGCCGTGCCCGGCTTCATCGCCGAGCATGTCGACCGCCCCGCACCCGCGGTGCGCATCGGGTACCTGAACGACGCCGCCAGCCCCTACGCGGGTGCGGAGTTCGTGGCAGCAGAACGCGCGCAGCTCTCGGAACTGGGCTACGTGCTGACCGACATCACCGCCGCCGACTTCCACGACGTGGGCGCTTTCGCCGGCGTGCTCGACCAGGTCGACGTCCTCTATGTCGCAGGAGGCAACACCTTCGTACTCCTGGCGGCGCTGCGCCGTCATAGTGCGGATGCGGTCCTCGTCGAACGGGTGCGAGCGGGACTGCCCTACATCGGCTCGAGCGCCGGTTCGGTCATCACCGGCACCAGCATCGAACCGATCAGCCTCATGGACGACCCCTCCGCCGCGCCCGATCTCGCCGACCACAGCGGACTCGGTCTGGTCGAGACCGTCGTGATCCCTCACGCGAATGGCGCACTCCCACCCTACCCGCCCGCGCTCATCGCGCAGCTCAAGGACACCTACGGGAGCGACTACCCGCTGACGTTTGTGAACGACGATCAGGCCCTGCTCGTCGAGAGTGAGACACCGCGGCTGATCAGTTCGCCCTGAACTGAAGCCGGCCACGCATCGCGCCGGATCCAGACCTTCGAAGCGTGACCATGTCGATAGTTCTCCCACTCGTACGGACTGCTCACCCCGTCCCGGCTATTGCGGTCACCGTGCTCACCCTGGTGCTCGCGGCGAGTATGGGCGTGGACAGGTACACCGCGGTAGTGCTCTTTGTCGCAGTCCTGAGTGGTCAGCTCGTCGTGGGATGGACCAATGATCTGTGGGACCGAGAGCGCGATCGACGGGTCGGCCGTTCCGACAAGCCACTCGCGACCGGACAGATCTCAGCGGGGGTGGTGCGCTCGGCGATCGGTGCCGCAGGTGTGGTGTGTGTTGTCGCGTCGCTGCTGTGCGGGCTCGGCGCCGGCCTTCTCCATCTCACGTTCGGGGTCGGTGCGGCTCTGGCGTACAACGTCGCGCTCAAGTCCACCGTGTTGTCATGGCTTCCGTATTCGGTCGCCTTCGGCTGCTTGCCCGCCGTGGTGTCATTGGCGCGGGACCCGGCCGCTCTGCCGCCCCTGTGGATGGTCGCCGTCGGTGCACTGCTCGGCTTTGCCGCGCATCTGCTCAATGCCATGCCCGACCTCGCCGACGACGCCACGACCGGAGTCCGAGGATTCCCTCACCGACTGTCGCCCTCGATAGTTCCGCCTGTGGCCGCACTGGCACTCGTCGTGGCATCGGTTGTCTCCGCCTTCGGCCGGGGCACTCCACCGACGGCCGGTCAGTGGATCCTGTTGGCCGTGGTGCTCGTGCTGGCGGTGGCGGCGACCCGCACCACGGGGAAGGGACCGTTCTACGCGGCGATCGCCATCGCAGGAGTCAACGTGGTCATGCTGCTGATCGGTTGAACCCATACTTCCGCGAGCGCACTCATAGCGCAGGCCCGCCCGGCATGGCACCGGCCCCCCGGCTCGCGCCGCTACCGGCTACGCCTCGCAGATCAGCCCGTCGACGCCGTCGACGAGGAATAGGGCGTCCCCGCCGCCGGGCCCGATCCGCCCGCTGCACCCGCTCCGACCGATCCCGGAGCGCCCTCGGCGGGAGAACCGAGCCACCTGAACTGAAGGCGACCGGACGTGCTCGGCCCGGTCTCGACGCCGCCGCGGTAGCTGGCCTCGGCCTCGTACGAACCGGGGGGCATTGTAGGAACCGCGAAGGTCATCGACGTCTCGCTCACTCCGCGGTCGAGCAGCGTCGTGACGGGCGGTCCGGTGCTGGTCACGAACTCGGTGCCGACCGGCAGGCCGGCCTGGCGCCACACGTCGAGTGATGTGGGGCCGTCGAGTGTGCCAGTCAGGCTGTAGGTGCGGATCGTGAACAGAGCGCCGCAGGAGGGCCCTGGCTCAGCCGGCGGTACGCAGGAGCGAAACGGCGAGGAGCCCGCGACCTCGAGGGTGGTGACTGTGAGCGCCGGGTTGACGACGATCGTTGCGTCGAGCGTGGCGTCTGCTTGACGACCGTTGCGCGCACGGAGCGTGATGGGGAACGTGCCCCGCTCCAGCGGGGTGCCGACGATGCCGGCGAAGGACTGGGCGCCGCCTCCCTGCCTGAGCTCGAGCCCGTTCGGAAGTCGGCCGCGGTCGATCGAGAGCACCGTGGGGACTCCCGCGGTCCCCCCGGTTCCGACACAGGGCTGGTGGTACGCGGAACG
>JBKBUP010000280.1:0-2707 GCA_046289795.1 Dietzia sp. | reverse complement strand
CGGAGGAGAACCGGACGAAGACCTCGGTCTCCTTGCCCTCGGCGAACACGCCGGCCTTGCAGACGCTCGCCGCGGCGCCGTTGCCCACGAACACGCCGTGCGCGCCGGTACCCCGGGCGTGGACGACGCGCTCCGGGATGCGCTCGTGGTCGAAGTGGGTGATCTTCTCGCGCAGGTGATGGTCCTGCAGGAGGGTCGGCCCGCGGCGACCGGCCTTCTGGGAGTGGTCGGTGTCCGAGAGGCGTGCGCCCTGGGCGGTGGTGAGGAACTCGCCCTGCTGGCGGGCGGCGTCCTCGGTGTCGGCGGACTCGGCCCCGGTGGGGCTGAACGGCGTGGCGCCCTTCTGGTCCGGCTTGGGGGGCAGTGGGCCGGTCGGAGTGGTGGGCTCCTCGAGCGACGGTGGCTTCGGGGCCGGGACGCCGGGCACGACGTCTCCGCCGCCGATCACCTCGTCGGCGAGTTTGCCGGCGGCGTCGGCGACCTTCTTGGCCGCGGCTCCGGCCGTCTTGGATGCGGCGGACTTCTTGTCAGACATGTGACTCCTCCGATGGGTTGGGTGTGAGTTCACGGGTGTCACACCGACTCTTCCACTCGCGGCGAATTCCACAACCAGTCGCGGAGGACGCGGATGGGGAGTATGGTCCGGCACCCGATCACGCCTTCCGACGGGCACGGACGATCCACCTTCTGACGGGCACGCACCCGCTTAAGGTGATCACCATGACGACCCCGGGAACCCACGGCGGCGACGCCGGGCCGGCCGCGATCGCCCGAGCCCACCTGCCCTACCCGGTGGTCCTCGCGGCGGCGTGGTCGGCGTGCCTGCTGCTGATCGCCGGAGGCGGCTGGATCCTCGGGGAGGCGATCGGCCGGGTCTCCCTGATCGCCGCGCCTCTCGCCATCGCGGTGTTGCTCGCGGCCATGCTCAGGCCCCTGGTGGACCGCGTGCCGGCGCGGGTCCCGCGGGCGGCGGCGGCCCTCGTCGTCGTCGTCGGGGTCCTGGTCCTGGTCCTCGGTGCGTTGGCGGCCGTCACCACCCAGCTCGCAACCGGGTTCCCCGCGATGCGGGAGAAGATCGGCAGCGGCACCGACGCCGCCCTGCAGTGGCTGGAGGAGAGCCCCCTCCACCTGACCGCCGACCGGCTGCAGGAGGCCGTCGCCCAGGCGCGGACCTGGATCGAGTCCAACTCCGAGGCCGTGGCCGCGGGCGCGGTCCAGTTCGGCCACACCGCCGTCGACGCCGTGGCCGGTCTGCTCATCTGCCTGGTCTCGTTGTTCTTCTTCCTGTACCACGGCGAGAAGCTGTGGGAGTTCTTCGTCCGCTGGTTCCCGCGGGCCAGCCGCGGGCAGATCGACGGGGCGTTCCGCCGGGGTTGGGGCAGTCTCGGCGCGTACACCCGGACCCAGCTCACGGTGGCCGCCATCAACGCGACCGGGGTCGGCCTCGGTGCACTGGTGCTGCGCGTGCCGTTCGTGATCCCCATCGTCGTGGTGGTGTTCCTGGCGTCCTTCGTGCCCATCCTCGGCACCCTCGTCGCCGGAATGATCCCGACCGCTCTCGCGCTCGTGGACAGGGGACTGGTGATCGCGATAGCGATGCTGGCGATCGTCGTGGTGGTGCACCAGATCGAGTCCCACCTGCTGCAGCCCATCCTCATGGGGCACGCCGTGGCGCTCCACCCGCTGGCCGTGATCCTGGTGGTGGCCACGGGGACGTACCTGTTCGGCGTGGTGGGCGCACTGTTCGCGGTGCCCGTCACCGCCATGGCCAACACCGTGGTGAGATACCTGGCCAGGGGGGAGAGTCCGGCCGGGGACACGGTCGGTGACCCTGCCGGGGAACCCGCCGGGGGGCCGGGACTGGTGCCCGACCGCGCCGAGGTGTCCGGGCCCGACTCCGACTCCGACAACGACAACGACAACGACAACGACGACAACGACGACGACGAGGTCGGGAACGAGCCCGCCGTACCCGGCGGCGAACCCGCCACCCGATGACCACCGAGAGGACCCGATGGCTTTCGACATGGAACTGACCGAGGAGCAGCGCGAGCTGCAGGACTGGGCGCACGCCTTCGCCGAGGAGGTCATGCGGCCGGCCGCCCACGAGTGGGACGAGCGCGAGGAGACGCCGTGGCCGATCATCCAGGAGGCGGCCAAGATCGGCCTGTACGGCTACGAGATCATGGCGACGCTGCGGCAGGACGCGACCGGGCAGTCGTACCCGATCCTCTGCGAGGAGCTGTTCTGGGGCGATGCCGGGATCGGCATGTCCATCATGGGCACCGGGCTCGCCGCCGCGGGCATCGCCTCGGCGGGGACCACGGAGCAGATCATCGAGTGGGTGCCCCGCTGCTACGGCACCGAGGCCGAACCTGCGGTGGGCGGGTTCTGCTCGTCCGAGCCGGAGGCCGGCAGCGACGTGGGCAACATGCGGACCCGGGCCCGCTACGACGAGGCCGCGGACGAGTGGGTGATCTCCGGCCAGAAGGCGTGGGTGACCAACGGCGGCGTGGCCTCGGTGCTGGTGGTGCAGGCGGTGGTGGACCCGGACCTCGGCTCGCGCGGCCAGGCCGCCTTCGTCGTGGAGGCCGAGACCCCCGGGATCGCGACCAGCACCAAGCACAAGAAGCACGGCCTGCGGGCCTCGGCGACCGCCGACATCTTCTTCGACGACGTCCGTGTGCCGGGCTCCGCGCTGCTCGGG